>JAVJVX010000009.1:0-300000 GCA_040220875.1 Alphaproteobacteria bacterium | reverse complement strand
AGAGGCCGATATGACAATGCTGAAAGTCATCGAGGTGCTGGCGCAGTCCGATAAGAATTGGGAGGATGCTGCGCAGAAGGCGGTCGATCAGGCCGGGAAATCGGTCCGCGACATCAAGTCGATCTACATCAAGGAAATGGAAGCCAGCGTTGAAAATGGCAAGATTACCCGGTACCGGATCAACGGCAAAATTTCCTTCCTGCTGGAAAACTCCTGAGATGTCAGTGGCGCTGTATTGACGCATGGTCACGGAGGGGCAGGACGACCCATACGAAAGGTCGGTATGCGAAGTGGCCGGAGCGGGTGTCGGCGACGATGTGCGCCACGGGACGGACATGGCGGTTCAGGCGGTGCTGTTCGACATGGATGGCGTCGTTACCGACACGGCCGAAGCACACGCCGCTGCCTGGCAGCGGCTCTTCGACGAATTTCTGAAATCTTGGTCCGCGCGATATCGCGTCACCCTTCACCCCTTCGATCCGGATCAGGATTACAAGTCGTATCTCGATGGGAAGCCACGTTACGATGGCGTGGAAAGCTTTCTCGCCGCGCGAGGCATTTCGCTTCCCTGGGGTCTTGAAACCGATGGTCCGGAAGCCGAGACGATTTGCGGTCTCGGTAATCGGAAGAACGAAATATTCAGGGCTTGGCTCGACGAAAACGCCGCGAAAGTTTTTCCGGGAACAATGGCCTTCATGGAGGCGCTCGGGAAAGCGGGCGTAAGGAAAGCGGTCTTTTCGGCAAGCCGCAACGCGGCGGCTGTCCTGCGAAGCGCCGGGGTGCTGCAATCATTCGCGGTACGGCTGGACGGGGATGAGGCGGCGTCGCTCGGGCTGCCGGGCAAGCCAGATCCTGCCATGCTGATCGAGGCGGCGGCGCGGCTCGGGATCCCGCCCGTGAAGACAGCGGTCATAGAGGACTCGATCGCGGGTGTCACGGCCGGACGTGCTGGCGGCTTCGGTCTGGTCATCGGAGTTGACCGCGGCGGGAACGCAGCGCAACTGGCCGGAGCGGGTGCCGATATCGTGATCAATGATGTTGCCGAGCTAACCTGCAGCCGGGCCGGCGAAATCGGAATAAAGCGGCTCTCCACGCGGCCCCTTGCCACCTCCCATCTGGATGAGATCCGGGGTCGTCTGGCCGGCCACGTCCCCGTGGTCTTCCTCGATTACGATGGCACGCTGACACCCATCGTTGAGGACTATCGGCGGGCCTTTCTGCCGGCGGACATGCGGCAGGCCCTGCAGACCCTGAGTCGTCGCTGCCGGGTCGCCGTCGTGAGCGGGCGCGATGTCGCGATCCTCAGGGGGCTTGTGCAACTGAACTCACTGTACTACGCGGGCAGCCATGGGTTTGAGATTGAGGGCCCGGGCGGCTGGAAGCAAAGGCTGGAAAAAGGCGTGGAATTCCTGCCTGACCTGGACAAAATCGAGGCACAGCTCCGGGCGCGCCTGACCGATATCGATGGGCACGCCGTCGAGCGCAAACGTTTCTCTGTTGCAGTGCATTATCGAAGGGCCGGGGTGCAAGATGTTCCCCGCATTGAAAGAATCGTGGAGGAAGCCCTCACGGAGTTCCCCCGGCTCCACATGGGCCACGGAAAAAAGGTCTTCAGGGTTCAGCCTGATATCCGGTGGGACAAGGGCCGTGCGGTCGAATGGCTGGTGGAGCGGCTTGACTCTGACCAATCTGCCATACTCCCTCTCTATATAGGGGACGATATCACGGATGAGGATGCGTTTCGGGTCCTTGCAGGGACTGGCATGTCGATCGCGGTCCGGGGTGAGGAGGACAGGCAAACGGCCGCCGATTACGCCCTGCCGGACACGGATGAGGTAGCCCGATTTCTGAAGTTCCTTGCGGAAACTGGCGCGGGGGAGGCCTGAATGGATCAATGGTGTTTTGGGTACGACAAGTATGAGCCCGACCAGGAAGGGTTGCGCGAAACGCTCTGCACGTTGGGAAACGGGTATTTCGCGACACGCGGCGCCGCGCCGGACAGCACGGCCGACAATGTTCACTATCCCGGCACCTATCTCGCGGGCGGCTATAACCGTCTGACGTCCAAAGTCGATAATCGCGAAGTGGAGAACGAGGATCTCGTCAATTTCCCCAACTGGCTGAGGTTGACCTTCCGAATCGATAATGGTGACTGGTTCCGGCTCGACGAAGTCGAAATTCTGTCGTTCCGGCAGGAGTTGAACCTGAAGGCGGGCCTGCTCACCCGGAACATTCGCTTTCGTGACACGGACGGACGCACCACGCGCTGGTTCGAGCGCCGCATCGTCAGTATGGCGAACCCCAATCTGGCCGCCCTTTCAGTGGAAATCTCGGCCGAAGACTGGGCGGGCGTTCTCACGGTGCGCTCGGTGCTCGATGCTGCGATCACCAACGCAGGCGTGGCGCGTTACCGGGACCTGTCCAGCCAGCACCTGGAGACGACCGATCTGCATCATCTGGGTGAAGATGTCATCTTTCTCAGGGGACGAACCACCCAGTCCCTTATCCAATTCTCCCAGGCGGCCCGTACGCGGCTCTACCAGAATAATGCCGAGATCGGGGGTAAGCGCGAGGTCAAAATCCTCAAAGACCAGATCCGACAGGACATCAGCCATCCCATCAAGAAGGGAGAGAGCATTACAGTCGAAAAGATCGTGGCCTTCCACAGCTCGCTCGATCAGGCGATCTCGGAGCCGGGTCTCGAAGCGAAGCGCACTCTGGCGCATACCGGTCGGTTCGAGTCACTTTTTTCGGCCCACGCACTTGCCTGGAATCACCTCTGGGACGAATTCGATATCATCCTCGAGGACCATCTGACGGAAGACACCGCCCTTAATCTGCGCGTGAACGTTTTTCATCTGCTGCAAACCGTGTCCGTTCATTCCGTTGATCGGGATGCCGGGGTGCCGGCCCGGGGTTGGCATGGTGAAGCCTATCGCGGACACATCTTCTGGGACGAGGTATTCATTTTCCCATTCATGACTCTTCGGATGCCGATGCTGACTCGTGCGCTGTTGCGCTATCGCTACCGCCGGCTGCCCGAAGCGCGCCGGTCCGCTCAAGAGGCGGGCTACGAAGGGGCGATGTACCCCTGGCAAAGCGGCAGCGACGGTCGAGAAGAGAGCCAGCGGGTTCATCTCAATCCGCGCTCGGGCCGCTGGCTGCCCGACAACACCTACCGTCAACGGCACATCAACGCCGCCATCGCCTACAGCATCTGGAAATACCATCAGGCGACCGACGACCACGAGTTTCTGTACTTCTACGGTGCCGAAATGATGCTTGAAATTGCCCGGTTTCTCGCCAGCCTTACGACCTATAACGCCGCGATCGACCGATACGAGATAAAGGGCGTCATGGGGCCGGACGAATATCATACGGCCTATCCGGATGCCGATCCCGAACAGGAAGGCGGGCTCGCCAATAATGCGTATACCAATGTCATGGCGGCCTGGGTCCTGACACGCACCTGCGATGTGCTCGACCTGCTTCCCAAAGTGCAGTGCGAGAGGATTTGCGAAAAAATCGGCCTCAGCCTGGATGAGATAGACCAGTGGCAGGTCATCAGCCGCAAGCTCAGGGTTCCGTTCCACGACGGCGGCATTATCAGCCAGTTCGACGGCTACGGCGATCTGGCCGAGTTCGACTGGCGGGCGTACGAGAAAAAATACGGCGACATACAGCGCCTCGACCGGATTCTGGAGGCTGAGGGAGATACACCAAACCGTTACAAAGTTTCCAAGCAGGCCGACGTGCTGATGCTTTTCTATCTTTTCTCGGCCGATGAGCTTCGTTTGCTGTTCGAGCAGCTCGGCTATCCGTTCGAGTACGATACGATCCCGCGCAATGTGGAATATTACCTGTCCCGGACGTCCCACGGGTCCACCCTGAGCCGGGTGGCTCATTCCTGGGTGCTGGCGCGGTCCGACCGTCCACGGTCGTGGCACCTTTTCCAGCGGGCGCTCGAGAGCGACATTTCCGATATTCAGGGAGGCTCGACGCGGGAGGGCATACATGTGGGCGCGATGGCGGGCGCGATCGATCTCATCCAGCGCTGCTTCCTCGGGATCGAGATGCGTGCGAACGTCCTGCATTTCGACCCAGGCCTCCCCGAGAATCTCGGCGGCGTAAAAGTGCGCCTGCGCTACCGTCGCCAGGTGCTCGATGTGGAGGCCAATCACGAGCGTTTGCGGATCGCAAGCCGTGCCTTTACCGCGAATCCCATTACCATTGCCTATCGTGGCCGGTTTCGCGACGTGGCACCCGGTGATAGCTACGAATTCCGGCTTTTGCGGCCGGAAGAGCGGGACCGGGACGAAAACCGGAAACCACCGGGGACGGCTTTGGCCTCAGGGAGGTCGGCGCAAAATGGGTAACGGCGATCTTCTGCGATGGTTTTCCGACATTTCCCGGGCTGACGTTGCCGTTGTCGGCGGCAAGAACGCTTCTCTGGGGGAAATGGTTGCGCATCTTGGCGAGGCCGGCATCAGGGTTCCCGGCGGGTTTGCGACAACAGCGACGGCTTATTGGGAGTTTCTCGAGGCAAATGAACTCAAGCCGGTCCTGGCCGAGCGGCTCGGGGCCTTGAAAGAGGATGGCAGCAATCTCGCCGCGGTCGGGAAATCCGTTCGCAGGCTGATTCTGGAGGCAGATTTCCCCGTGGCGCTTTCGGATGCCATCCTCGACGCCTATCACGATATGACGGAACGAAGCGGCCACAGGGTTGGAAGCGTGGCGGTTCGTAGCAGCGCGACGGCGGAAGATCTGCCGGAAGCAAGCTTCGCCGGACAGCTTGAGACATTTCTCAACGTGCGGGGGGACGCCGCGTTGCTCAAGGCATGCAAGAAATGTTTTGCCTCTCTTTTTACCGATCGGGCGATCATATACCGGCGAAACCACGGCTTCGATCACATGGACGTGGCCTTGTCGGTCGGCGTGCAGGAGATGGTGCGTGCCGACAAGGCAGGGTCGGGCGTCATGTTTTCCATAGACACAGAAACGGGCTTTCCCGGCAGTGTGCTGATCAATGCAGCCTGGGGACTGGGTGAGACCGTTGTTCAGGGCATGGTCGATCCCGACGAATACCACGTCTTCAAGCCCCTGCTGAGCCATTCCCATCTCAAGCCCATCATCGAGAAGTCGCTTGGTGGCAAGGCGCAGAAGATGATCTATGCGAAGGGCGGCAAAGGCAGTTCAAAGCTGGTCTCTACCAGGATGAAGGAGCGGTCCGCCTACGTCCTCAACGATGAGGAAATCCTGCAGCTGGCCCGATGGGCGGTGGTAATCGAAGAGCATTACGGTCAGCCCATGGATATGGAATGGGCGAAGGACGGGCGTACTGGAGACCTGTTTGTCGTTCAGGCAAGGCCCGAAACCGTCCAGTCGCGGCGGGAGGCCCAAACGCTCAAGTCCTACAAACTGAAAACGACGAGCCGCAAGCTCGTCTCGGGGCTGGCGATCGGAGACGCCATTTCTACCGGAAAGGTTTGTCGGCTGGACAGCGCCCGGGATATCGATCAGTTCGTGCCGGGGGCGGTCCTGGTTACCGGCATGACGGACCCCGACTGGGTTCCGATCATGAAAAAGGCGGCTGCCATCGTTACGGATCACGGCGGACGTACCAGTCATGCGGCGATCGTGAGTCGGGAACTTGGACTGACCGCTATCGTCGGCGCGAGCGGGGCAACAGATACCCTCCAGGACGACGACGAGGTTACAGTTTCCTGCGCCGAGGGCGCGCAAGGAAACGTCTACGAGGGGGCGCTGGATTATGACGTCCGGGAAATCGACTTGGGGCAAATCCCGGCGACGGAAACCAAAATTATGGTCAACCTTGCCAATCCGGCCGCGGCTTTCCGCTGGTGGAGATTGCCGACCGATGGGGTCGGGCTCGCTCGCATGGAATTCATTATCGGGACCCAGATCAGGATCCATCCGATGGCGCTGGTTCGTTTCGAAACGCTCAAGGATAAAAAGGCGCGTCGTGAAATAGATGCACTGACAAAGGCTTACGACAACAAGTCGGAATATTTCGTCGAGACCCTCGCGCGAGGAATGGCGCGTATTGCGGCGGCCCATTTCCCCAATCGCGTAATTGTCCGGATGAGCGACTTCAAGACGAATGAGTATGCCAGACTTATCGGGGGTGAGGCGTTTGAGCCGGCGGAGGAGAATCCGATGCTCGGCTGGCGCGGGGCGAGCCGGTATTACAGCGAAGGCTATCGGGCCGGGTTTGCCCTCGAATGTCAGGCGGTTCGCCGCGCCCGCGAGGAAATCGGCCTCGACAACATTGTCGTCATGATTCCGTTCTGCCGGACCCTTGAAGAGGCCGATAACGTGCTCGAGGTCCTCGCGGAGAATGGCCTGATGCGGGGTAAAAACGGTCTCGATGTGTATGTGATGGTGGAGATTCCTTCAAACGTCCTGCTGGCGGAAAAATTCGCCGAGCGGTTTGACGGCTTTTCCATTGGATCGAACGACCTGACTCAGCTGATCCTAGGGGTCGATCGTGACAGCAGCCTGTTGAGCGGCCTCTTTGATGAGCAGAACGAGGCGGTAAAGGCGGCGATCGGCGATCTTCTGTCGAAAGCCCGAAAATCCGGAATCCCGACCGGGCTCTGTGGCCAGGCGCCCAGCGACCACCCGGAATTCGCGGCCTTCCTGGTATCCCAGGGGATTACCTCAATATCGGTAAGTCCGGACAGTTTTCTGGCGGTCAAGGAAGTTGTGGCTCGGACCGAAGCTGAATCCGGTCGTCCGGAGAGTACCTTGTGAAAATCGTGATCTTCGAAATCGAGCCTTGGGAACGCGAGGCCTTCGCCAGTCTCGAACGGGAGCACGATCTGGTTTTTGAGGCGGGACGTCTGGACAAGCATTCGGCCAGCAAGCACAGCGACGCGGAAATCATCTCGACCTTCATCTATTCGGCCCTGAACCGGGAAGTGCTGAGCCAATTTCCCGGACTCAAGCTGATTGCAACCCGGTCCACGGGGTTTGACCATATCGATCTCGACATCTGCCACGCCGGCGATATTACGGTAACCAATGTTCCGAATTACGGTGAAAATACGGTAGCCGAACATGTCTTTGCGCTGCTCCTCGCAATCAGTCATCGCCTGGTCGAGGCGGTGGACCGGACCCGCCGGGGCGATTTCACGCAGGCGGGACTGACCGGCTTCGATCTCGAGGGCAAGGTCATGGGCATCATCGGGACCGGCAATATCGGCCGCCATACGGCGCGTATCGCCAAAGGATTCGGCATGGACGTGCTTGCCTATGATACCAGGCCGGACGAGGCAGTGGCGGAAGAGGTGGGCTTTGAATACACGTCATTTATGGATGTGCTTGGCCGGGCAGATGTCTTGTCTCTGCATGTGCCGGCAACGACGGAAACCCGTCATATGATCGCCGATAGGGAATTTGACGCCATGAAAGACGGGGTCGTGCTGATCAATACGGCCCGGGGATCCGTTGTCGATGTCCGAAGCCTGTTGAGAGCCCTGTCCAGGGGGCGGGTGGCCGCGGCCGGGATTGATGTCCTGCCGGAAGAGCCGGTCATCAGGGAGGAGGCGGAACTATTGCGCTCGGCCTTTAGCCGGGAACATGATCTGGAAAGTCTCCTTGCAGACCATATTCTTTTGCGCTTGCGGAACGTTCTGATCACGCCCCACAGTGCCTTCAATACCAAAGAAGCGGTACGTCGTATCCTTGATACGACCCGCGAGAACATCGAAGCATTTATCGCCGGCAGGCCGCGACATCTGGTCAGCTGACCGGCAGATCCATCGGACGAGGCGCGGTTATGGATGACGCTCACGCGCAACCGGTGGAAAAAATCCTTCGGATGAGCGGCGTTCCGCTGGAGAGCGGTCTTACTCAGCCGGAGGTCGCAAAGAGGCGCCGGAAATACGGGCTGAACCGCCTCAGTGAAACGGCGCGTCGCGGTGTCTGGACCATCCTCCTGGGCCAGTTCCGGGGCATTATCATCTATCTCCTGGCGGCTGCCGCGGCGCTGTCCTTTTTTCTCGGGGACTGGGCCGAGGGCTGGACCATCGTCGCGGTCCTGGCCATCAATTCCACAATCGGGTTTACCACCGAATTGCGGGCCATCAAATCGATGGAATCCCTGCGCCGGCTTTCACGGGTGCACGCCCGGGTCCGGCGCGAAGGTCGCACCGTTACGGTCCTCGCTGATGAAATTGTCCCCGGCGACATAATTCTGCTTCAAAGCGGAGACGTCGTGCCAGCGGACCTTCGTCTTGTAAACTCCGCCGGACTGCAATGCGATGAGTCAGCTCTGACTGGCGAATCTCTGCCCGTATCGAAATCCGTCGGGCGGGTCTCCTCCGATGCCCCCGTGGCCGAGCGCACGAGCATGGCGTTCAAGGGCACGGCCGTAACGCGCGGCACCGGTATCGCGATCTCGGTTGCTACGGGTATGGAAACCGAGATCGGCAAGATCGCTACCCTGGCTGCTGAGGCGAAAGCCGAGATTTCCCCTTTGGAAAAGCGGCTTGACCGGTTGGGCGGGCAGCTCGTCTGGGCGACGTTAGGCTTGGCGGTGCTGATCGGCGTCAGCGGCGTTTATGCCGGCCACCCGTTCGCGACAATGGTCAAGACTGCCGTGGCGCTCGCAGTAGCCGCCGTTCCCGAAGGTCTGCCTATTGTGGCGACAGTGGCGTTGGCCCGTGGCATGTGGCGTATGGCTCGCCGGAATGCGCTGATAGAGAATCTCTCGGCCGTGGAGACTCTCGGTGCCACGACCGTTGTCCTGACGGATAAGACCGGAACGCTTACCGAGAACCGTATGACCGTGGACCGGATCCGGGTTGTCGACGGAATCGTGCAGCTCGACTCGAAGGCCGGTGGGGTGCATCCGACTGACGCCCTGAGTGACCAGGGCAAGGCGGCAAATGGACCAGCTCGGTTGGCCCTGCGGATCGCTGCTCTGTGTAACAATGCCTCTCTCGCCACACCGGATAATCAGGGTCGGACGGAACGTGATGAGGGCGATCCGATGGAAATTGCGCTACTTGCGGCCGGCCGGAGGGCGCGGATGGAGGCAGGTTCGCTGGAGGCGGAATTTCCCAGGGTGGCTGAAGAGCCGTTCAGCCCCGAAACCCGGATGATGGCGACAATCCACCAGCCGCCCGCCCGCCCGGGAACGGACATGAACTATTTCGTTGCCGTGAAGGGCGCGCCGGAAGAAGTCATCAGGCATAGCGTGCGTCTGTTCGCGGGTGAAGGGGCGGTCCCGCTCGACGACGCCGGTCGAACAGACTGGCTGCGATACAACGATGACATGACCTTGAAGGGATTGCGTGTTCTGGCCGTGGCTATGAAGGAAGCCAGTCAGCCAAATGTCATGCCTTATGACGATTTGACTTTGGTGGGGCTGGTGGGGCTGTTGGATCCGCCCCGAGCCGATGTCGGTGCCGCTATCGAAGCCTGCCATAGCGCTGGGGTTCGCGTGGTCATGATCACGGGCGACCATGCCGGGACGGCGCTGACGATCGCGCAGAATATCAACCTTGCGGGAGACGATGCTTCGGTCATCGATACAGCCGATATCCGGGCGGGCGAAGTCATACCGCCCGCAGAAGAAGCCCGGTTTCTCCAGGCATTAGTCTTTGCGAGAGTTAGTCCGGAAACAAAACTCTCCATCGTCTCCCTGTATCAGAGGAACGGTGAGATCGTCGCCATGACGGGAGACGGGGTCAATGACGCACCTGCACTGAAAAAGGCGGATATCGGTGTCGCCATGGGCCAGCGGGGCACGGAAGTCGCGCGCGAGGCTGCCGATATGGTTTTGCGGGATGACGCGTTTCCATCGATCGTGGCGGCCATGCGCCAGGGCCGGGTTATTTTCGGGAACATCCGAAAATTCGTGGTCTATCTGATGTCCTGCAATCTCAGCGAAATTCTTGTCATTGGCGGGGCAGCCATGAGCGGCCTGCCGCTTCCGCTGCTGCCGTTGCAGATACTTTACCTCAACCTGGTTACGGATGTTTTCCCCGCTTTCGCCCTGGGGTTTGGCGAAGGAGATCCCCACATCATGCGTCGCCCGCCGAGGGATCCGCGAGAGGCAATTCTCGGCCGGGATCGCTGGATCGCCATCGTGGTTTATGGCGTTTTCATAACATCCGCAGTGATAGCCAATTTCGTTCTCGCGCTTGGTCCCCTGGGCATGGGGGAACAGCAGGCGCTGACGATCTCATTCTTGACCCTGGCGTTCGCCCAGCTCTGGCATGTCTTCAATATGCGGGCGTCGGATGCGCCGCTGCTCAGAAATGAAGTGACGGAAAACCCGTTTGTCTGGGGCGCTTTGGCGCTGTCTGCCGCGCTTATTACGGGCGCTGTGGCCGTCCCCGGCCTTGCGGACCTTCTCGGCATGGCCATGCCCGATTTCCGCGGCTGGTGTCTCGCGATTGGTGGCAGTCTGGTGCCGCTGGCCCTGGGGCTCGGGCTTCATGTCCTCCGGCCGAACTGGCTTCGGCGGATGCAATGACCGGCCTCGTCGACCCCGTGGTTTGTCCCGCGCTGGCTTCAGACGCCGGCCGAGCGTCGAAGCTCTTCCGCTCTCGTCTGCGCCCGCCGGATGACGGATTTCTCGTCGACGGTGAGAATTTCCCGGTTGCGGACGACAACCCGGCCCCCCACGAGCACGGTGTCGACATCGGCCGCGCGGGCGGAATACACCAGCGCGGCCATCGGGTCGTGCAGGGGGCGCATATGGCTTGACAGCGTATCGACGAGGACGATGTCGGCGGTTCGGCCTGGCGCAAGGCAGCCAACGCTGTCGCCCAGTCCCGCCGCCTGGGCCCCGCCGGTCGTGGCCATGGCGAAAACATCGGCAGCGGTCAGAACGCCTGAATCCAGGCGTGTTACCTTGTGCAAGAGCGCAGCGTCCTTCATGACTTCGAACATGTCCTGGGTATTGTTGCAGGCGGGCCCGTCGCAGGCGAGCCCCATGGTAATTCCGGCGGCGCGCATTTCGGGGACAGGAGAAACGCCGGAGGCAAGTATCATATTGGATGTGGGGTCGTGAATGACGGGCGAACCGTGCTCGGCGATGAGGTCGATGTCGCCGGGCGTAAGATGGACGCAGTGGTTGAGCATCACGTTCGGGCCGAGCGCACCGATGTCCGCGAGAAATTCCACATTTCGTTTCCCGCTTCGGGCACTGATCAGATCGTTATATTCGGGGGTCTCGGCCGTATGGAGATGGACGGGAACGGCCTTGTTTGTCACGAGATCGACTGTATCGGCCCAGTAGTTTTCGCTGGCAGACCAGGGCACGATGGGGCCGACGCCCACATGAACACGTTTATCCGTTCGCCATGTTTCGATGAGCCGCTGGCTACGCGTCGAGATGTCGATGGTTGCCTCGTGAAAGCCCGGTGCGAATTCTTCGTCATTGGAACACCGGAAGAAGAGCCCTCGTATGCCGGTCTCGGCAAGCGCCGCCACGGCGATTTCATCCGCGCCGTCGTCATATCGGGAGGAAAAAAATATCTCGCAGACGGTGGTGTTCCCCGATTTCAGGTTTTCGATCGCCCCGAGGGTGACCGCGAGCCCGTAGTCTTCGGGCGTCATCTGGTTCATGAAGGGTAATTGGGAAAGGGACAGCCATTGCAGCAGGGTACGATCCGTACCCAGAGACCGACCGAGTGTCATGCAGAGATGAGTGTGCGCGTTGACGAAGCCGGGGATCACAAGCTTGTCACGGGCGTCGATAACCTCATCCACGTCTATCTCTGGCTTTGGCCGGCCCGGCCCGATCGCCGCAATCTGTCCCTTTTCGATGAGGATGAAGCCGTTCTCGATGACCGGCTGTTCTTTGGTGGCCGTCAAGATCGTGCCGCCTTGAATAAGTAGAGAATCCGTCATGATCTTGCCCCCCAAAAGAAACGCGTGTGTGTCGAGCCTGTGTCGGCGGCGATTATTCCTGCCCGCGATGCCTTTCACAAGTGCGCCCGGCACTAAAAGGACATCGGACCCGAGTGTGGCGCGACAATGTCCATAAAATTGCGAAGGCATATCGCAAATTCGCCATATTTGGGAGGCATATGACCCGATAGAAGAGGGGTGGGAAGCCGCTGCCGAGTGCGGCATCGGTCAATCGGGTCTTCGCGGTTCCGGCCGCGGCGGGACGGAGGACACGCCCATGCCTGATCCCAACCGTAAACTGCGCGAAGAGACCGAGCCCGTCGCGACGGGGCGGGCGCCGGCTCCCGGGATTTCAGATGCGCGGTGCGTCGAGGGACGGGATACCGGTCGTCGGGCAGCCGGGGCAGGCGCGCCAGCCATCCTGATCATCGATCCTGACGCGATGGCGCGCCGCGGCACGGCCGCGATGCTTTCCGACAGGTTCGATACGCCTGAAATCACCGAGGCGGACTCTCTTTACGATGCCGCATCGATTCTGCAGCTCGGCAATGTCGATCTGGTCATTCTGGGCCTCGAAGCCGGCGGGGAATTTTTTGCCCTGCCCCGTGGTGAATTGAGCCCGTTGGCCGGCGCTGCGAAGACACTCGTATATGTGCGCTCATGCTCGAACGCGACCGCACTCAGGATTATTGCCGCTGGCATGAAAGGGCTGGTCTTTAAATCCAGCAACGCCCGAGTGCTGCTGAGCGCCGCGGATCTGGTCCTGAGCGGTGAGATATATCTCCCGGGTCGGCTTTTCCCCGTTTTCCATGATGTAATGCTATCGCTCCCCTCCGGGCTTTCAGTCGGCGGACACGCATCTTTGACAGCACGGCAGCGTGACGTTCTGGAACTGATTTCGCGCGGCTATTCCAACAAGGAGATTGCCCGGGATCTCGCCATGCTGGAAGGGACGGTCAAGGTCCACGTGAAAAGCATTTTTCGCAAACTCGGCGTAAAGAACCGGACCCAGGCGGCGATCGCCGGGCTCGGTGCACGTATGGAAGGGTTGGGCTAACAACGGGTCCACCCATCAGACTGTGCGGTCGCGGCGGCAGCTCGAAGAGCTACGTGGCGAGGCTTTCGTGGATATGACGAGCGACGATGCTCTCCTCGTCCGTCGGAATGACAAAGCAGGAAACCCGGGACCCGTCTGTGGAAATCACTTTTGCATTTGCGTGATTTCGGGCCGGTTCCACCTCGAGCCCCAACCATCCCAGAGCCGCGCCGATTTTTTCCCGCACGAGGGGGGCGTTTTCGCCGATACCGGCGGTAAAAACCAGAGCATCCAGGCCTTGAAGGGCGGCTGTCAGCGATCCGATTTCCCGCAATGTCCTGTAGACAAAAAGATCGACGGCAAGCTTGGCGCGGGGCGCGTCGCTTGCCAGCAGGTCTCTCATATCGTCACTGATGCCGGAAAGACCCAGAAGCCCCGATTGACGGTAGAGAAGCGCGGTCACCTCTTCGAGGCTGTAACCGGCTGGCCCCAGAAGGTGCAGGACCACGCCCGGGTCGAGATCGCCGCAGCGCGTTCCCATAGGAAGCCCGTCGAGGGCGGTAAATCCCATCGTCGTGGCGATGCTGTTCCCACCGCGCAACGCGCAGAGGCTCGCACCATGGCCCAAATGGGCGGCGATGACGCGGCCCTCGGCCACTGAGGGGGCTTTTCTTCGCAGGCTGTCGCGGACATATTCATAGGAGAGACCATGGAAGCCGTATCTCTCGACGCCCTTGTCGGTAATTTCTTCAGGCAAGGCAAACCGCCGGGCCAGGTCGGGCTGGGTCATGTGAAAGCTGGTATCGAAGCAGGCGATTTGCGGAAGATCCGGATAGGCGGACTGAACCGCGCGGATGCCCGCGAGATTGTGGGGTTGGTGCAGCGGCGCGAGAGAGCTCAGCGTCTCCAGCTCCGAGATTACGGCATCGGTAACGCGAACCGGCCCCGGGAATACACGTCCGCCATGAACGATGCGATGTCCCGCGGCGACCAGCTCGATCACGTCTTCCAGATTTTTTAACCAAACCAGGAGGTGCTCGAGGGCTCCGGCCTGCCCGGTATCCGGAGGCAGTGTCGTGTGTCGAATTTCGCCGTTGTCCGGATCCCGGACGGAAAAACGCGGGGCCCCGCCGATGCCCGTAATATCCCCCCGGTACAGGCGGACAGGATCACGTGTCTTGGAATTCTGGTCGAAAATGGAGAATTTCAGGCTGGAGGAGCCGGCATTCAGGACCAGATATGCCTTGGTCACGGTCGGGAGGTCTTTCTGTAATGGGCGAGAAGTACGGCGGCGGCGGCCGACGCGCACCTCGTCTGCACGTCGTCCGCCCGGCTGGTCAGAGCGATAGGGACGCGCGCTCCAGTGACGATACCGGCGAGTTGCGCGTCCGTCAGATATTCGAGCTGCTTTGCCAGCATGTTGCCCGCCTCGAGGTCCGGCACGATCAGGATGTCGGCGCGTCCGGCGACCGGCGAAACAATGCCTTTGGCGGCGGCGGCTTCCATCGAGATTGCGTTATCGAAAGCTAGCGGCCCGTCAAGCAGTCCGCCCGATATCTGACCACGATCAGCCATTTTGCAAAGCGCCGCGGCATCGACGGTGGATACGATTTTCGGGTTCACCGTCTCGATGGCGGAAAGGATCGCGACGCGGGGTTCGGCAATATCAAGCGCACGGGCCATGTCTATCGCGTTCTGTACGATATCCCTTTTGTCCTCGAGGTCAGGATATACGTTGATCGCCGCATCGCTCAGAAGCAGGGGGCGCGGATATGTGGAGATATCCACGACAAATACATGGCTGATGCGCCGCTCGGTGCGGAGGCCGAACTCGTGGTCTATCACGGGTGTCATGACTTCATCGGTATGTATGGCGCCCTTCATCAGGCCATCGACCTCGCCCGTCCGGGCCAGATCGACGGCCTTGCGCGCCGCCGCGTGGCTGTGTTCCGCGGCAAGGATTTCGAAATCCGAAATGTCGATGTCGGCGTCCCGGGCGGCCTGTTCGATCCTGTGCGGTGGACCCACCAGCACAGGTATGATCAGGCCATTCTTTTGTGCCTCGACTGCGCCGCTCAGGGAAAGCGTGTCGACCGGGTGTACAACGGCCATGCGGATGGCTTCAAATCGGCGCGCGCGGGCGATCAGCTCGGCATGGCCAGCGCCGGGTTCGTGATGCGGTTCCGCGATCATCGCGGGTTTGGTTGGTCGCACCCTGTCTCTCTTCGCCATTGGTGTGGTCGCCTTGCGCGATGTCTGAATCCTAACAATCGACTATGACAGAAGGATATCAGGTTTTTCGGCTGCTCGTCTCGGGCTTGCCGCCAGCCCCGACTGCCTTCGATTTTGTCGCGAATCTCAGTAGAAGATAACCGGTTAGTGCCGAGATCAGCGAGCCGCCCAACACGCCGATCCGCACGTCGACGGCATAGGCCGGGTCCGAGAAGGCGAGTGTGCCGATGAAAAGGCTCATGGTGAAGCCGATGCCGGCGAGAATGCTCGCCCCATAGAGTTGCAGCCATGTCACCTCGTCAGGCAACCGGCAGAGACCGCCCCTGATGGCGAGCCAGCTGAAGCCCGCGATGCCTACCTGCTTACCAAGGAACAGCCCGAGGGCAATGCCCAGCGGGACCGGGGCGAGGATGGAGTCCAGTGAAAGGCCGGACAGGGAGACGCCGGCATTCGCGAAGGCAAAAAGTGGCATGATTCCGAAGGCCACCCAGGGCAACAGGGCGTGCTCGAAGGTCTTCAGGGGGGACTCTCCATGTTCGTTCGTCGCGCGCAGCGGAATGGCGAGCGCAAGGGCTACGCCGGCCAGTGTCGCGTGTACACCGGATTTGAGAACGCACACCCAAAGGAAAATCCCGACCAGCACGTAGGCGGCCGTTCGGGTCACGCCAATCCGGTTCATGAAGAAGAGTCCGGTGAGCGCGATGGCCGCCATCCCCAACGAGAGGGGAGAGAGTTGGTGGGTATAGAAAAGAGCAATAATGATGATTGCGCCAAGATCATCCAGGATGGCGAGCGCGGTGAGGAAAATCTTGAGTGAAATCGGCACCCGTTTGCCGAGCAGGGAGAGTATTCCGAGCGCGAAGGCGATGTCGGTTGCGGCGGGGATCGCCCACCCATTGAGCGCGACCGGATCGCCGTTTGTTATCGCAATGTAAATCAGGGCGGGGACGATCATGCCGCCAGCCGCGGCAACGGCGGGCAGGGCAGCACGATCAAGGCTTGATAATTCGCCTTCGAGGATTTCGCGCTTGATTTCCAGTCCGACGAGCAGAAAGAAAATGGCCATCAGGCCATCGTTGACCCAGAGGAGAAGTGCTTTGGATATTCCGAAGTCACCAAGGCTGATGGTCAGGGGCAGGGCGAACAGCCCATCATAGTAGGGGCCCAGGGCGGAATTGCTGATAAGAAGGGCAAGCACGGCGGCGCCCATGAGGACGAGGCCGCCAGCGCTTTCAAGCTTCAGGAATTCCTTTATAGGGGCAAGCGGATCCTTGAGTGCTTCGGTCAGCTGATCCAGGGCCATCGCCTAATCCCGAACGGTTGCGCCATTCTTTCCTCGCTTTCCTTGTGGTCGAGTTTGCTGTGCGTTTCAAGTCTGGCACATCTTTTTCCCCGCCATGAGGCTCGAGGGTCGCCGGTTTTTTCCTTTTCCGTCTTGATGGATCGCGCGGTCTTCTCATTCATCGGAAGTTCGTTCTGTCCGGCAGCGGGATGCGGGCTTCCGGGGATTTGTGATTGTCGAAAAGGCGGAAATCTGCGGGATTTGGTCGCTGGCTGCGGCGATGGCGCTTGATTTTCGGGCAATTCCTCCGCTAATCCTGCCTGTCCATCATTCGAATTCGCTGGCCCGGGAGGCAACGTGTCCGAGACCGTGAAATATCTCCTTGATGAGGAGCGCATGCCGACGCACTGGTACAATATCGTGGCTGACTTCCCGGCGCCCCCGGAGCCCCCGGTCCATCCGGCCACGCACAAGCCTCTCGACCCGACGGATCTCGAAGCGATTTTCCCGAAGGAGCTTATACGTCAGGAGATTTCGGCGGAGCGGGAAATCGAAATTCCTGCCCCCGTGCGCAAGATCTACCGTCAATGGCGCCCGTCGCCCCTGTTCCGGGCCCGGCGGCTTGAAGAGTTCTTAGATACGCCAGCACGCATTTATTACAAATACGAGGGCGTGAGTCCGGCCGGCAGCCACAAGCCGAATACGGCCGTGGCGCAGGCGTTCTTCAACCGAGAGGCCGGGGTCCGCAAGATCGCTACCGAGACCGGTGCCGGACAATGGGGTTCGTCTCTCGCGTTCGCCGGCAGTCTTTTCGACATTGAGATCGAAGTTTTCATGGTTCGGGTGAGCTTCGAGCAGAAGCCCTACCGGCGGGCGCTGATGGAGGCTTATGGCGCCAGTTGTATCCCCAGCCCCAGTAGCGAGACCCAGGCCGGGCGTGATGTCTTGTCTGAAAACCCCGACAGTCCCGGCAGTCTCGGTATCGCGATTTCGGAAGCGGTCGAGCGTGCGGCCTCGCGCGACGATACCAATTACGCCTTGGGGAGCGTTCTCAACCATGTGTGTCTCCACCAGACGGTGGTCGGACTGGAGGCCATCGCCCAAATGGAAATGGCCGATGATTACCCTGACATCGTCATCGGATGCTCGGGGGGTGGAAGCAATCTGGCGGGGATTGCATTTCCGTTCATGGGAGCGGGGCTGCGAGGCGGGCCGAATCCCCGAATCATTGCGGTAGAGCCGGCAGCTTGCCCGACGCTGACGCGGGGCGAATTCGCTTATGATTTTGGAGACATCGCCCATCTTACTCCGCTCATGAAGATGCACACACTCGGATCGGCTTTCGTGCCGCCGGGGTTTCATTCGGGAGGACTCAGGTACCACGGCATGTCGCCCCTGATCAGTCACGCCAAGAGCCTGGAGCTTCTCGAGGCACGGGCATTGCGCCAACTCGGCTGCTTCGAAGCGGGGGTCGATTTCGCGCGAGTCGAAGGGATCCTGCCAGCTCCGGAATCAACGCACGCGGTCAAGGCGGCGGTCGACGAAGCCCTTCGTTGCAAGGAGGAGGGGCGGAGCGAGTGTATCCTGTTCAACCTTTCGGGGCATGGGCATTTTGACATGCAGGCGTATATGGATTTCTTTGCCGGCAAACTGTCGGACGACTCATATGACGAGGCCTCGCTGAGCCAGTCCCTTGCCAAATTGCCGGTGGTCGCCGCCGTCTAGCTCACCGCACGCTCAGCCAGGGCTGCTGTCAGGCGCACGGGCGTTGCTGCGCTCCCTGCCAAAGGGCGTTCTTTCGGGCGGCGGCAGGTGAAGATCCCGCGCCAGTCCGGCATCGGGATCAATGTCCTCGAGCAGTTGCCTGTAGATATAAAGATTCTCCAGCACTCGCTGGACGTAGTTCCGCGTCTCTGAGAAGGGGATCATCTCGATCCAGTCGACCATATCGACTTCGGGTCGGCGCGGATCGCCGTACTCCCGAACCCAGCGATCGGCCCGGTTGGGCCCGGCGTTATATGCGACCAGGCTGAGAACCTTGGATCCGTCAAACCGTTCCAGAAGATCGGCCAGATACGCCCGCCCGAGGCGCAGATTATAGTCCGGATCCTCCCTCAACCGTTGCCTGGAATAGGGGACACCGACCTTGCGTGCAACCGTCCGGGCTGTTGCAGGCATGATCTGCATAAGTCCTCGTGCCCCGGCGTGGCTGGTGGCAGTTGGCTTGAAACCGCTCTCCTGGCGCATGATCGATAAGATCAAGGCCGTTTCCACTTTTTCCAACTCGCTGCCTTCTGCACCGGTCAGCACGGCGGCCGAAACCGGCGGAGTTGTCGGGTAGGCGGTTGCGAGGCTGATGACCCCCTCCCGGATGGCGCGTCTGCCCGTCCGGACCGCCAGGTCCTGCCGGCCGGCCTCGATCGCGATTTCTGCGACCAGAACGTGCTGGGCAGGGGTTTCGGCGCGCAAGCTCAGTTTGCGCACGAAAGGGTCGATTTCCTCATTGAGGCCGAGAGCGCCCATGAGCCGGACAACCCTTACGACCTCGTCCTCATAAAAGGCCCGCTTCTCAGCCGGGCTGGGCCTGGGTGGTGCGGGAATCCGGCTATGCGTCAGCCCGCCGATGGCCAGCGCTTCAAGCCGCGCCAAGTGCCCGTAATAAGTGGTCACATATTCGGAAGCCTGCCGATACCAGCGGCGCGCACCCTGGCGCTGATCCAGTGCCGCCGCTGCGCGACCGGCCCAGTACGCGGCACGCGCACGGCTAACGGGATATCTCACGTTATCGAACAGGCGCTCGAAATGACCGAGCGCGGTTTTGGGGTCGTTGGCGAACCTCAGGGCGATCCAGCCGGCCAGCCATTCCGCCTCGGCGTATTCGACACCTTCTTCAAAGCCGTGGTTGGAAGCGACCGAGTAGGCAAGTGATGTCTCGCCGTTGCGCACCCCGTAGCGGGCCGCCAATTCACGCTCCTGCCACCAGTTATGGGGTCGCAGGGCTGGCGGCATCAGATTTGACAGCATGGCGAGAGTCTCGTCTGTCCGTCCGCGTCGTCGCCGCCAACTCGCGCGGTCAAAAGTCAAAAGCGCGTCGGATTTCAGATAACTGGGCACCCGCTCGATTGCATAATCGACTCCCGGTGCATTGGTCATCAGATGGACCCGCGCATTTGCAAGCTTTTGCCGGTCCTGCGAGACGAAGGGCATGATGCGCTTCGCTTCCGTCGTCCGTCTCTCACTCAGCAAATAGGACAGTCGGGCTTCATGATCGGACGTGGTCAGGACGTCTTTGTAGCTCCTTCGGATACGGCGCTCCTCACTCATCGAAAACTGGCCGGAGCGCCAGAGGCCTCGCAGAATTTCACGGCCCTTTTCGGCCTCTCCGGCGCGTAGCAGTGATTCGGCATGGCGCAATTTTCCGGCTGACGTGACCGGCTCGAACTGATCAAACCATTCGATGATCGTCTTGTCGCCAATGTCGTCATTGATGGCCGCCTCGGTTCTCGCGCGCAGGACATTCTGGTAGGGCCAGTCCGGGCTGTTCTTGAGGAAATCGCTGAGACGATCGAAGGAGAGATGCTGTCTCCGACCTTTGGTGAGCTCGAACCATTCGACAGCTTTGGCCACGAGCGGCGAGCCGGTCGCCCGGGCCTGGGCGTGGGCGTGTTGCCAGCGCCCGTCGGCCGCCGCACGAAACGCGGCCCTGGCCTTTTCGATATGGTCGGCCGAGAGGTCCTGAGCGTGGGCTGTTTGCGGGGCAAGAAGCCACCCGAGCGAGGCCGCGAGAACGAGCGGAAGCAAGCCAGGCCACCACCGCCTGGCGCGCCGTTGCCGTCGCCCAAGCGCGTCCGTTATTGTGCTCCAGTGCTTCAAACCCGTCACGATGACTTCCCCGGCCCGGCTGAGGGCCATCTTCCCCCTAAGCTCTGGAAATTAGCGAAAAAAGGGCCGTAAATCTAACGCCATTTAGGATAATCTCGGACCAGAAGCCGAGAGCCACGGCAGCGCTTGTCGGAGTCTCTCTCCCTGTCTATGGTGCAAAAAATTTCTTGCAATCCGGTTTCTGCCGCCGATTTGTCCAGAGGTAAGAATGTTCAGGGGCTCCTACACAGCGCTGATCACGCCCTTCAAGGATGGCCTGGTTGACGAAGATGGCATCCAGTCCTTCGTCGAATGGCAGATTTCTGAAGGCGTGCACGGTGTGGTCTCGTGCGGAACAACCGGGGAATCGCCGACCCTGACGCATCCCGAACACATGCGCGTGACCGAGCTTTGTGTCGAGGCGGCCGCCGGCCGCGTGCCGGTGATCGCGGGGACCGGGTCTAATTCGACGGATGAGGCGGTGGACCTGACCCGACACGCCCGGAAGGCTGGCGCGAGCGCCGCGCTGGTGGTGACGCCCTATTACAACAAACCTACGCAGGAAGGCCTGTACCAGCATTTCAAGGCGATCAATGACTCGGTCGACCTGCCGGTCCTCATATACAACATTCCGCCGCGGTGCGTGATCGACATGAGTGTCGAGACCATGAGCCGTCTGGCCAAGCTGCCCAACATTGTGGGTGTAAAGGACGCCACCAACGACCTGGCCCGGCCTCCTTTGCAACGCCTCGCATGTGGCGACGATTTCGTCCAGCTCTCGGGCGAGGATGGCACTTCGGTCGCCTTCCTTGGCCAGGGCGGTGACGGATGTATTTCGGTGACCGCGAATGTAGCGCCCGCCGCGTGCGCGCGGGTGCAGGAGGCTTGGCAGGCCGGCGATTTCGCGGCGGTACAGGAGATCAATGATCGGCTGGCACCGCTGCATGCAGCCCTTTTCGTGGAGACGAATCCGGCCCCGGTCAAATTTGCGGCGAGCCTTCTTGGTAAGTGCTCGCCCGAGTTGCGCCTCCCCATGGTGCCTCTTTCAGATACGTCGAAGGCAAAGGTCGAAACCGCAATGCGGTCGGCTGGCTTGCTGAATTAGGCCGTCCATGGCGGCGCAAAAGGGTCCGCCCCAACGTATCGCGGTACAGAACCGCAAGGCGCGGCACGATTACGAAATCCTCGAAAAATTCGAAGCCGGGATCGTCCTGAAGGGCTCCGAGGTAAAGTCCTTGCGGGCCGGGCATGGCAATATTTCAGATGCATATGCGCAGGAGGCGGGGGGCGAGATCTATCTGCTGAATGCGCATATCCCGCGCTACGACCCGGCGGGCCGTGATAATCATGAACCGATGCGCCCCCGCAAGCTGCTATTGCACCGGCGTGAAATCAATCGCCTGACGGCCCAGATCGCGACGCGCGGCATTACCATTGTCCCGCTTTCAATCAATTTCGACCACCACGGGCGGGCCAAGGTTCAATTGGGCCTGGGTCGGGGCAAAAAGGCGCACGACAAGCGGGCGGCAAAGAAAGAGCAGGACTGGAGGCGCGAACAGGGGCGGCTGCTGCGTGACAAGGGGTAGTCAGGCTTTAAGGCGTTGACGAATGTCTTGAAAGACCTTGTCGAACATCCCCGACGTCAGACGACCGGTATTCGTATTGTAGCGTGAGCAGTGATAGCTGTTGACGAGAAGAGGCCTGCCGGCCGGCATGTCGTGCCAGACGCCATGGCCGAAGCGAAAGCGGCTCGGCTGGCAGCCAAGGGCCCTGATCGCCTGCTGATGAGCGACAACGCCAAGGGCCAGGATTACCCTGAGTTGGGTCATGGTCGCGATCTCGGCTTCCAGAAAGGGACGGCAGTTTCGCGCCTCGTCCGGGAGGGGTTTGTTCTGCGGCGGGACGCAGCGCACCGCGTTGGTGATCCGGGCACCAGACATTTGCAGCCCGTCACCGGCCCTGGCCTCGTAAGTGCCGTGAGCGAACCCGAATTTATGCAGTGTCGGGTAGAGAAGATCGCCCGCGTAATCGCCGGTAAAGGGCCGCCCGGTTCTGTTGGCGCCGCGAAGCCCGGGGGCCAGGCCGATGACGAGCAGTTCTGCGGAAAGGGGGCCAAAGGACGGGACCGGTCCATTGTGCCAGTCGGCGTGGGCGGCTGCGTTTTCGCGGCGGAACTCGCATAGCCGAGGGCATCGGGGACAATGGGGGGCGGGCTCTGCACATGGACCGGTCATGGGTGACAGGTAGCCGAGCCACGCCGGCGGCGCAATCTCCGCGGTCGGCCTTTCTCACTGGCGGCGAGCCTGCTAAAGCAGGGTCATGACCTGGAAAATCACCCTGCCTGAAGCCGGTCGCCCGGCCCATCGACCGGAAACTTTGCCGGATGTCTGGCAATTTCCGATCGTCGTCGGGCTTGGTGCCAATTTGCCAAGCCCCAGCCACGGCGCGCCGGCGGAAACCCTGACGGCAGCCCTCGGGGCGCTGGAAGGGGCAGGGATAGGCGTGCTGGCGCGCTCCTCCTGGTTTGAATCCGCCCCGGTGCCGGCATCCGATCAGCCCTGGTTCGTCAACGGCATCGCGGTCGTCGAAACCGGGCGCAGTCCGGAAGCGCTCCTCGGCCTGTTGCTGCGTATCGAGGCCGAGTTCGGCCGGACCCGTGGGGCGCGAAATGAGGCTCGGATCCTCGATCTCGACCTGATCGCCTTCGGGGAGGTGGTACGGCAGGAAGAAAGGGGTATACAAATACCTCACCCAAGGCTGCAATACCGCGCGTTTGTCCTTGCCCCGCTGGCAGAAATTCTCCCCGATTGGGTCCACCCGGTGAGCCGGCGGCCGGTTTCGGAGCTTTTGGCGGCGATCCCCGGCGATCAGGCTGTCCGGCGGCTCGAAACCCGTTAGATTCCGGGTCTTTTGGCGCAATCTCGCCGCTCGGGACGGGTTGCTTTCCGGGAACCGCCTCCCTATATTCCCGGTCCCGCACGACCTGTGGAAAACCGGCGGTCCCGATCCGCCTCAGGAGGCCCGATGGCGCGAGTTACGGTTGAAGATTGCATTGAGATTGTCTCGAACCGGTTTGACCTGGTGTTGATGGCCAGCCAGCGCGCACGGGCCATCTCCGCCGGGGCGCCCCTGACTGTCGACCGTGACAATGACAAGAATCCGGTCGTGGCCCTCAGGGAAATCGCCGAGACGACCGTGGAGATCGATGCGCTTGAGGACAGCCTTATCCACTCCCTGCAGCGCCATGTCGATTTCGACGAGCCGGAGGAAGAGGAAACGGCGGTGGAAGACGGCGAGGCCTTGCCGGCGCCGGTGGGCGAGGCGCCGACGGTCCAGAATCCCTCCACTGACGATCCGCTGGCAGCTTCGTTGGCGGCGCTGGAGGTGTCTTATGGCGCCGAAGAGGTGGAGCCCGAAGAAGGCGAGCTGGATGCTGCCGTCGAGGAATCGGTCCGGTCCGGTCCGGCGGCTGACGCCGACGACGTCAGCGGTTCCGGCGAGACCGCCGGGGATCAGCCGGAAGCACCCGAAAAGCCGGGCGAGTCCGGGCAGAATTAACGGCTCCTACCCTAAGGCGGTGCTACAATCGGGGCGGCGCCGGGCCTGACCGGCGCCTGAAACTCGGGTCCACGTGGCATGATTCGCCAATTTGAGCTTGTTGAGAAGGTGCGCACCTACGATCCGGCGGCGGACGAGGAACGCCTGAACCGCGCCTACGTCTTCGCGATGAAGGCCCACGGCAAGCAGGTCCGCGCCTCCGGCGACCCTTATTTTTCCCACCCCCTCGAAGTGGCCGGCATTCTGGCTGACAAGAAGCTCGATTCGGCCACGATCATCACTGCACTGCTGCACGACGTTATCGAGGATACCGATGTCGAGCCGGCCGAGATTCGCGCGCTGTTTGGTGACGAAATCTCGCGGCTGGTCGACGGCGTGACCAAACTGTCGCAGATCGAACTCCAGTCCGAGCAGACCAAGCAGGCGGAGAATTTCCGCAAGCTCGTCCTGGCCATGTCCGAGGACATCCGCGTTCTCCTGGTTAAATTGGCCGACCGTCTCCACAACATGCAGACGCTTGAATATATCAAGGAGCCGGAGCGGCGGCGGCGGATCGCCACCGAGACGATGGACATCTTCGCGCCCCTCGCCGAGCGGATCGGCATCCGCGACATGAAGGATGAATTGGAAGACCGGGCGTTTGCTGAATTACACGCGGACGCACGTCAATCGATTCTGGCTCGCCTCGAATTTCTGCGATCCGAAACGGGTGGCATGGTCGACCAGATCATCGCCGAATTGAATTCGGTCATGGCCGAGGCCGGAATCAAGGCGCGGGTCGCGGGGCGGGAGAAAACACCGTATTCCATCTGGCGGAAGATGGAACGAAACAACGTGGCCTTCGAACAGCTTTCCGACGTCGTGGCCTTTCGGGTCATCGTCGAATCGGTTGATGACTGCTACCGGGCGCTCGGCCTCATACACCAGAAATACCGCGTTGTACCGGGGCGATTTAAAGACTACGTCAGCACGCCCAAACCCAACCAGTACAAGTCATTGCACACGGGCGTCATAGGGCCGCTCAAAAAGCGGATCGAGCTTCAGATCCGCACCGAAGACATGCATCGCGTGGCGGAACTGGGTGTGGCCGCGCATTGGGTTTACAAGCAAGACGTCCCCGAGTTCGAGGGCAGGCAATATCGTTGGCTTCGCCACTTGCTGGACATCCTGGAGCATGCCTCGGGTCCCGAAGAATTTCTCGAGCATACGAAACTCGAAATGTTCAGCCATCAGGTGTTTGCCTTTACGCCGAAGGGCGATCTGATCGTCCTGCCCGCACAGGCGACGGCCGTCGACTTTGCCTATGCGGTGCACTCCGAAGTCGGGAATACCTGCGTGGGTGCCAAGGTAAACGGCCGCATGGTGCCGCTCAGAACCCAGCTTAGCAACGGAGATCAGGTCGAGATCGTTACCTCCTCGGGCCAGAAACCGTCCCCAATCTGGGAAAGTTTCGTCGTGACCGGACGGGCGCGGTCGCAGATCCGGCGCTTCGTACGGTCCGAACAGCGAAGCCAGTACATCAACCTCGGCCGCGCGATTATGGACAAGCTGTTCCGTCAGGAAGGATATGAATTCGCCGATAAATCCCTGGCGGGTGTTGTGGGGCAGTTCCGCGTTGAGACGGAAGAAGACCTGCTCGCCCGGGTCGGAGAAGGGTTGCATACCGGAAAGGAAGTGTTCGAGGCCATTTTCCCGGGACACAAGCATGTCGAACGGGCGGAAACGGTAATTCCCTTCAAGGGTAAAGATCGCGCCATTCTGCGCAAGGACCGGCCCGGCACTCACGCCGTGCCGATCAAGGGCCTGACGCCAGGCCTCGCAGTGCATTACGCCAATTGCTGCCATCCGATTCCAGGAGACCGCATCGTCGGCATCGTGACGGCAGGGAAAGGGGTCACGATCCACACGATTGATTGCGACAATCTCGAAAGTTTTTCGGATCAGCCTGATCGTTGGCTCGATGTTGCCTGGGACTCCCGCCAGACCGAGGGCGAGAGCTTTGTGGGGCGCCTTCAAATGGTTGTGGCAAACGAGCCGGGCTCGCTGGGACAGCTTTCCGGCGTCATCGGAAAAAACCAGGGAAATATCATCAACCTGCGGTTCACAAGCCGGTCATCGGATTTTTTCGATATGGTCATGGATGTCGAGGTGGCTGACATACGACACCTCTCTGATATCGTGGCGGCCCTCAGGGCTACGCCACAAGTCAATTCCGTGGAGAGGGCCCGCGGCTAGGGGGCGGAGCGCAGCCTTATGTTATTCAAACGGCGTACCGACCTTCCCCTTCACCGGAGATTGTCGCACCTCCTATGGCCGCGTTCCGGATGGTCGCGCACGGCGCGGTACCTGACGCATCGGGTATCGCGGATATCGGACTCGCCGCATGCTATCGCCGCCGGCCTCGCCTGCGGCGCGGCCGTGTCCTTCACGCCCTTTCTGGGATTTCATTTTGTGCTGGCGGCCCTTCTGGCCTGGCTCATGGGGGGCAACTACCTTGCCTCCGCGGTCGGGACAGTGGTGGGCAATCCCTGGACTTTTCCAATTATCTGGCTGTCGATTTACCAGCTCGGGACCTGGATGCTGGGCCTGGAGGGGACCGTTTTTCATGAGCACCAGATGACTTTTCAGAGTATCTTCGATAACCCTTTTGAGTTGCTTCTGCCCATGGCTTTCGGGGGCCTGCCGACCGCGGTGGTGGCGTGGTTCGCCGTCTACTGGCCGACGCGGCGGGTGGTTGCCGCCTATCAGGCGGCCCGGCGCGCTCGACTGGCAAAGGAGCCGGCCGAGAAGGGCGAAGCCGGAAAATTCGGAAACAGGGAAAACAGAAAAGATCCGAAATGAAATACCTTCGACTGGGCGTCAATATCGATCATGTGGCTACGATCAGGAACGCGCGGGGTGGTCTGCACCCTGATCCGGTTCGGGCGGCCCTGCTCGCGGCCGAAAATGGGGCGGACGGGATCACCGCCCATCTTCGCGAAGATCGCCGGCACATCTCGGACACTGATATTCGCAGGCTGGCGACTGAAGTTCCGGCGCCCCTGAATCTGGAAATGGCCGCGACCGGCGAAATGCTGGAAATAGCCCTTCGGCACCGCCCACATGCGGTCTGTCTTGTCCCTGAAAAGCGCGAGGAACTGACGACGGAGGGCGGTCTGGACGTGGCGGGCTCGGCCGCACATGTCGGTGCGTATGTCGATGCCTTGAAAGGGGCGGATATTCGCGTTTCCCTTTTTGTCGATCCGGAGGAGAGGCAGATCCGTGCCGCCATGTCGGCCGGTTGCCAGGTGGTCGAGCTGCATACGGGCCGGTATTGCGAGGCCGCTGGGGCCGGGCGGGCAATCGAGCTGGCCCGGCTGCAGAAAGGGGCGGCCCTGGCCAGTTCCCTCGGCCTCGAGGTTCATGCGGGGCATGGGCTGAGTTACGCGACAGTAGGTCCGGTCGCGGCTATCCCGTCGATCGTGGAACTGAATATCGGCCATTTCCTGGTTGGCGAAGCCATTTATACGGGCCTTGCTGCGGCCATAGGGCAAATGCGCGAGGCGATGGAGTCGGGCCGGCGCGGCTCGGCAACAGAAAGCGCCTGAAGCAATTCCATGATTTTGGGAATTGGCAACGATCTCATCGATATCCGCCGTATCGAACAGACACTGGACAGATTCGGCGCGCGCTTTGTCGAGCGCGTTTTCACCCCGATCGAGCAGGAAAAGTCCGAGCGCCGGCGCAACAGGGCGGCGAGTTACGCAAAGCGGTTTGCCGCGAAGGAGGCCTGCGCCAAGGCCTTGGGAACCGGGTTTCGGGACGGCGTGTTCATGCGCGATCTTGGCGTGGTAAATCTGTCCTCGGGGCGGCCGACCATGGTGCTGACGGGCAGTGCGCTTCTCCAGCTTGAACGCATAACGCCGGCGGATTGCGATGCCCGGATCGATCTTACGATCACCGATGATTTTCCGTTGGCGCAGGCGATTGTCATTATTTCGGCGGTTCCCCGGGCGCCGGATCTCCCTGTCACCTGATTACCTAATACCAACGTTTCTGGAATTTTTCTTATGTCACCAAAGGACAACGGACCGAACAAAGAGGCTTCCGCTTCTCGCGAAGAAGGGCATTCGGATCGGGGCGACGCGGGTCGGGCAGACGCCGATTCGCGGAAAGGCGAGTCGAAATCCGGCTCCGGGGCGGAACGCGGGGGCCTCGTCGAGACCGTCAGGACGATCGTTTATGCCATCCTGATTGCGCTTATGATCCGGACCTTTGCCTACGAGCCGTTCAACATTCCATCAGGGTCAATGATTCCGACCCTGCTGGTGGGCGACTATCTCTTCGTTTCCAAATTTGCCTATGGCTACAGCCGTCATTCCTTTCCGCTGAGTTTTCCGCCATTTGACGGCCGGGTTCTGGGCAATATGCCCGAGCCGGGCGACGTCGCCGTCTTCAAGCTGCCGCGGGACGGGCGGACCGACTATATCAAGCGGATTATAGCCCTGCCCGGAGATACGGTTCAGGTGCGGGGCGGGAGCCTTTATCTGAACGGCACCAGAGTCCCCCGGGAACGATTGGCCGATTATGGCTATCGGGACCGATTCGGGCACGCCATCAACACGCGCCGTTACCGCGAGACCCTGCCCAACGGCGTGTCCTATGATGTGCTCGAAATTTCGGACGAAGGGGCACTCGACGATACCGGCATCTATGTCGTGCCACCGGGTCACGTCTTCGCCATGGGTGATAACCGGGACCGGTCGCTCGACAGCCGGGTTCCGGGCGACAACGGCGCCGGCGGCGTGGGGTTCATCCCGTTCGAGAATCTGGTCGGCCGGGCGGAAACGATCTTCTTTTCCACGGACGGTTCGGCTTCTTGGTGGGCGCCTTGGAGCTGGCCGGGTGCCATTCGTTACGATCGCCTAATTAAGACAATCGAGTAATGTCAGATCGGACCAAAAATTTTTCGACCTTGCAGGCAATCATCGGTCACGATTTCGCCAACCCAGGGCTTCTGGCCGAAGCGCTGCGCCATGCGAGTGCCGCCGCGCCCGGGGCAACCAGCTATCAGCGGCTGGAATTTCTGGGTGATCGTGTCCTGGGGCTCGTCATGGCGGAAATGCTGCTGGCTCATTTTCCCGCGGATGCGGAGGGCCCCCTGGCACGTCGGCACGCCGCCATGGTGAGAAAGGAGACCCTTGCCGCTGTAAGCGAGGAGATGGACCTTGGAGCTTATCTCCTTGTCTCGCCGGGCGAGGAGGCGGCTGGTACCCGGGAAAGCACAGGCGTCCTGGCTGATGCCTGCGAGGCCCTGATCGGCGCGTTGTTTCTGGATGGCGGATACGAGAAGGCGGCGAATTTCGTGCGGCGGTTCTGGGGGGCACGTCTGGTGGAGACGGTCAACGCGCCAGTCGACGGCAAAACGGCCCTCCAGGAATGGGCGCAAAAACAGGGGTTGAACCTGCCCGTGTATCGAGTGGTTGAACGCACCGGCCCCGATCATGCGCCTGAATTCGTGATCTCGCTGTCCATCGACGGCGAGGCGTCGGAGCTGGGTAGGGGGGCTTCCCGTCGCGCGGCTGAACAGGATGCAGCCGCGCGGTTTCTGGCCAAGCGGGGCCTCGCGTCGTGAGTTCAAATCGGACCGATTCCGAAAGCAGACATCGCTGCGGCGTCGTTGTGATCCTTGGCGCGCCCAATGTCGGAAAATCCACGCTTTTGAACGCGGTTGTCGGGCAGAAAGTGTCGATTGTGACGCCCAAGGTCCAGACAACGCGCGCGCGTGTTCGCGGAATAGCGATAGAGGGTGACGTCCAGATCGTTTTCACTGATACCCCCGGCATATTTTCACCGCGCCGACGATTTGATCGCGCCATGGTGAAGGCGGCCTGGTCACGGACAGGCGATGCCGACCTGATCCTGGTGATGGTGGACGCGCGAAAAATCGTTACCGCCGGTGCGATTGACGAAGATACGCGCCGGGTGCTGGCTGGCCTGGCACAAAGCAAGCCGCCGGCCTTCCTTGTGATCAATAAGGTGGACGCCGTGACGCCGCACAAATTGCTGTGGCTGGTGAAAGCCCTGAACGATCTTTCGACGTTCGACTCGACCTTCATGATTTCGGCCCTCAAGGGTGATGGCCTGGCCGATCTTATGGCCGAAATTTGCGGAAGAATGCCGGAAGGTCCATGGCTTTTCCCGGAAGACCAGGTTTCGGACCAGCCGACGCAGTTTTTTGCCACCGAAATTACGCGGGAGAAGCTGTTTTTGCGGCTGCGCCAGGAGTTGCCCTATGCTCTGACGGTAGAAACCGAATTATGGACGGAAAATAAGGACGGCAGCGTACGCATAGACCAGACGATCTACGTCGAACGTGAGAGTCAGAAGCCCATTATCGTCGGCAAGGGCGGGCGCCAGATCAAGGAAATCGGGCAGGCGGCCCGGCAGGAGCTGGAGAGGTTTCTTAACCGGCGGGTCCACCTGTTTCTTCACGTCAAGACGCGGGAAAACTGGGCCGAACAGCGGGAGCACTTCCGCTCTCTCGATCTGGATTATGATGCCTGACCATGGAATGGTGCGATAATGGGATCCTCCTCTCTGCCCGCCCACATGGCGAACACGCTCTTATCCTGTCAGTGCTGACCGAAAACCACGGGCGACACGCCGGCCTCGTGCGTGGCGGCGCCGGTGCCCGGGCACGCGGCCTTTACCAGCCGGGCAACGAACTGACAGTGACCTGGCGAGCACGCCTGACAGAACACCTCGGGTCCTACAGTAGCGAAATGCGCTGCGCCTGGCCCGCGCTGGTACTGGATGAACCTCTCCGGCTGGCCGCACTTACATCGGCCTGTGCGGTCGCAGAGGCGGCGCTGCCTGAACGGGAAAGCCATCCGGCGGTGTTTCTCGGGTTGCGGGCGCTGTTCGATGCCCTCACTTCGGACATGTGGAGTGCCGCATACGTTCAGTGGGAGGTGGCCCTCCTGTCGGAGCTGGGCTTTGGGCTGGATCTTTCGGCCTGCGCGGCAACGGGTGAGAGGGAAACGCTGGCTTATATTTCGCCGCGCACCGGCCGGGCGGTTTCCCGCCTTGCGGGCGAACCCTATAAGGATCGCCTGCTGCCATTGCCCCGGTTTCTCACCGGAAAATACGACATGAACGACGATGCGCTGGCGGAAGAGATTCGGCTGGCGCTGCGCGTGACGGGCCACTTTCTCGACCGACACGTCTGGGGTCTCGCAAATCGGCCGGAACCACCAGCCCGCACCCGCCTGATTGATCGATTAGCCCATTGACCTACTATATATAGCTGTGGTGGGTAGGATCCCGATATGACTGACAAGACCGCCGCCCAGATACTGGATATGCCGCTCGCCGACGCCCTGGGCGAGCGGTACCTCACATACGCATTGTCCACAATTTTGGGGCGGTCCCTGCCGGACGTGCGCGACGGGCTCAAACCGGTGCACCGGCGCCTGCTGTTCGCCATGCGGCAACTGCGCCTCGACCCGGGGTCTGGTTTCAAAAAGTCCGCCCGGGTGGTCGGTGACGTAATCGGCAAGTTTCATCCCCACGGCGATGCGGCCGTTTATGACGCTCTGGTCCGCCTGGCGCAGCAATTCGCGGTCCGGTATCCGCTGATCGATGGGCAGGGCAATTTCGGCAACGTCGATGGCGATAACGCAGCGGCCATGCGTTATACCGAGGCGCGGCTCACCTCAGTCGCCCAGGCCCTGTTGGACGGGATTGACGAGGACACGGTCGATTTCCGGCCGACCTATGATGGCGAAGGGGAGGAGCCGCTTGTCCTTCCGGCCCGATTTCCAAACCTGCTGGCGAATGGCGCGACCGGAATCGCGGTCGGCATGGCCACCAGCATCCCGCCACATAACGCGGGCGAGATCTGCGCTGCCCTCCTGCACCTGATCAAAACCCCGCGGGCGACGATTGACAAGCTGGTGGACCTCATGCCGGGGCCCGATTTCCCGACCGGAGGCGTCCTGACGGAGGATCGCGAGACAATTGTTCAGGCATATTCCACGGGGCGCGGCAGTTTCCGTGTTCGCGCCCGCTACGAGGTGGAGCCGCTCAAGCATGGACAATACCAAATCGTGGTCACCGAGATTCCCTACCAGGTACAAAAGGCCCGACTGGTGGAACGAATCGCCGAGCTGCTTCACGCCAAGAAATTGGGGGCATTGCAGGACGTGCGAGACGAATCGGCCGAAGATATCCGTCTCGTTCTGGAGCCCCGGAACCGGAACGTGGAGCCGGAAATCCTGATGGAGTCCCTTTACCGGCAGACCGATCTGGAAAGCCGAATTTCCCTGAATATGAACGTACTGGACAATGGCAGCATCCCGCGAGTTATGAGCTTGCGCGAGGTTCTGCAGGCCTTTCTGGACCATAGACTTGACGTCATGGTGCGGCGGACCCGGTTTAGGCTCGAAAAAATTGCCCATCGGCTCGAGATTCTCGAGGGGTATCTGATTGTTTTCCGGAACCTCGATGCGGTCATCAGGATTATTCGGGACAACGACGAACCCAAGCCGCCGCTTATGAAGCGTTTCAAGCTCTCCGATGTGCAGGCGGAAGCGGTGCTTAACATGCGGCTCAGGGCACTGCGGAAACTTGAGGAAGAGTCCCTGCGGGAAGAGCATCGGACGCTGACGACGGAACAGAAATCTTTGCGCGGGCTGCTGCGTGACAAGAAGCGCAGGCTTGTGGCTCTTACGGAGGAAATCAAAGAGATCCGGAAATCTTTTGGGCCAGGGACACTGACGGGGGATCGCCGAACTGAAATTTCGGCCGCGCCGGACGATTTGGTCGTTCCCATTGAGACTGTCGTCGAGCGCGAACCGGTCACCGTGATCTGCTCTGAAAAAGGCTGGATCCGGGCCCTGAAAGGCCATGTGCAGGACATTGCCGCGCTTAAATTCAAGGAAGGCGACGAGGGGCGTTTTGTTCTTCCGGCCGAGACAACCGACAAGCTCCTCGTCTTCGCCACGAACGGCCGTTTTTACACCCTTCCGGTTGATCGGCTGCCTAGCGGGCGGGGCCATGGGGAGCCGGTCAAGCTGATGGTGGATTTCGGGGATGACGAGGATATTGTCTCGCTTCTTATCCATGAGCCCGAGCGACGGTTGCTGGTCGCGGCGGCCGACGGCCGGGGTTTCGTGGTTGAGGAAAAGGATGTCATGGCCCAGACAAGAAACGGAAAACAGATCCTGAACCTGTCGGCCGATACGCAGGCCCGGGTTTGTTGCCCCGTGGAGGGCGATAGCGTTGCCGTAATCGGGGAAAATCGGAAGCTTCTGGTTTTTCCCGTTTTGGAATTGCCCGTCATGGCCCGCGGGCGCGGGGTCCAGTTGCAGAAATACAAGGATGGCGGGCTTTCGGATAGCAAGACGTTCGACAAGGCGGACGGACTGTCGTGGCGCCTTGGCGATCGTGTGAGAACAGAAGCCGATATCCGGCCCTGGCAGGGGAAACGCGCCCAGGCGGGGCGGCTGGCCCCGCGCGGCTTCTCGAAAGATAACAAATTCTCATAAGAACCACGAAGAAGTCGGGGAAAAAGGGTGGGGGCCATACTCAAATTCGCGAATGCGGTCGACCGGCTGAATGCCGGGGTCGGCAAAGTCCTCTCGCTTGCCGTGCTGGCCATGGTTCTGATCGTATTTCTTATCGTCGTTCTGCGGTACGGGTTCAGTCTGGGTTGGGTCGCGCTGCAGGAATCCTATGTCTGGCTCCACGGGCTGATTTTCATGCTGGGGGCGGGGTTTACGTTGCAGCGGGACGGCCACGTGCGGGTCGATATTTTTTACCGCGGGCATTCAAGGAAATTTCGCGCCTGGGTGAACCTGGCCGGCACGGTTCTTTTTTTGATGCCGCTGGTGATCACTATCGCCTGGGTGTCGGTGCCGTACGCGGCCGACTCATGGGCACGACTTGAAGCTTCGCGGGAGGCCGGGGGCCTGCCCGGCCTTTTCGCGCTGAAATCGGCGATCCTCGTGTTCTGCGTTTTGTTCGGTCTTCAGGGACTGTCCCTCATGGCGCGGTCGGTGGCGACATTGTTCTCGGCCGGAACGGCCGAGGCTCCACCCCGGCCGGGCGAAGGCATCTAGGATGGGCCTGGAATCGGGCGCGATTGCGCTTGTCATGTTTGGCGTTACCTGCGGCTTCCTGTTGACAGGCTACCCTGTCGCCCTTGTTCTCGGCGGGGTCGCCCTCATCTTCGCCGGATTGGGTACACTGGGAGGCGTATTCGATCCGTTTCTGCTGGGTGGGCTGCCATCCCGTTACTTTGGCATCATGACGAACGAGGTTCTGGTCGCAGTACCGCTTTTCGTCTTCATGGGCGTCATGCTTGAACGCTCGAAAGTGGCCGAAGACCTTTTGCAGACGCTGGGGCTTCTCTTTGGCTCACTTTCCGGCGGGCTTGGAATTTCCGTTGTTCTCGTCGGCATGTTACTGGCGGCGAGTACCGGAATCGTCGGCGCAACAGTCGTCACCATGGGGCTTCTGAGCCTGCCCACGATGCTGAAAGCGGGCTATGACCCAAAGCTGGCAACCGGCGTCATCTGCGCATCCGGAACGCTGGGCCAGATCATACCGCCTTCCATTGTCCTGATTCTGCTGGGTGACATTCTTCAGGGGGCCTATGGAGATGCGCAGCGGGCACTTGGAAATTTCGCGCCCGAACCCGTCTCGGTCATGGATCTCTTTGCCGGTGCGATTTTCCCGGGCCTGATCTTGGCGGGCTTGTATATCGCCTGGCAGATCCTGATGGCCATTCTGCGGCCGCACTCCAGCCCGCCACTAGGCGGCGACCAGTCCGCCGGTTCCGTATGGCGGCAGGTGCTTAAGGCCCTGCTGCCGCCATTTCTTTTGATTCTGGCGGTGCTTGGCTCCATTCTGGCGGGCATTGCGACGCCGACAGAGTCCGCCGCTGTCGGCGGGATGGGAGCCATGCTGCTCGCTGCCCGGAGAGGGGCGCTGAACCGTCGGATTCTCTCGGAAGCCCTGTCGTCCACCGTCCAGATCACGACGATGGTCTTTGTCATCCTTCTCGGCGCATCGGTCTTTTCGCTGGTATTTCGAGGCTTCGGCGGGGACATCCTTATTCACGATCTGTTGTCGGACCTGCCCGGCGGTGCTTTTGGTGCCATGCTCGTCGTCATGGCCGTGATGTTTTTCCTCGGTTTCTTTCTCGACTTCATCGAAATCATTTTTGTGGTTGTGCCCATTGTAGGACCGGTCCTGTTGCAGATGGGACTGGACCCGGTCTGGCTCGGCGTGATGATCGCGATAAATCTGCAAACCAGTTTCCTGACACCGCCGTTTGGCTTTGCGCTTTTCTATCTTCGCGGAATCGCCCCGGATGAGGTGGCGACGCTCGATATTTACAAGGGGGTGCTGCCGTTCGTTGCCATGCAGGCTCTGGCGCTCGGGGCCGTCGCCTATTGGCCAGAATTGGCGACCTGGCTGCCGGCCAGGCTTTTCGACTAGCCGGCGGGGCTGATCATTTTCGAGCGAACATCAAGATAGGACTTGTTCGACAGATTGGACCAGGCAGACGCGGCTTTCAGGAAAGCCTCGATGCTGGTCAGAACCTCGTCGCTCATGGCATCCCGGCTGCGAATGTCACCTGTAACTTCCTTGGTCAGGCGGGCAAGTTCCTGCAGGACCTCATCGGGAAAATGCCGGAGCTGCACGCCGTGTCTGGACGTCAGAACATTGAGTGCAGCGTTATTTCGCGCGGTGAATTCGCTGACCATGGTGCCGTTCGCCGCGCGGCAGCAGGCGGCCACGATCTCCTGGAGATCGTTGGGCAATTCCTCCCAACGCTCGAGATTGATAAAGCAATCGATACAGGCCGCCGGCTCATGCCAGCCCGGATAGTAGTAGTAGTCCGCCCCCTGATAGAGGCCGAAGGCAAGGTCGTTATAGGGGCCCACCCATTCGAGGGCATCGATGGCGCCCGATTTGATCGAGGTGAGGAGTGCCCCGCCCGGGATATTCACCACATTCACCCCGGCGGAACGCATGACTTCTCCGCCGAGGCCGGGAATACGCATTTTCAAGCCCTTCAGGTCGTCGATGGAACTTATTTCGACGTTGAACCAGCCGCCCATCTGCGCCGTGGTATTGCCGGCGCTGAAGAACTTGCAGCCGAACCCCCGATAAATCTTGTCCGCCAGCTCCTGACCACCACCAAATTCGTACCAGGCGTTCTGCTCCTGTACCGTGAAGCCGAATGGCACGGCCGACAAGAACTGGGTGGCCTCGGCCTTGCCCTTCCAATAATAGGGGCCGCCGTGTCCGAGATCGGCCGTCCCGTTCGCCACGGCGTCCATTGCCTCGAAAGCGGGGACGAGCTCGCCTGCCCCGTAGACGGTGACCTGCAGCCGCCCGCCGGACGTCCTGTTGATCAGATCGGCAAGATGGGCGGCGCCGGCTCCCAGACCCGGAAAGCCCTTGGGCCAGGTGGTCACCATCCGCCAGCGGATCGTATCACTGGCGATGGCCGGGGCGGGGAGCGTGGAAGCGGCCGCGAGCGCGGCCGAGCTGCCGGCAACTGTTTTCAGGAAGTCACGCCGCCTGGTGCGCGTGCGGGATGCGTTACTCATGCTCTTTCCGTGTAGTCCTCTGAGGCCGTGACAGTGGCACCCATCCTTCCTGAGTGTACCGTTCGAGCGGCTGAAAGCGAGCCTTATAGGACATCCTTGGTGAATCCGCGATCCAGTATCCGAGGTAAATATAGGGAAGCCTTTCCCGGCGGGCAAAATCGACCAGCCAGAGAATGGTATAGGTGCCGAGACTCCGCTTCTCGAGAGCCGGATCAAAGAAGCTGTAGACGGCGGAGAAGCCGTCATCCAGACAGTCGACAAGTTTAGCTGCGACGAGGCGGCCTTCCGGATTGCGGAATTCGACGATGGTGGAATGGACAGGCGATTTTTCGACCATATCGCGATATTCCACCCATTCCATCGCAGCCATATCCCCGTCCTCGTGACGCGCGTCGAGATAGGCTTTGAACAGACGGTATTGTTCCTCGGTCGCGGAGGCCGTTCGCATGGACACGCCGATATCGCCGTTTCGACGGATGATCCGGCGGAAGGAGCGTGAAAAGCGGAAATGATTCGCGGCGATCCGGACCGGCACACAGGCATCGCAGGCCGGGCAATGGGGCCGATAGACAACCGCCTGGCTGCGGCGGAACCCCGCCCTGTTCAGATTGTCATAGGCCTGCTTTGCCGTCCGGCGATCGAGTTTCGCAAAAACGCGACTTTCCCGCTTTCCCTCAAGATAGGGGCACGGCATGGTTCCGGTCTGAAAAAGCGTGAGGCGCATGGGCGTGGGTTCCCGGCGCGGCGACGCCGCCCGTCGGTTCGGTGGTGGCTCGGACCTGGGGATTTTGCTGGACGGCAAGCGGCGCGACAAGGGGGAATGCCGATCGCCGGCGCCCCCGAATCCGCGGTCTGGCTGTCCCGTCAGTCCGGGGTCGGCCTGGGGGGCTGTACCATGATCGGTCGCAGGTCGGCCTGCGCCCCGGCCTCGACGGCGGACATGCTCGTCTCCGATTTTCGAAGGAGGACGATGCTGATGCGCCGATTGCGCGGAGATTCGGGGTCTTCCGGGAGCAACGGCTCCTGATCCGCCTTGCCCGTGACATAGGCGATCCTGGATCTGGGCACCCCAAAATCGAGGAGCGCCCGACGGCTTGCATTCGCACGATCCGTCGAAAGCTCCCAGTTGCTGTACCCCGAATTGGACATATAGGGGATGCCGTCGGTATGGCCCGTGATCGATATACCGTTCGACATCGACATTATGACCTTGCCAATCTGTTGCAGAAGCTGGCGGGTATGGTCGTACATCTTGGCGCTGCCGAGAGGGAACATCGACAGGCGGTCCTGATCGACGATCTGGATTCTCAGCCCTTCCGGCGTCTGGTCGATGATCAGATTCTCGCTCAGGTCACGTAATTCAGGAACCTCCTGGATAGCCTGACGCAATTTTTCTTCGGCAATTTCAAATTCGGTCCTTTCCTTCTCCGCCACGAGTTCGGCAAGCGTCTGTTCGTCGAGGGTTTTTTCATCGACTGCCGCGCCGGTGTCGCCGAGCGCTGTTTCTTCGATCGCCGGCTCTTTATCGGTCTCGGTGCTCTCTGCGACAGGATCGATCTCGGGGTCCACGCCGAGAGGTTCTTCGGAGATATTTGATTTTTTGGCTTCGGCCAGATCATCAGCGTCGGACTGCGGGCTCGTGATCGAAGGGACGGTCACGGAGAACATGGGTTCGGTCGGCGTTGCAGTCATCGGACCCGGTGAGATGGCGGACTGCCCTTCCAGCATGCCCTGGCCGCCAGTATTCGAGGTATTGACGCCCACGACGGGGGAAAAGTAATCGGCGATCCCTTTTTTCTGCTCGTCCGTCGTGACGTTGAGAAGCCACAAGAGCAGGAAGAAGGCCATCATCGCGGTCACGAAATCAGCATAAGCGACCTTCCACGCACCACCATGGTGGCCGTCATGCCCGCCACCCTTCTTTTTCTTGATGATGATGACGCCTTCATTCGCCATGGGATGAGCCGTCCCTTAGGTGGCGGATGGAAGTTCATCGACGGCCTGTTCCACCTCGTAAAAAGTGGGACGCACGTCGGTCAGCAGGGCCTTTCTGGCGAACTCGACGGCAATCTGTGGTGCGTAGCCCTCGACATAGGCAAGGAGTCCCGCGCGGATGCATTCGTAGTATTTCGTTTCAGCATCGTAGACGGCCTTCAGCGAGGAGGCCGTGGGACCGACGAAGCCGTAAGCGAGGAACACGCCCAGGAACGTCCCGACGAGGGCGCCGGCGATGGCCTTGCCGAGAACTTCAGGTGGCTCCGAGATAAGGCCCATCGTCTTGATCACGCCAAGCACGGCCGCGACGATCCCAAGGGCGGGTAGCGCATCCGCGACGGCCTGGACGGCCGAGGAAACCTGGTTCGATTCATGATGATGCGTCTCGATCTCCTCGGTCATGAGGTCCTCAAGGGAATGTTTGTTTTCGGTCCCCAGAGTAATCATTCGCAAATAGTCGCAGAGAAAAGTGACCGCATGGTGGTTCTTGTGGAATTTTGGAAACTGCGCGAACAGTTCGCTTTCATCGGGATTCTCGACATGAGGCTCCAGAGCGAGCGGCCCTTTCGACTTGGCCAGCTTGAAAACCATGTAAAGCAGGCTGAGGAGTTCGAGATACGCGGCCTTGTCGTAGGGACTTCCCTTCAGCAGTGTCCCGACCGCGCCGAAGCATCGTTTTATAACGGGCAGGGGGTTGGCAATGATGAAGGCCCCCAGCGCGGCCCCGCAGATGATGACCACTTCAAAGGGCTGCCAGAGGATGTCGAGGTGGCCACCGACGCCGAGGTACCCCCCGATGACGCAGCTAGCCACGATGATGGCGCCGATTATTACGAACATGCCCGCCGAACGCACAGAGAATTGCTGTTATCGGAACCAGTTATCGTGGAACTAGGTTAACAAGCAGTTAGGGAAGCGCCTGGGATCGCAGCCAAGTAAGGCCGCGGGGCCTAGTTTTTCCGCCGATCGGGGGCGGGCTGCAGAATGAGCCGGTCGCCGTCTCGCGCCGCAAGGGGCCGAATTTTGACGTAGCCGCCATCCCGCCAGGGTGCGGCAAGGTCCATATAATGCGCCGAAAGCACGTGGCCGGATTGTCCCGGCGTGGCGATGAAGAGGGACTCGTCGAGGTTCGACAAATCGAAAACGGCACGCATGCCGGGGCCGTGAATATGGGTAAAGGGACGCGCGGGATCGGAGAACCTGGTTGTGCCTCGGTTGATGGTGTCGTCATTCCCGTCTGTCGATATTTCTTCCCCGGAAAGCCATCCGAGCACTGGTAAATGCGAAAGAATCGGGTGATCGAACGCCACTTCGTGCACCCGCCCCCAGGTCCATGCCGACATGTCCGAACCCAGATTCTCGCGAAGGTTTTCGATCGTCCGCCGGAAAGACATACTCACGATTTCGGCGCAGGTCTCCGCATACGGGGTGGTGACATCGTCACACCAGGCCGGGTTGGTCTGCAATGTATTGAGCAGGAACAGGTAGCGGGGCGCCCAGTACCTCGGAAACTGATCACGCAGTTCGTCACGATAAAGGCTGCGTCCCAGTTCGCGCACCCAGGCTGTAAAGACCAGCGCCTCGACGCTCTCACGCGACATTTCGCCATCCCAGCCCTGCAGGCGCTGAAGCAACTCGCGGTGCCCGAAATCCGAAGGAATCATGCCCGTCATGAGAGGTGCCAGCCGTCGGGCCGACAGGGACAGGGTGTCGCGCTGCATGGCGACGCTATGGGCAGGGGACATCCGGCTTTCGCTCGCCAACAAATCGCTGATCCGTTGTGCCCGAAACGGCGCCGGCCAGTCACGTGTGAGGAAATGGGGGTAATCGGGCGGTACGATCCGGTTGTTGGCGGCCAGGATCTGGCCGGATTTCGGGTTATAAGCTCGGGGTAGGTCCTCGAACGGGATGAAGCCGCTCCAGCCGTACTCGCCGGTCCAGCCCGGCGTGGGAACGAGGCCCAGGCCCTTCTTGCGAATCGGAACGCGCGCGGCCGCAATGAAGCCGATATTGCCCGCGACATCAGCATAGACGAAATTCTGATGCGGCGCGTGGAACTGGCGCAGGCTGTCCTGGAATTCCGTCCAACTTCCAGCCCTGTTGAGTTTCATGAAGGCTTCGGCGCTTTCGTCGTCGGTGCGCAAATTCGGGTCTGCGAGAGCGATTGCGAAGCCCGCGCCGGTCGCGGCATTCGGGATGATGTCGGAGATGATCGGGCCGTGACGGGAACTGCGAACCGTCATCCTGACCGGTGGCTGGCCACGCACCTCGATGATTTCCTCGTGCGTGCGAAAAGGGGCCGCGCCGGTTTCGGTCAGGTAATGATCAGGCTGATCCGGGTCAAGTTTCTCGATCACGAGGTCCTGGGTATCGCTGTGCGTCGTGGTTAGTCCCCAGGCGATGGATCCATTATGGCCGACGATGTGAAAGGGCACCCCGGGGGCCGTCGCCCCCACAAGTGACAGGCCGGGCGCGTGGAGGCGGGCGAGATACCATGTGCCGGGCACGCCCAGTTGAAGATGAGGATCATTTGCCAGGATTGGCATCCCCGTTTCGCTTCGGGTTCCGGCGATCACCCAGCTGTTCGAAGCGGAGCGGCGCGTTGCGAATTCATCGGGGACAGCCTCTGCCAGTTTTCCAACCAGGGCTGAAACGTTGGCCTGATCCGATCCATCCAGACCGTCTGTCCGGAAATCGCCATGGCTGGCCTGCTGGGTGGTAATCGGCGCGTCTTCCGGGTAAGCCGGCCAGAGTTCGGCTATCTGAGCGGGGTTGAGCCATTGCGCAAGCTCGGTCCGCATCAGTTCCTCGCGCCAGTTCCCGGACAGCCGCATGTTCATCACGCGGCCCCATACCAGGGAATCCGCCGGACGCCACGGTTCGGGCGAGTAGCGCAGGATTTGAAATGCCGGCGGCAGCGGTCCGTCCCGATACTCGAGATACGCGTTGACGCCGGCGGTATAGGCATCAACGATTTCGCGCAGCCGCGGAGAAGCCTGCCGGTACGCCTCGCGAGCCAGACCGGCGAGACCGAGCGTCCTGGTAAACCGGTCCGAAGGGAGTCCGGGCTCACCGATAACCTCGGCCAGCCGGCCATTGCCCAACCGGCGCATGAAATCCATTTGCCACAGCCTGTCCTGAGCGTGGACGTAGCCGAGCGCGTAGACCGCGTCTCTCTGACTTGCGGCATCGATCCGCGGAATCCCGACCTCATCGCGCGTTATCACAACCTCTGCGGTGAGGCCGGGAAGCGAGACCGTGCCCGAGGTCCGGGGCAGGGACAGAAAAAACAGGCCATAGACGGCGACCGCCACCAGCGCCGCGCCGGTGCCAGCGCCAACAACCGTCCATTTCAGCCAGGCAGGTAGCTTTTTCATCAGGTTCGAATCTTTTGCGCGAAGGCTTCTATCGCGCGTCTAGCCGGTCTTGAGTCTGGCTGCGACGGCCGGCGCGCCATAAGTGAAGACGGCGGCCGCGCCGGCCCGCTTGAAGCCCTGCAGAGTTTCGATCAATGCGGCGTCGCCATCAAGCCACCCTTTTTCCTGCGCCGCCATCAGGGCCGCGTATTCACCGCTTACCTGATATGCCAGCACCGGGACCGGGAAAGCGGCCCGAATCCGGCTCAGAATATCGAGATACGGCGTGCCGGGCTTGACCAGGACCATATCGGCGCCTTCGGCCAGGTCCAGCGCGACCTCGCGAAGCGCCTCGTCCCCGTTGGCCGGGTCCATCTGATAGGTTCTCTTGTCTGCCTGGCCCAGGGCCGAAGCGGAGCCGATAGCCTCCCGGAAGGGTCCATAAAACGCCGAGGCATATTTGGCCGCATAGGAGAGAATGCCGGTGCTCTCGTGCCCCTTTTCATCGAGCGCCTGCCGGATCGCTCCGACGCGCCCGTCCATCATGTCGGACGGGGCCACGATATCGGCGCCGGCTGCCGCGAGGAGACAGGCCTGCGCGGTCAGGCGGGCCACTGTGGCATCGTTGGCGACCAGACCGTTCCGAATCAGGCCGTCCTGCCCATGGCTGGTATAGGGATCAAGCGCCACGTCGCAAATGAGCCCGATATTGGTGCCCGCCGATTTGAGGGCGGACACCGCCCGGCAGATGAGGTTATCCGGCCGCAGCGCTTCATCCCCGTCGTCGGTTTTTAGGGCCGGGTCGACCTGCGGAAATAGCGCAATCGCCGGAATACCGGCCTCCTCTGCTCTCGCCGCCTCGTCCAGCAGGATGTCGATGGTCAACCGGTCGACACCCGGCATCGACGTCACGGGCTCGCGACGACCTTCACCCTCGATGACGAAAACCGGCCAGACAAGGTCACTGGCGGATAGACTGGTTTCCGCGACAAGCCGCCGATTCCAGTCGCTTTGCCGGTTCCGGCGCAGGCGGGTGGCCGGGTATCGCCCCAACTCACCAGCAAATTTTGTCCAATTCATGATGGTCTGTCGCGGCCGACGAGGCGGCCGTTCCCTGGATCAAAGACGCGCCACTCTTGGGCAATATTCGCCGTAATTCAAGGGCTTCAAAACCATGCCTTCCGAGGCCCGCGAAATGTCGGAGACAATTTAAACTGAAACTTAATAAATGGCGATTACCGTCTGAGTATCGGGAAAAATACGTGACAGTCTGAGAGTATTACCTTGGAACAGACCTATCTAGAGATCATTGGCACGATCGAACGGCTTCACCGTCAGTTCCTCGAAGTGGTGAAGCACGAGCTCGACCGGATGGGCGTTGAAGACATCAACAACATCCAGACCCTCATCCTGTTCAACATCGGACGTGATGAGGTGACCGTGGGCGAGTTGACGGCACGGGGCTATTATCTCGGTTCGAACGTCTCCTATAACCTGAAGAAAATGGTGGAATCAGGATACCTGGAGCAGAAGCGATCGACCCATGATCGCCGGTCCGTGCGGGTGAGCGCGTCCCAGAAGGGTCGGGATCTGTGCGTTCAGGTGGCGGACATGTATAAACGCCACGTCGAGCGGCTGCCGGAAGAGAATATCGGGCAGGAAGATCTCCGGACGGCGACCGAGACCCTGAAGGGGCTCGGCCGGTTCTGGATCGAGGAAGCGCGCGAAGTGAGCGCAGTCGTGCCATTCCCCAAGATGACCGCCTGAGGCACTCCGGCCGCGGCTTAGGCCGGCCACTCGCCGGCAAGCCACCCCACATTGACAGCGCCCCGGCCCCGGGAAGATAGTGCTCCGGAGCTTGGGGCCATGGGCGCATACTTTCGAGACCTTTATCAGGATTATTGCCGCCGTCGGCGTGAAGACGGCCTGAGTCGCAGCATCCGGGCCTTCGGTCCCGTACGCGCCGGCCGCAGCCAGGCCGGTGCACGCGAACTCCTGAACTTTTCCTCCAATGACTATCTCGGCCTCGCGACGCATCCCGAACTGGCAGCGCGCGCGGCCCTGTGGGCGCAGCGTTGGGGCGCCGGCGCCGGTGCCTCGCGGCTTGTGACCGGGACTTTTGATGCGCATCTGGCGGTCGAGCGCAAGCTTGCTAACCTCAAGCAGACGGAGGCAGCACTCGTCTTTCCCGCCGGGTTTCAGGCCAATGTCTCGGTTCTGGCCGCCCTGCTGGATCGCCGAATACTCGGACTCGAACCGCTGGTTTTCGCCGATCGCCTGAATCATGCCAGCCTGCATCTTGGCTGCCAGGCGGCCGGCGCCCGACAACGGCGCTATCGGCATAATGATTTGGCGCATCTCGAATCTTTGCTGGCGGCAGCGGATCATGAAAAGCGGCCGAAATTCATCCTGACTGAATCGGTTTTCAGCATGGACGGCGATCGGGCCGACATTGCCCGTCTGGCGGCGCTGGCCGCGCGCCATAACGCCCTGCTTTATGTCGACGAGGCGCACGCCACGGGGGTATTGGGTCCTGGTGGGGGCGGGCTGACGGCCGGGATATCAGCCGATCATCTCCTGGCGATGGGAACCTTCAGCAAGGCCTTGGGCGGTATGGGCGCCTATGTCGCTGGCCCGCAGGACCTGATCGATTTTCTTGTGCAAACGGCCGCCGGTTTTGTCTATTCGACGGCCGTGGCGCCCCCGGTCCTCGGTATGATGGATGCTGCTCTGGATCTCATGCCGGCGATGGAGGGTGCCCGAGCGGAACTGGCGCGGAGCGCCGATCGCCTGCGGGCCGCATTTCAGGCCGCGGGTTTCGGGACGGGAGCATCCGACACTCAAATCGTGCCATTGATTTTGGGGCCGAGCGCGCGGGCGCAGGCGTTCGCCCGGGCCCTCGAAGAAGCGGGCATCCTTGGGGTTGCGATCCGCCCACCGACGGTTCCTCAAGGGCAAGCGCGCGTGCGATTCGCTGTAACGGCGGCACATGGCGAGGCGGATCTGGATCGTCTGATCACATGCATTGCAAGGCTCGGCCGTAACCGGGTGGCGGCCGAATGAGCGAACGGCGAATGGCGGACAAATGCCGAGGGCGTATCCGTTCGGCGTTTGATGGCGCGGCGGATAGTTACGATTCCGAAGCCCGCCTCCAGCGCCTGCTTGCCCGGCGCCTGGGAGCCCTCGTGTCAAAACTCCCCCTTCGCGAGAATCCGCGGATGCTCGAATTAGGGTGTGGCACAGGACTCTTGACTCGGGAATTGTTGCGGAGAAATCCCTCGGCTTCGCTGCTGGCAACCGATCTGGCGCCCGGCATGGTCGGGGCTTGCCGGAAGAGAGTCGGGGGCCTCGCGGAGACGGCGCAGGGTTGCGTGCAATTCGCTGTCATGGATGGAGAAGCTCTTTCCATTGATGGCCGGTTCGATCTGATTGCCGCCGGCATGGTCGCGCAATGGTTCAGCCGTCCGGTTGACGGTTTGCGCGCTGCCGCACGGGCACTGGAGCCGGAGGGATATCTGGTCTTCTCCCTTCTTGGCGCGGGGACTTTCAGGGAATGGGCGGATCTCGTGCGGCAGGCGGGGGGCGAGCCACGTGTCCGGCAATTTCCCGCACCCGCGGATTTTGTCGTCTCTGATTGGGGCAAGGCGTGGTGCCGGGTTTCTGCTGAGACTCATGTGGTCAACTACCGCTCGCCTGCAGAATTTCTGCGCAGCCTGCGCCGGATCGGGGCCGGTACCGGGCGGGAGAATATTCCGCCCCTCGACCGGCACCGGGCCAGACAGGTGTTGGAACGGGGCCGCGCCCAGGTTCCATTTCAGCAGAGCTACGAAGTAATAGTCGGCCTCATCGGCGGTGAGGGCGCGCCCGCTCCGGACTGTGGCATTCTGTCGGAGCTCGGGCGCAAGCCGGCCGCCTGGCGCGGCGGACAGGCGCGCCCATGACGTCTCGCGGATATTTCGTGACCGGAACCGATACGGATGTGGGCAAGACGGTCGTGTCCGCGATTCTTTGCCGGGCCCTCGGGGCGGGATATTGGAAACCCGTTCAGGCGGGACTTCAGCCGGCGACGGATGTCCAGACGGTTAAACAATTGGCCGGCGGGAGCATGGGGCCGATCTTTCCTTCCCGCCATGTTCTCCGGCAACCGCGCTCGCCTCATGAAGCGGCGGCCGCGGAGGGCGTCTCGATCGATCTGAGCGATTTCAAGCTGCCGGAATCGACCGGACCGCTCGTCGTCGAAGGTGCCGGCGGCGCCCTGGTGCCTTTGAACGGGCATGCGGTCATGGCAGATCTCATGAAATCACTGGGGCTGCCGGTTGTGGTTGTGGCGCGGACGACGCTTGGCACGATCAATCACACTTGCCTGACGGTCGAGGCGCTGCGAGGGCGTGGCATTCGGCTGGCGGGGCTAGTCATGAACGGCGAACCAGATGCGGAAAATCGGAAGGCACTCGTGCATTACGCGCGGGCGCCTGTCCTGCTCGATGTGCCGCGGTTCGAACGGCTCGACGGCAATGTCATAGAAGCCTGGCTGGCGAGTTTGCCAGTCAGGAATTTCATTCAATCGAGCAAGAGCGACGAAATATGACAGGCGAAAGCGTCAGAGATCTGGACAAACACGTATGGCACCCGTTTACGCAGGCGCAAACCGCCGTGGAGCCGCTGGAGATTGTTGCCGGCGCGGGTGTGGAGCTGACTGATCGCCAGGGACGTGTCTACCTCGACCTCATTTCAAGCTGGTGGGTGACGCTACATGGCCACGGGCGGTCGGAGATCGCCGACGCGATCTCGAAGCAGGCCCGGGTTCTGGAACATGTCATCTTCGCGGATGTCATCCACGCGCCCGCTTTGCAATTGGCGGAACGGCTGACAGCACTTTTGCCCGGGCCGCTCAGCCGCGTTTTCTATTCGGATAATGGCTCGACCGCTGTCGAAGTCGCACTGAAGATGGCGCGGCAATACTGGTTCAACCAGGGGGTTCCTAAGAAATCCCGCTATATTGCGTTCGAGGGGGGGTATCACGGCGACACGCTGGGCGCGATGTCCGTCGGCAGCAGCTCGGGGTTTTATGCGCCATTCGAGGATATGCTGCTGCCGGTTTCCTTCGTTCCGTATCCGGAGACCTGGGCCGGTGACCTTGAGGCGGAGGAAAAAGAGCGCGCGGCGCTGGCGGCTCTGGAGAGGCTTCTTGCCCGAAACGGGCCAGAAACAGCCGCGATTATCATCGAGCCCCTGGTGCAGGGGGCCGCCGGCATGCGCATGTCGCGGCCAGCCTTCGTGGACGAAGTGGTCAGGCTGGCGCATCACCATGATGTCCTTGTCATCTTTGACGAGGTCATGACCGGGTTCGGCCGGACCGGCACGATGTTCGCCTGCAACCAGACAGCCGAATCCCCGGACATCATCTGTCTTTCAAAAGGTATAACCGGAGGTTCACTGCCGTTAGCGGCGACGGTAAGCAGCGAGGCGATATACGGCGCATTCCTGGGACAAAGCTTTGATCGCGCGTTTGCTCATGGTCACTCCTACACGGCCAACCCGTTGGGATGTGCCGCCGGGCTGGCGAGCCTGGATATATTCGGGGCGGACGCAACCTTGAGCCGGATCGGGGAAATCGAGGAGCGGCTGCACGAGGGGGTGACTGCCTTGCAGGGCCATCCAAAGGTTGAAAAAGGACGGGTAACCGGCGCCATCGCCGCATTCGACCTGGTTGCGGGCGACACGGGCTATACCTCGGCCGTGGGGCCGAAGCTGAAGCGGTTTTTCCTGGATAATGGCTTGTTGCTGCGCCCGCTCGGAAACGTGGTCTATCTGTTGCCGCCGTATTGTGTATCGGATCGAGAGCTGGATCAGGCCTTCGAGATCATTGGGCAGGCTTTTGACCGGATCGTACTGTGACGGGCAGCCCCTAGCGGTGTTGCGGAATGGCGTCAGGAAATTAAGAGTATTTTAAACATGTTCCTGAAGGCTCTGCCACCATCGCAAGAGCCCCCGTGTCGACCCGGGCTGCCCCCAAGAGATCGCGCATGTCCGGACAAGAGGTCATCATCGAATTCTACCCGGTCGGGAACGCCGTCAAGGTCAGTGCGGTCGATCCGGTTACCCTGACAGAAGTCTGCATTGTCGGTGACCCGCGACTTGGTGAGGATATGCTGTCGCGGACTGCGATCCGTAAGCTCAACTACGTTCTTTCGCGAAAGCGCGACGGCCTGGACTGACGCCGGGCGCCGGTTGCAACGCGGGCCGCAGACCGGGCCATCGCTTGTGCAATCCCGTCGGCCATGGTCTATTCGTGCCGCGTTTCCATCCGCCTGGGGAAGCTAAAAGGGGGCAGCATGCGGGCGAGTCGGCCGGCAATCATCATACTTCTTGGTCTGGTCGCAGTGATCTGGGGTGTATCCGCCTTTGGCGCGGAAGGCGTCGTTTCGCTCGACGACCGGATCAACAACGTGCTTGGCCCCGTCTCCGACGCTGTGGCCGGTGTCGTCTTCTATTCGGTACCGTTCGCGGGCTCGGATCTCAAGCTGATCGTCGTGTGGCTCATCGTGTCGGCGGTTATTTTCACCGTCTACCTGCGCTTCATCAATATCTGGGGGTTTCCCCACGCTTTCCGTGTGGTGGCTGGTCGGGCCAAGAAAGAGGAGGGGTCTGACGGCGGCGGGGGCGAAATCACGCATTTCCAGGCCTTGACGGCCGCGTTGTCGGGCACGGTCGGTCTGGGGAACATCGCCGGCGTGGCGGTCGCTATAGCACTTGGGGGGCCCGGCGCCGCGTTCTGGATGACGGTTGCCGGCTTTTTTGGCATGGCGTCCAAATTTGTCGAATGTTCACTCGGCCTCAAATATCGGGTCATTCACGATGACGGCTCGGTCTCGGGCGGGCCGATGTACTATTTGAGCCGGGGGTTGGCCGAAATCGGCCTGCCGCGGTTGGGGAAGTTTCTGGCGGTCTTTTTTGCGCTTATGTGCATGGGCGGTGCGGTGGGTGCCGGCAACATGTTTCAGGCGAACCAGGCCTACCAGCAATTTGTGAATGCGACCGGCGGCGAAGCCAGCGTGCTTTACAATCAGGGCTGGTTGTTCGGGCTGATCATGGCGGCGTTGGTGGGGCTGGTGATCATCGGCGGGATACGTTCCATCGCCCAGGTGACGGAGCGACTGGTTCCGCTTATGGGCATCGTCTATCTCATTGCGGGGCTTGTCGTGCTGATCTCGTTGGCTGATCACTTGCCATGGGCCGTGATGCACATCGTGACGGAGGCCTTCACGCCTGCTGCCGGGTTCGGAGGCATGGTGGGAGTCCTCATCGTAGGTTTTCAGCGTGCCGCGTTTTCGAATGAGGCGGGGATCGGCTCCGCACCTATCGCCTACGCCTCGGTCAGGACGCGTGACCCGTTGTCCGTCGGCTATGTTTCTCTTCTCGAGCCCTTTATCGACACTATCGTGATCTGCAACCTGACGGCCCTGGTCATTGTCGTTTCCGGCGTTTATGCCGATGGCAGCGATTTGAATGGCGTGAGGCTGACTTCCGCGGCGTTCGAATCGGCCATTTCCTGGTTTCCCTACGTGCTGGCTTTGGCGGTAGGCCTGTTCGCCTTTTCCACCATTATCACCTGGTCGTATTACGGGCTGAAATCCTGGGCCTACCTTGTCGGAAATACGCCCTTTTCCGACCACCTGTTCAAGGTAATGTTCTGCAGTTTCACGGTTATCGGCGCCGCCATGTCGCTGGACAAGGTCGTCCAGTTCTCGGATGCCATGATTTTCACCATGGCGTTCCCCAATGTGATCGGCATGTATTTATTGGCCCGCCATATCAAGCGTGACCTGTTCCGGCCGGAGGGCGAAGGCGACGAGAGCCGCCGGCAGCCTTAAGCTTTCGGGCCTGTCCGGCGGGATTTGGTTTCTCCCGGCTTGCGCCCGAGGCCGATTTTCTTGGCAAAAACCGAGCGCTGCGCGGCATAATTCGGGGCCACCATGGGGTAGTCCGCCGGCAGGCCCCATTTCTCCCGATATTGCTCGGGGGACAGGCCGTAGGCCGTGCGCAGGTGTCTTTTCAACATCTTCAGCTTCCTGCCGTCCTCCAGACAAATGATGTGATCGGGCGTAATGGATTTTCGAATCGGGACCGCCGGCTTTTTCTTGCCGGCGCGTGCCGCGTCCGCGGATTTTTTATCGTTCAGCTCGGACAGGGTGCGGTAGACCGTGTCGATGACGCGCGGCAACTCGGCCGAGCCAAGATTGTTGAATGATGCGTAGGCCGTGACGATTCGCGTTGCCATCTTGAGCAAGTCGTCGTGGGACGGTTTTTCCTGTGCCATCTTCTTCTCAGCTCAAGGTCGATTGCTTATTGTTTGTTTTATCCGCTGCAAGGCCAAAAGACTTTTGTCCGACAGTTCTTGATTGTCGATTTTTTTGATTGGTCCGCGCAGCGAAACCCGTTTTATTTGTTTTTTTCCATGATTACAGGGCATTTGACGAGAAGGGCCTGGATTTACTGAAACTTCATTTAAGCATTTGTTGTGCGCCGGGAGCAATCACCCAGTTTTGGGGCATTCCGGCCGATTTCCGGCATTCCGCCAGACCTAGTGGCAGGCTGGTGCCGGGGAACGAGATTTGGTATCGTGCCGCTCCCATTTTTGACGGATTCTCAGAAAACTGGCCATGGCCCCCGAACGCATCCTGGTAGCGGCAGATCATGCCGGTTTTCCGCTGAAACAGAGGCTTTCGGCGCGGCTGGACCAAGCAGGCTACGAGGTCGTGGATCTGGGGACCGACGGCGAGGAATCGGTGGATTATCCCGATTTTGGCGCAGCCCTGGCGGCCGCGCTTGGCGACGGCAAGGCTTCGCGCGGGGTTGTCATTTGCGGCACGGGAATAGGCATCTCCATTGCCGTGAACCGTTTCCCCTGGGTCCGTGCTGCGCTGTGCCATGACGGGCTCTCGGCCCGTTTCGCACGGCAGCACAATGACGCCAATGTCCTGGCCCTGGGGGCACGGCTGATCGGAGAGGAAACCGCCTGGGATTGTCTCACGCAGTTTCTTGCCACGCCGTTCGAGGGGGGGCGGCACGAAAACCGGGTAGCCAAGCTCTCGGCCCTGAACAATTCGGAGTGAAGGAAGATACCTGAAATGACAGTAGCCAGCAGCAGGGGCGAATCTCCCTTCGACCCTGATTTCTTCGACGCGCCCCTGGCGGCCCGGGACCCGGCGATCAAGGAGATCATCGAGGCCGAGCTGCGACGCCAGCAGGACGGAATTGAACTGATTGCGTCCGAAAACATTGTTTCCCGCGCGGTTCTTGAAGCGATGGGGTCCGTCCTTACCAACAAATACGCCGAAGGCTATCCGGGCCGGCGGTATTATGGCGGTTGCGAGGAGGTGGACCGGGCCGAACAGTTGGCGATAGACCGGGCAACCCGGCTGTTTGGCTGCGGATTTGCGAACGTCCAGCCCCATTCGGGCTCGCAGGCAAATCAGGCGGTCTTCCTGGCCCTGCTCAAGCCCGGAGATTCGATCCTCGGCATGTCGCTCGCCGCCGGTGGCCACCTGACACATGGGGCGCGTCCCAATCTTTCGGGCAAGTGGTTCGAGGCGCATCAGTATGGCGTGCGGCGCGAGGATGCACTGATTGATTTTGATGAAGTGGAAGAACTGGCCCGGACACACAAGCCCCGCATTATCATTGCCGGCGGATCAGCCTATCCGCGCATCATAGATTTCGCCCGGTTCCGGCAGATTGCGGATGAGGTTGGCGCATATCTCATGGTCGATATGGCGCATTTCGCGGGGCTTGTCGCCGGCGGCGTTCATCCCAGCCCATTTCCTCACGCCCATGTGGTCACGACGACGACCCACAAAACGCTGCGCGGTCCACGTGCCGGTATGGTTCTGACGAACGACGAGGAAATCGCCAAAAAAATAAATTCGGCAGTCTTTCCCGGCCTGCAGGGTGGTCCGCTGATGCATATCATCGCTGCCAAAGCGGTTGCCTTTGGTGAAGCGCTCGAGCCTGCTTTCCGGAACTACGCGGCCGCGATTGTTGAAAACGCGCAAACGCTGGCCACGACGCTGAAAGGGGCGGGTTGCGAAATCGTTTCCGGGGGCACCGACACGCATCTGATGCTGGTCGACCTTCGGCCCAAGGGGCTCACGGGCCGCGTGGCGGAGGCCAGCCTGGAGAAGGCGGCCATCACCTGCAACAAGAACGGCATACCGTTCGATCCGGAAAAACCCGCCGTGACCTCGGGAGTCCGGCTTGGGGCGCCGGCCGCGACAACCCGGGGCTTCGGCACAACAGAGTTCCGCCGCGTGGGCGAGCTTATTGCGGAAGTGTTGGACGGATGCGCTGCGAATCCGGAAGATAACGGCAAGGTCGAAGCAAAAGTGAGAGAACAGGTAATCGCGCTGTGTCGTCGGTTTCCGATTTATCAGGGCCTGAACTAGAAATTCGATGGGGGAGTTAGGCGGGGAATGAAGTGCCCTTTTTGCGGTAGCGAAGATACTCAGGTAAAGGATTCGCGCCCGGCCGAGGACGGTGCCGCCATCAGGCGTCGCCGCCACTGTGCCAACTGCGGTGCCAGATTCACGACGTTTGAACGGATTCAGCTTCGTGAATTGATGGTCATCAAGAAAAACGGTCGCCGTGCGCCATTCGACAGGGACAAGCTGTACCGGTCGATGGAAACGGCCCTGAGAAAGCGGCAGATCGAGCCGGAAAAAATCGAGCGGGCTGTCAGCGGCATCGTTCGACGTCTGGAAAGCATGGGCGAGTCCGACATCGCGTCCGACGTTATCGGCGAAATGGTGATGGATGCCCTGCGCAGCATAGATCAGGTGGCCTATGTGAGATTTGCCTCCGTGTATCGAAATTTCCACGAAGCCAGCGACTTCGAGGATTTCGTCGGGCAATTGGGGTCAAGTGACAAGCCCGTTGACTGACACGGATTTCATGCGGGCTGCCCTCAGTCTCGCTCGCCGCTCTCTCGGGCGGACAGGCCCCAACCCTGCCGTCGGCTGTGTCATCGCCCGCGACGGCGTACCGGTCGGACGGGGATGGACCCAGCCGGGGGGCCGCCCCCATGCGGAGACCGAAGCGCTGAAGAGGGCGGGGGCGGAGGCAAAGGGGGCAACGGCCTATGTGACTCTCGAGCCCTGCGCCCATCACGGCAAGACGCCACCCTGCGCCGACGCGCTGATCGAGGCCGGAATCGCGCGCGTTGTCATCCCGTTCGAGGATCCGGATCCTCGTGTGGCGGGAAAAGGGCTCCTCAGGCTGGCCGAAGCGGGGATTGCGACAACCAAGGGAGTTCTTGATACCGAAGCGCGGGAGGTCAATTGCGGCTTTCTCAAACGGATCCAAAGGGGGCTTCCCTTCGTAAACCTGAAACTGGCGACGACGCTGGATGGGCGGATCGCAACTGAAAGTGGGAAGAGCCGCTGGATCACCGGACCGCTTGCACGTTTACACGTTCACCGGATGCGGGCGGAGTTCGATGCCGTAATGATCGGAGCGGGGACTGCCATCCAGGACAATCCGGATTTGACGTGCCGCCTTCCGGGCATGGCCGCTTACTCTCCCGTGCGTATCGTGGTTGACAGCCGCCTTTCATTGCCGCTCACGCATAACCTGGTGCGAACCGCGCATGAGATCCCCACCTGGATCCTGTCACTTGGCGAGGCCGACAGCGACCGGCGGGCGGCTTTTGTGGATCAGGGCGTCGAGATCATCCTGTGCGGGCGCGGCCGGGAAGGCTCTGTCGACTTGAAGGATGGCTTGAAGGAAATCGCGGGGCGTGGCATTTCCCGCCTTCTTGTGGAAGGGGGCGGCCAATTGGCTGCAGGGCTGCTGAGAGGGGGGCTGGTCGATGCACTCTCATGGTTTCACGCACCCGGGATCATGGGAGAAGACGGGATCCCGGCGGTCAGCGGGCTGGGTGTCGAACTGATCGAGAATATGCCGCGTTTTCGACGCCAGGCCTGCCAGAAAATGGCCGAGGATATGCTGACAACCTACGTGCGCGACTGATTGAGAACCATGTTCACCGGAATCATCACGGATATCGGAACCGTAGATGCCATCGAAAAGGCTGGCGACACGCGATTCAGGATTCGCACGTCATATGAGACCGGTACGATCGATCTTGGGGCTTCCATCGCGTGTTCAGGGCCATGCCTGACCGTCGTCGACAAGGGGCCGGGAAATTTTTCGGTTGATGTTTCAGCCGAAACCCTGTCCAAGACCACACTGGAAGCCTGGAGGGTTGGCCACAGGGTTAATCTCGAGCGTGCGCTCAAGATGGGAGACGAACTGGGGGGGCATCTGGTCTCCGGTCATGTCGACGGCACGGTTCGCGTTCTCGACATCCGGCCCGAAGGAGATAGTCTCAGATATGTTTTCGGTGTGTCGGAAGATTTGCGCAAGTTCGTCTCTCCGAAGGGCTCGGTCGCCCTTGACGGTGTATCCTTGACTGTCAACGAAGTCGAAAACGGCAATTTTGGGATCAACATAATTCCGCACACTCAGTCCGAGACCACCTTGGGCGCCCTCAAGATCGGCGATCGCGTCAATTTCGAAATCGATATGCTGGCGCGTTATATCGCCCGTTTAATGGAGAGCTGATCGCTTTGTCTCACAGTAAGTTTCTTTCCGATCCCGATGACATCATCGAAGAAGCGCGCAATGGTCGTATGGTCATACTCGTGGACGATGAGGAGCGGGAAAACGAAGGTGATCTGGTTATCCCGGCCCAGATGGCCACGCCCGACGTCATCAATTTCATGGCCAAGCACGGGCGTGGCCTGATTTGTCTCGCTCTTAATCGGCGCCGGGTTGAAGAGTTGGGGCTCTCACTCATGAGTCAGGCCAACCAGTCTCGGCACCAGACAGCGTTTACCGTTTCCATCGAGGCACGCGAAGGTATCTCGACAGGGATTTCAGCGCACGACAGGGCACGGACCATTGCCGTGGCTATTGATGAATCCAAGGGCCAGACGGATATTGTCAGCCCGGGGCATGTTTTTCCACTTGTGGCAAATGATGGCGGTGTCTTGCTTAGGGCGGGTCACACCGAGGCCGCCGTCGACATCGCCCGTCTCGCCGGGCTTTATCCGGCCGGCGTGATTTGCGAGATCATGAACGACGACGGCACCATGGCGCGCATGCCGGAGCTCGTCGAGTTCGCGAAGGAGCAGGGGCTGAGAATTGGCACGATTGCCGATCTCATCGAATATCGCCGACGTACCGAGAAACTCGTGGAAAGGACGCTGGAGGCGCGCATCGACAGCCGCTTCGGCGGGCTCTTCAAACTCTTTGTGTACGTGAACAATGTCACCTATTCGGAGCATATCGCGCTGGTGAAGGGCGACATTTCGACCCCTGAGCCGGTCCTGGTCAGGATGCATGCGCTCAATGTGCTGGATGATGCGCTGGGCCACACGGTGTATGGTGCCTCCGGCCGGCTGCACAGCGCCATGCAGATGATTGCCGACGAGGGCCGGGGTGTTGTTGTCGTGATCCGGGAATCGCGGGCGACGGCTCTTTCCGACGCTGTCCGCCACATGGTGGACCCGGGTGGACAACACAATCCTGAATTGCGGGATTACGGCGTGGGGGCCCAAATCCTTCTCGACCTCGGAGTATCGGACATGATTCTGCTGTCAAACACGTCGCGAAACATCGTAGGGATCGAAGGCTACGGCCTGCGCGTGGTGGATCAGCGCCCCCTTGATCTTGGCATCCAGGGATGAGGCGGCTTTACCCGGACGCAATACCGCATAGGATGATGACCCATGTCTGACGCACCCCATATCATGATCGTTGAAGCGCCCTATTACACGGATATCAGCGAGGAATTGGCGAAGGGCGCTATCGCCGTGCTGGAGAATGCCGGCGCAACCCATGAAAGGGTGCCGGTTCCCGGCGCTTTTGAGATCCCGTCGGCGATACAAATGGCAGTACGGTCGCTCGATTTCTACAACGCCAGGAAGCGTTATGACGGGTATGTCGCGCTGGGTTGCGTCATTCGTGGAGAAACATCCCATTACGATATCGTTTGCGAGCAGACTGCGCGCGGCGTCCAGGACCTCACGCTCAAATATACGCTTGCCATCGGGTTCGGCCTTTTGACCGTGGAGAACAGGGACCAGGCCTGGGTGCGCGCGTCCCGGGAGCAGGGTGACAAGGGCGGCGAGGCCGCCAGGGCGTGCCTTCGGATGATCGAACTGAAGCGGGACTTCCGACTTTATCCCCGATGAGGGCGGCGAGAATAAGGGCATCTCGCCCAGCGCCCCTGGCATCATAATTTGCGAGCCGATGTGGCGAACACAGATTCCAGAAAAAAATCCAGAGGTTCTTCAGGACCCCGTCGCACTTCCCGCCTCGCGGCGGTGCAGGCGATTTACCAGAGCGAGATGACGGGCGTCTCTCCTCAGGAGGTGCTGGGAGAATTTGTCGATCATCGCGCGCGCGACGGTTCTCTCGGCCTCGGGTCGGCAAAACTGTCCGAGCCGCTTCTTACCGATCTGGTGCTTGGCGTTGCGCGAGAAAAATCCGCCATCGAGGCCGAATTGAAGGAAGTGCTCACGCTGGCACGCGGCCTCGACCAGATCGAGCCGCTGGTACGTGCTGTTCTACGCGCTGGTGCCTACGAATTGCTGCGCGAGACCGGCACTCCCGCACGGGCGATCGTGTCCGAATATGTCGAGGTCGCGGACGCGTTTTTTGAAGACCGCCAGACCCGTTTCGTCAATGGTGTCCTCGATGGACTTGCCCGACGGCTGCGTGCCGACGAGATGCAAGGTGGAAAAAAGGATGGCGGCGAAAACCTCCGGTGAATTTGCCCTGATCGAGCGCTATCTGGCGCCGCTTGCAAAGGATTTCGCGCCGGCGCTCAGGCTGAAGGATGACGCCGCCGTGTTCGCGCCCCCACCGGGACAGGATATAGTCGTCACCGCCGACGCGATGGTTGAGGGCGTCCATTTTTTTCCGGACGATCCGCCTGATAACGTCGCAAGGAAGCTGCTGCGGGTTAATCTGTCCGATCTTGCGGCCATGGGTGCGGCGCCGTACGCCTACTTCCTGACCCTCGCGCTTCCCGCCTCGCGGGGCGACCACTGGATGGCGGGTCTGAGCGCCGGTCTTGCGGCGGATCAGCAAACTTTCGGGCTCTCCCTGGCTGGCGGCGACACTGTCGCCACCCGCGGACCCGCCGTCCTCTCCCTGACGGCGGTGGGTCTGGTGCCGGCGGGCCGGGCCCTGCGGCGCGACGGTGCCAGGGCGGGCGACGGCATTTATGTTTCCGGTTCTATCGGGGACGCAGCGCTGGCGCTGGAGATCCGGGAAAACCGCGTGCCCGATCCGGGGCCCGAGAGTCGCGCCTGGCTGGCGCATCGACTGGCCCTGCCGGATCCGCGTCTTGCGCTGGGACAAGGGCTGGGCGGGTTGGCGACGGCGGCGATAGATGTGTCGGATGGCCTGCTGGCCGATACCGGCCATATTTGCGAGAACTCCGGCGTGGGAGCCGTCCTCCGGGCCCGCGACGTGCCGCTCTCGGCGGCGGCCGCCCTAATCGTCGGTAATGATCCCGACCGGCTCGCTCTGGCTCTTTCCGGAGGCGATGACTATGAGCTGGTGTTTACCGCCCCGCCTGCGCGCGCGCCCGAGGTCCTGGCCCTGGGATCAAGGGCGGTTGGCGTGACGCGGATCGGCGAGATCGTGCCCGGACATGGCGTGGCATTGCTGGACCAGGCGGGAAATCGTATGGAAAGCCCCAGACGCGGCTACGCGCATTTCTAAAATTCTCTTTCTTATCAGCTACTTATAATTGATCTGTTGTTTACGGGCGCTTTACCTGAGGCGTTCAGGATGGGTTCCGCAGAAGGAGCCCGTGATGCCACGCCGGAAACCGTCCAAAGTCGCTGTCTGGAGCGCCCCGATTATCGGGCTGGCGCTGCTGCTCGGCCTGCCGGGGCGGTCGGCCGAGGCCGCCGCGGCACCCGCCGAGGCAGGTGAAACCGCCCGCTATCTCTCCCTGGAGCCCGTTGTGATCTCGGTTATCCGCCAAGGGCGGCCATTGAAGCAGATATCCATCACCATCGTGCTTCACGTCGTGGGCGAGGAAGACATCGAGAAAGTCAAACGGCTTCAGTTGCGGCTGGTGGATGCCTATCGTGGCGAACTGCACCGGCTCCTCTCGGTTCCCTATCCAGGCGGCCATGTCCGCTTCGATGCCGGCCGGGCGAAGCAAATTCTCGATCAGCGCACGGACGCGATCCTGGGAGAAGGGACTGTCCGCGAAATCCTGTTCACGCGGATTCTCGAGCAGCAAGGCTAGCGTCAGGAGGCGCCGGCGGAACCCGCGCGGCCCGATTTTCGGCCTTTTTTCGGCATCTCGCAGGTTGCGCCCTGTGGCCGGTTCTGGCATGTTCCAGCCGGCCTCGCGAGGGGTAGACAGGGGCCATTCAGGGGGATGGCGCCCACTCCGGGCACCTTCCACGAGTCCTTAACCTTCCGAAAAATAACAAAGGGTTGGCGAATGTCAGCGTATTACTGGTTCGTGATCGCATGCGGGGTTTTGGCCCTGCTCTACGGTCTCTATGCATCTCGTGCGGTCATGTCGGCGCCTGCCGGTAACGATCGCATGAGAGAGATTGCCGGCGCCGTTCAAGAAGGCGCGAGAGCTTACCTGAATCGGCAATACACAACGATCGCATTGGTCGGTGCCGTCATCGGCATCATCTTGGGCCTGTTCCTGGGCATCTATGCGGCTATCGGGTATTTTGTCGGTGCGATCCTCTCCGGCCTGGCCGGCTATGTCGGGATGCACGTATCGGTGCGAGCGAATGTCCGGACCGCGGAAGCAGCGCGGACCAGTCTCCAGGGAGCGCTCAAAATCGCGTTCCAGTCCGGCGCTGTCACGGGCCTGCTCGTGGTCGGTCTCGGCCTGCTGGGCGTGGCAGTCTATTACATCTTCCTGCGCGATCATTTCGGTGGAGAGGCGCGGCCGATCGTCGAGGCCTTGGTGGCGCTCAGCTTTGGCGCCTCGCTGATCTCGATCTTTGCGCGTCTGGGTGGCGGCATTTTCACCAAAGGCGCCGATGTCGGAGCCGACCTGGTTGGCAAGATCGAAGCCGGTATTCCGGAGGACGACCCGCGGAACGCGGCTGTCATCGCCGATAACGTGGGCGACAATGTCGGAGACTGCGCCGGTATGGCGGCCGACCTTTTCGAGACTTACGCGGTAACGGTCGTTGCGACGATGCTTCTTGGCGCCATCTTCTTCTCAGGGGCGGCGCAAGAGCAAATGATGCTATATCCGCTGCTGGTCTGCGCCGTGTGCATCGTGGGCTCCGTTATTGGCACTTTCTTCGTTCGCCTTGGCGCGAGTCAGAACATCATGGCCGCCCTGTACAAGGGTTTTATTGTTTCGGCGGTTTTGTCGGCTGGACTGATCGGCGCGATAACCCATTTTCAGCTCGGATTCACGACCGAATACCAGCTCGTCGGGGGTGCGGTGATCGAAGGTCGGCATCTGTTTTATTGTGCCCTTATCGGTCTCGTCGTAACCGGTCTGATGATCTGGATTACCGAATACTACACCGGGACCGGCTATCGGCCGGTCAAGAGCGTAGCGAAATCCTCGGAAACAGGGCACGCAACCAACGTGATACAGGGGCTCGCCGTTTCGATGGAAGCGACGGCACTCCCGGTCATCGTTATCTGCGCGGCCATCATCGTGGCCTATCTCACGGCGGGCCTGTTCGGAATTGCCGTCGCCGCGACGACGATGTTGGCGCTTGCCGGCATGGTGGTCGCACTTGATGCATACGGGCCGGTAACAGACAACGCGGGCGGCATCGCCGAAATGGCTGATTTGCCCGAGGACGTCCGAAAAACCACCGATGCTCTCGATGCTGTCGGGAATACGACGAAAGCCGTTACCAAGGGATACGCGATTGCGTCGGCCGGGCTGGCGGCGCTCGTTCTGTTTGCCGCCTACACGGAAGATCTAAATCATTACTTCCCCGAGGCTTCAGTGGCATTCAGCCTGAAGGACCCGTTCGTGGTCATCGGCCTGTTCATCGGCGGTCTGCTGCCGTTTCTCTTCGGCGCGCTTGCCATGCAGGCAGTGGGCCGGGCCGCCAGCGCCGTTGTCGTGGAGGTTCGCCGGCAGTTCAAAGAGATCCCGGGCATCATGGAAGGAACGGCCCGGCCGGAATACGGCCGTGCCGTGGACCTGCTGACCCGTTCGGCGATCAAGGAAATGATTGTTCCCTCATTGTTGCCGGTCCTGGCGCCAGTGTTGCTGTATATCGTCGTGATGGCGTTTGGCGGACAGTCGGCAGCGTTTACGGCCCTGGGGGCGATGCTGCTTGGGACTATCGTCACAGGCCTGTTCGTGGCGATTTCGATGACCTCCGGCGGCGGCGCCTGGGATAACGCCAAGAAGTACATCGAGGATGGTCATTACGGTGGCAAGGGCTCGGAAGCCCACAAGGCCGCGGTGACCGGGGACACGGTTGGCGATCCTTACAAGGACACGGCGGGACCGGCGGTCAACCCGATGATCAAGATCACCAATATCGTGGCGATTCTCCTTCTGGCGATCCTGCACGCCATCTAGGAAGCCGCCTGAGCGGTCGATCAGACCCCCCGCCGCCTACCCCGCGGCGGGGGGTTTTCTTGCGCGGTGACGAGCCGGTCTAGTTGCCGACTCGACCGATATTGCCGAGGATTTGCTCGATGGCGGTGAGAGAGTGACCGGCAGTAGGTGTTTTTCGTTCTACCATCTGGACAAACTGCCCATTGTCGCGATCCAGATGGTCGATATCTTCAACGACGCCGTCCCCATTAAAGCTGATAACGACCACGCGCTGGTCCAGCAGTTCGGGTTCGAAAAAGGCCACCGCCTCGGAGTACTGACTGACGTAATACCACTTGTCGGCTGCGAATGTGCCTGTCGTCGACGGGGTGCCGAGCGCCCGGACCACGTCCTCTTTCGAGGAAACGCCGGGGGTCAATTTCGAAAGCTGGGGCTCCTGGGGAAGATTGCCCGCCTGATGTTCGATCGGCGCGCAGCCGCCCAGCACGAGGAGGCCGATCACGGCAGTCGCCGCCAGGGAGTTCGCTCGCGTTCTGGTCGAAGTTTTGGCCATTTGATGCGACCCTGTCAGTCCTGTCAGTTCACTCTTGCTTGCCGGTCACGGCGTCGAGCCGGTTTTCGGGAGCCAGGGGCCACCGCCAGCGTGCGGGCGCCGAGGGGGTTTACAATGGCGCTCCCAGTCCCCATTAATCGCAGAAATGTAGGGCGGCGCCCGATTTTGTCAATGATCCTTAAGGTTAAGGGCCGGCTGTGCGCAGATTTCTCCGAAAACTAGGTTTTTCAGCCCGCAACCCGGCTGCTGAAGCGCTGTATGCCACAGCGGTGGGAGCAGCGCGGGAGCCGGCTTTTTATGTCGAGCTGGGGGTTCCGGATACGGCGACTGGCCGGTTCGATCTCATTGTTCTCCATGTTTTCTTCCTCATTCGACGATTGAGAGAGGCTGATTCGGAGGCGCGCGACCTGGCACAGGACCTATTCGACCATATGTTCGCCGATATGGATCGCTCACTTCGGGAAATGGGTGTGGGGGACCTGTCGGTCGGGCGCCAGGTAAAAGCGCTGGCCCAGGGATTCTATGGGCGCTCCGCCATGTTTGAGGCCGCGTTGGCGGCGCCGGAAACGGATATGGCGGGCGTGCTGCGGCGCAATCTTTATGGCGGTGACGAGACCGTCAGTACGCCGGATCGCCTGGCGAGCTTGTCGCGCTATATCGAAGCTCAGGCAAAGGCGGTGGCGACGCAGGATGTGGACGATCTGAAGAGGGGCCTGGCGGTCTTCCCGGTCCTTCCGACACTCGGCGCCACGGCCGACGTGCTGGACCATTGAGGAAAGCGTTTTTGGATGCCGGACAAAGCAGAGCCGAAATCGGAATTCGCCTGCCGGATCAGTCTCGCCACAGTGTCCGAGGCAGGACTCGAAAAAAGGCTTGCGGCAAGTGAGCCCGCCCGCGCGGCCCTTGTCCGGCGGCTCGGGATCGTTGATCTGCCCCGGTTTAGCGCGACTTTCCGGCTGGCGCCCCGGCGGGGAGGTCGAGCCTACCTGCTGGATGCTCATCTGAGCGCGGAGGTTGTCCAGTCCTGTGTCGTAAGCCTGGAGCCGGTGGCGGAGGAAATAGAAGAGGACCTTCGCATTCTGTTCGATCGTGACATGACCCCGGATCCGGAAATGATGGGGCCGCCCCAGGAGGGGTTGTTTGAAGGCGAGGTGACCGATTTCGAGCCGCTGGATGGCGGCGAAATCGATATTGGGGAAATCCTTTGCCAGTTTCTTGCCCTGGCCCTTGATCCGTATCCGCGGCGGCCCGGGCTTGAAGCCAATTTGCCGCGTGAAAACGACAGGGAAGAGGAGCAGCCGCAGGCCCCGAGAAAAAATCCTTTTTCCAGTCTTTCCAATATGTTAGAGCATAAAGGGCGACAAAAACGCTAACTCTTGCCCCTCCGGTACTTTTCCGATAAACAAGCTGCGCCTGGCGGGTTAGCCGCAACTGGAGAGACTGAATGGCCGTTCCGAAGAAAAAAGTATCGCGTTCGAGGCGGGATCTGCGCCGGTCTCACCACGCCTTGGCGCCGGTGGCCTCGGCCGAATGCCCCAATTGCGGCGAGCTGAAATTGCCGCACCATGTCTGCCCCTCCTGCGGCTATTACAGGGACCGGGAAGTCGTTCTGAGCAGCGACATCTAGGGCCCGGTACGGGACCGGATAGGGGGAGCTTTTGTCAGCGGAGTTCACTGTCGCGCTGGACGCCATGGGCGGCGATCGGGCGCCAGACGTCGTGGTCAAAGGTGCGAACATTGCCCGCGAACGCCACCCCAGCGCCCGGTTCCTCTTCGTTGGCGATGAGGGCCAGGTGGCGCCCCTGATCGAGCGCTTCCCCAAACTCAGTCAGATTTCAAAGATTCGTCACACCACCGACGTGGTCACCAATGACGACAAGCCCTCGGTTGCCTTGCGTAACCGACGGAACTCCAGCATGCGACTCGCGATCAACGCCGTCGGTGACGGGGAGGCGGCCGCCGTCGTCTCCGCTGGTAATACCGGCGCTTTGATGGCCATGAGCAAGTTCGTTCTGAAAACTCTTCCCGGCATAGACCGGCCCGCGATTGCCAGTGTGTTCCCGACGCTCCGGGGTGAAAGCGTGATGCTTGACCTTGGGGCCAATATCGAGTGTTCGGCGGCCAACCTCGTGCAATTTGCGGCCATGGGTGAGGTATTCGCCCGTCTTACGCTGGGAATTCTTGAGCCAACGGTAGGCTTGCTGAACGTCGGGGAAGAAGAACTCAAAGGTCGCGAGCCCGTGCGGGCCGCGGCGGTGGCGCTGAAGGCATCCCGGCTCAATCAGAATTTTCTGGGCTTTATCGAGGGTGACGACATCGCCATGGGCACGGTCGATGTGATTGTGACCGACGGATTTTCGGGAAATGTCGCCCTCAAGACGGCAGAAGGCGTTTCCAAGCTGTTTTCGACATCCCTTCGACAGGCTTTCGGAAGCTCCTTCATCGCCGGTCTTGGTTATCTTCTTGCGAAGCGGTCCCTGTCCCGACTCTGGATGCGCATGGATCCCCGGCAATATAACGGGGCGGTTTTCCTCGGGCTCAATGGCATCACGGTCAAGAGTCACGGCGGTACCGATGCACTGGGATTTGCGAGCGCTATCAGCGTCGCGGTGGATATGGTGCAACAGGGGTATAATGATGGTATTCGGGAAGAAATCGCCGTGCTGAATGCAGAAACCGCATCCGGGGCCGGCGAACAGGCGGCTGCGATTTAGGTATGCAGCATTCGAGAATCATTGGCAGTGGCGCCTACCTGCCGGAAAAGGTTGTGACCAACGACGAGTTGGCGCGCCGGCTCGACACTTCCGATGAATGGATCGCCCAGCGGACCGGGATTCGTGCCAGGCATATCGCCGCGCCCGGCGAGCTTACGTCGGACATGGCGGTCTGCGCGGCAGTTCGGGCACTTGATACGGCAGGACTGACCCCATTCCAGATTGACCTGATCGTGGTGGCGACGAGCACCCCGGACGAGACCTTTCCGGCTTCGGCTACGCGGGTGCAGGACAAGCTGGGGGCGGCCAACGCGGCCGCTTTCGATGTGCAGGCGGTCTGTACCGGTTTCGTTTACGCGCTGGCGGTGGCGGACAATTTTATCAAGGTTGGGCAGGCCAGACGGGCGCTGGTCATCGGGGCCGAAACGTTTTCGCGGATCCTGGACTGGGAGGACCGCTCGACCTGCGTTCTTTTTGGTGACGGCGCCGGCGCCGTCGTGCTGGAGGCGGTGGAGGGAGAGATCGGCAGCGGCGATCGGGGTATCCTGTCCACACACCTCCATTCCGACGGATCGCTTCATGACATTCTGTACGTCGACGGTGGCCCGTCCAGCACTGGCACGACAGGGCATCTGCGCATGGAGGGCAAGGAGGTCTTCCGCCACGCGGTGACCAAGCTGTCCGAGGTCATCCAGGAAGCTCTCGATGCTAACGGCCTTGAGGCGGACGCCATTGACTGGGTTGTACCGCATCAGGCCAACCGGCGGATCATGGAGGGCATGGCACGGAAATTTGGACTTCCTGTCGACCGTGTCGTGATCACGATCGAGGACCACGCCAATACCTCGGCCGCCTCCATCCCGCTGGCCCTGGATCAGGCGGTGCGAGATGGCCGGATACAGCCCGGCAACCTCGTCCTGCTGGAGGCCATCGGTGGGGGGCTGACCTGGGGTGCCGGCCTCGTCCGTTGGTAATCCTCGGCTGAAGCGGGCTTTGAGGGGGAATGTCCATCCCCTTGAAATCATTGATTGTTGACTGTCTAAGGGCTATTCTGGTTTTAGGAGGATCGGCGGATGGCTGGAAACACCGTTACCCGAGCACAACTCAGCGAAGCGGTATATCAGGAAGTGGGCCTGTCGAGAAACGAGTCGGCCGACCTTGTCGAGTCAGTCCTCAAGGAAATTTCGGACACGCTGATCAAGGGCAGCTCGGTGAAAATCTCCTCCTTCGGGAGTTTTGCGGTGCGCCAGAAGGGGCGGCGCATTGGCCGGAATCCCAAAACAGGTGAGGAGGTGCCGATCCTGCCTCGCAGGGTTCTGGTATTTCGTCCATCCCACGTCCTGAAGGAACGCATTAACCGTCGTCCGGCAGCGGACACGACTGACTGAATTTTCTGATGTCGGAATCTCGTGATCTAGATCTCCAGAACGGAGATCGGGAATCGCCCCAAAAATCCGCCGCGGCTTTCCGGACGATCAGCGAGGTGGCCAACCAGCTGGAAGTGCCGCAGCACGTCCTGCGCTTCTGGGAATCAAAGTTTCCCCAGGTCCGGCCCATGAAGCGGGCTGGCGGGCGCCGCTACTACCGTCCCGAGGATGTTCAGCTTCTCCGCCGTATTCGTGAATTGCTCCATCAGGACGGGTATACGATCAGGGGTGTTCAGCGGCTCTTGAAAGAAAAGGGTGCACGGGCACTCGTCAAGGACAAGGGCCAAAACCCGGAGGTCAAGACGGCGGCACCTTCTGGACTGTCATCGAGCGCGCGCGCCAAGCTGAGTGCCGTCGTGGCCGAACTCCAGGAAATCCGGGCCGAACTGGACGGCGATCCAAAGTAAATTTCCGTCAAAATCGTGGCTGCCCTTGTTGCAGTAGAAGGCCTGCGCAGCTAGATTTGCGCGGTTTCCAAGGTCGGAGCGTAGCGCAGTCTGGTAGCGCATCACACTGGGGGTGTGGGGGTCGTGGGTTCAAATCCCGCCGCTCCGACCAATTCCGCCGTCTCTGGTTTGGCCGGTTCTGCTGCCACGTGGGCCAGTGATCGGAGTCTCCACAACGACGGTCCCCTCCAGCGGTTCCCGCGAAAGCAAGGTAATCTCAGCCTTTTCGCCGTCTGCGGCCGATACAAAAAGTACGAGGCCCATGGGGCTTGCGTTCAGGTTGCAGGCCGCGAGTATCATATGCCCTGCGCGCAGAACACCATCATGGCCGCGAAAATAATCCGGGCCGAGCAGGCGGTCAGGGCCGTCGGGCGTCCGATAATGCCAGAGCCAGAAGCCGCCACCGCCGCCGAGAGCCCTGAGGGATGACAATTCCAAAGCCATGGCTTGCTCCTTTTTTCTGGTCAGGCATCGGGAAGGGCAAGTGTACGTAAAATACGTACATGTGGTCAAGCGGTGCATTACGGCAAATCGGGAGACGGGCCTGACTGATACAAAACGCATCTCTCATTGACGATATCGACGCAACTGGAGAGAGTGCCGGCCAATTCCGGGGTGCCAAAAAAGAGCCGGCCAAATGTTCCGGCCGGGTGGCCCGATTGGTGACATGCGTATGGGTAGAGGAAGTTTATGGCAGAAGCAGCAGGAGTGGCCGGCGAACATTTACGGCGGTATGTGGAACGGATTGAGCGCCTCGAAGAAGAGAGGGCCGAGATTGCGGGGCATATTCGCGAAGTCTATTCCGAGGCGAAAGCGAACGGTTTCGATGTGCCCACTTTGCGGCAGGTGGTGAAGCTTCGAAAGCTCGATAGCGCCGATCGTGCCGAGCGCGAGGCCCTGCTGGATCTCTACAAGAGTGCTCTTGGCCTGGTCGGGTGAGGCATCTGGCAGGCTCTTAAGGCGGCGCCGAACTTTACATCGGCATGGGGATCAGACCCGGCGTCCCAGCCAGATCACTTTCCCTGCGACATGGATGGACTCGGGCGCCAGGTCCGGATAGGCCGAATAGGCAGGATTGTCGGATGAGATCGTAAGACGCCCAGTCCCCGGGTGCAGGGTCACGCGCTTAACCTGGAGCACGTCATTGAGCCGGATGACGAAAATACCGTCCTGTCTGGGCACTGTCTGAGTGAAATCAATGAGGATGTGATCCCCGTCGACGAGCGTGGGGAACATGCTGTCGCCCCGGACCATGATGACCCCCAGGCTGGCGGGGGCCGCGGTAGTGACGCTTTTCAGCCATTCCGGGAGAAAGGCAAGGCGACCAGTCTGGTGTTCGGCGTCCACCATGGTGCCATCGCCGGCGGCGGCCGCGACGTCGTAAACAGGCACGAAAACGAGATCATCGGATTCTGCCTTTTGCTTTTCACGCATGTTTCCCGGCATAGCGGGGGTGAGCTTTTCGAGATCCCGATGCGGAACGCCGTGGCGGGCCAGGACGGGCAAAATTGCGTCCAACACCTCGATCGGCAGATACGGTTTCTTGTATCGGTCCTCGTAATGCTGATAGCGGGTCGCCCCCCAACCGATCTCGCGCGCCATTTCCCGCAGCGATAGACCGGCCTTTTGCCGCAGGGCCTTCAGGCGAGATGCTGCCTGTGAGGTGTCGGTCATGGTCACCTCCTCCTTTCAGATTTCTTTTTCGGGCCCGTCGACACGGTTTTTTGCGACATTCCCCTTGACGGATGTACGCAAAAATAGTACTTATGCGTACAGTTCCGGCTTCCCGAGGAAGCCCCGGGTCGCAGACGCAGGTGATGCCGTATGATCAAGCCCCCTCCCAGTAGACCGTTTCCAGAAAACATCGTCAATTTTCACGCCGCCCTGAGGGCGCAGGAGCCTGAGCGCTGGCGTGCCTACCGTGCGGCCGCGGCATTATATCCCGATGTTGCCGGTGGTGCCGGCCCTGGAAATCCAACCTATCGCCATTTCACAAAATGGATCCGCGTTTTCGAGCGTTTGCCTGAGGAAACAGGGTGAAGCAATGGCGCAAGAACCGATAGGGGATTCAATTCCTTCATGAAATCAAGCCTCTCCAGCGTGGTGGCATCCGGCCGTAATGCTGACGATGCCCGGCGGACATTCGCCCGTCTGCAGAATGGCTGGCGTGGGGGGGTCCTGGTGGTCAGGCTCGACGATGATCGCCTCACCTGGCCCGAGAAAGAGCTAATCCGCCAGATCGGCGAAAAACTGTATGGAGAACGACATGGCAGGGACTGATTCCGACCGGGACCCACCTGCAGGAGAGGCCCGCCACGCGGAAATCATCCGGCGCCTGGAAGAGGCCGCTGACTTTCTGAAGCGCCTGCCCAGGCCAAAAGAGCTTCTATACCTGAAGGGAAAATGGAGTTCCTGGCCGGCAGTTATCCACGTTGCCGGAGAAGCATACGGGTATGGCACGCCGACGGCCGCACGAATCCCCCCCAATGCGGACCAGATCGATCGGATGGACGAGGCAATCCTTTGGCTTTTATGGCTGGAGAAGCGGGAGGGCGAGCTCGTCTGGTTGCGGTGCTCGGGGATCGCGTGGCGGGACCTGGAATACGTATTTCGTCGGAGCAGCCGGACACTGCAGCGGCGGTTCAGGACGGCAATCACCGAGATCCGGCGCGAACTCGATCAAGCAGCCGGGCCGGCTGGCGCCAGAGGGAAAGATTTTTTTCCGGGAAGGTCAAAAAAACGCTTGTCGCAGATGTCGTGAATGTTATATACGTACAGTCATACGCTGAAGACATACAAAGCAGGGCCGGCCACCAGCCGGCCCTTTTTGATTCGGAACCAAAGAGCAGAGAATCATGACGAACCAGGTTCTGGCACCCCGGAAGTTTGACCGGGCCCGCCGGGGAGCTTTTCTCGAGGCCCTGCGGGAAAGAGGCGTGGTCAGTGTCGCCGCCGCCGAGGCCGGAATTTCCCGTGCTCAGGCATATCGGGCCCGGGAGAAAAGTCCGGCATTCAGGGCGGCCTGGCGGGCGGCTCTCGAAGAAGCGCTTGATTTACTCGAATCCGAGGCACGACGGCGTGCCCTCGAAGGGTGGGACAAGCCGGTTTTTTACCAGGGGAAGCAGATCGGCGTAGTCCGGGAATATTCTGACCAGCTCCTCATGTTTCTGCTTCGGGCGTACCGTCCCGCAAAATTCCGGGAGCGTGTCTCCGGTAATGAAGAGGTCCCAACAATACGGATCGTCCAGTTTGGCGGCGAGCGGGTGCCCGAAAATGCAATACCGGCGGAGTAGGGGGTCGAGTAGGGGTTCCGCGACAAGGCCCCTCGAAAAATTACATCGGCTGCTCTACTCTCTCTGTCGTTTTGGAACAGGCATCGCTTGGGGGGCGGAATGAAGATATTTTCCTTGAACGGATCGACAGGAAGCTGGCTTGTCACGGCCGAGGACGCGGCGGCGGCAAGGGCTCTCTTGCCCCCGGATGCGGCGCCTGACGAGGTAATCGAACTCGTGGATGGCTTTGAGGGTGAGGCGAAGGTGATCGCCTCCGGTTCGGGGCCACTCGTGCAAACGAAAAACTGATCATCAGCGAAAGACTGTAAGAAAGGCGCTTTCCTGCGGGGAGGCGCCTTTGCCACGCGTGCACGTTCTGCGTGCCAGCCGCATGTCAGTTGGGCAATCTGTCGCAGCTTCGTGAAAAGTCTGGCGATCCGGCGCGCGGGGCCACATAATAACCCTATCAACGTTGTGGAAATATCTAAGTGGAATTCTCGGGTATTTGGGACCCGACCCTCACGCCCCGTTGAAAGCGGACACCGATCGCAGATTTGGGGCAGCAGGGGACCAACCGCAACCGAGGGGAGAAGACGATGAAATTATTTGCAGTGAATGGCGAAAGCCGGTCCTGGCTGATCATCGCCGAGACGGAAGCCGCCGCGAAATCCTTGGCGGCGGCGAGAGCGGAAAAAGTCTTTGAGGTTCTCGATAACGTCAAGGGTGACGCGGGTATCGTGGCGGAGATGAACGCGCCGTTCGTGCCGGACATTCAGGAACTGACCGAACGGGCCGCTTGAAACAGCGTGGCGCCTAAAGAGTTATTGGAGGGACATCCTATGAAACTTTTCATCGTGAACGGTGAAGACCTGTCCAAGGGTGGTGTCCGCAAGTGCTGGATGGTCATCGCGCAGAACCCAACGAATCTTAACCTGATGCTACCGGATGATTTTGAAACGGAAGAGATCATTCGGGTAGCCGATGGCTTTGTCGGTCGGGACCGTCGGCTCGGCTCGTGCGGATCCTGGGCAACGGTCACCGAGGCGGCGGCGATGCTCCACGGCATGCCAGCGTCTAACCCGCCGATCCCCGCGCAGTCCACCAGCGGCGTCTGAGGTCCGGCCTCTCGACAGAGCCTGGGTTGGTTGAGCCCGCGAATTGGGCGTGGTAAGACCTCCGCCACGGGTCAGCGCCTAAACGCGGCAATGTCGAAGGGGAGTGAGAATGAAGCTTTTTGTGGTGAATGGTTCGGATCCCCACTCGGGGAGCCCACGAAGCTGGGTATGCATCGCGCAGAACAATGTGAATCTTTTGATGTTACTGCCCGATGATTTCGAGGCGGAAAAGATTTACATCGTGGCGGATGGTCTGAAAGGGAAAGACAGAACGGTCGGATATGCCGACGGGGTCTACGAGCCTGCGGCCTGAAAAGCGAAACAGTCAGCCCGAATTTTGGAAACGCCCGGTACAAACCGGGCGTTTTTTTGCCCGATGCTCGAGATTTCCCTTCCAAACGACTGGGCGCCGCGAGGTTACCAGCTCCCAGTTTGGCACTTTCTCGAAAGCGGAGGGAAACGCGCGGTCGCCCTTTGGCATCGCCGCGCAGGGAAGGAGAGTCTTTGCCTGAACTGGACGGCGGTCGCCGCACACCGTCGTGTGGGCACGTACTGGCATATGCTTCCGACCAATGTGCAGGGGCGCCGGGTGGTCTGGGACGCAATTGACAGCACTGGACGACGGGTGATCGACCAGGTCTTCCCGCCATCAATTCGACGGGCGACAAACGGGTCCGAAATGAAAATCGAGCTCAAGTGTGGCTCTATCTGGCAGGTATGCGGCTCGGATAATTACAACAGCCTTGTGGGGGCGAACCCGGTCGGCGTCGTGTTCTCGGAATTCGCCTTGGCGGACCCTGCAGCGTGGGATTTCATTCGGCCAATTCTTGCTGAAAACGACGGGTGGGCCGTCTTCGCCTTTACTCCACGGGGCCGCAATCACGGCCACGACCTGTTTTCCATGGCGCAAAACAACGACGCATGGAAATCGGAGCGGCTCACCGTCGAGGGTATTCGAGTTCGCGGAAGCTTTGTTGGAAAGAGTTTGGCCAGACCCTGCCGAGCAGGCAAAGGCCAGGAGAGCACTTGTTGAAGCGAAGGCAGATGGCCGTCTTAAGGATGCTGAGGCGCAGCTTTCAGCAATTCTCGCAGAGGCGAGATCCCCCGACCCGTGGACGAGCCGGGCGCGCCCGACATTCCTTTATGTTGTTTACGCGTTTATCCTGATGGCCATGCCGGTAGGAATTCTCCATGTCTTTGCACCAGAAGCGGCGGGAAAGATCTCGATCGGTGTTCAGGCGTGGCTGGCGGCAATACCGGAGCCGATGTGGTGGCTTTTCGGTTCAGGATATTTGGGTTACACGGCGGGCAGAAGTTTCGATAAATGGAGACGTGTGAAATCTTGATATGTCAGAAAGTGATCGGAGGACTTTGTGGCGGAGAATGCCGGACTTGTCTACGTGACCTGCGGATCCAAAGAAGAGGCCGATAGGGTCGCGAGAGTTCTTCTTGAGGAAGAGCTGATCGCCTGTGCGAATATCATCGGAAATGCCTCATCCCTCTACCGTTGGAAGGGCAAGGTAGTCGAGGACACGGAGGCTGTGCTGATTGCCAAGACCAAAGAAAAATTGGTTAGGACTGTCACAGACCGGATCAAGAGCCTGCACAGTTACGATTGTCCTTGTATCGTGTCATTGGCAATCGAGGGCGGGAACAGCGCTTTCCTCGAATGGGTGAACCGCGAGACAATCTGATTTGGATGTTATCGGCCGAGTGCCTGATCCAGATCCCGTATCAGGTCGTTGACGGACTCGAGTCCGATCGAAACGCGTACGACGTTGGGACCCGCGCCGGCTCTCTCCTGAGCAGCCTCGTCAAGTTGGCGGTGGGTGGTCGAAGCGGGGTGGATGATCAGGCTTCGTGTGTCACCAATATTCGCGAGGTGGCTGAAAATCTCCATATTTTCGACGATTTTCACGCCTGCCTCGTAGCCCCCCTTGACCCCGAAGGTAAAGACGGAACCGGCCCCCTTCGGGAGATATTTCCTCGCTAAGGCGTAATAGGGGCTGGATTTGAGGCCGGCATAGGAAACCCAGGACACTCTCGGGTGACCCTCAAGAAACTCGGCGACCGTTAAAGCGTTCTCCACGTGTCGGTCCATTCGGACGTGCAGCGTCTCAATTCCGGTAATGGTCATAAACGCATTCATTGGCGCCATGGCAGGGCCGAGATCGCGCAAGCCGACGGCTTTTGATTTGAAGGTGAATGCCAGTTCGCCGAAGGTTTCATAGAATTTAAGGCCGTGATAGCCCGGATCCGGGTCTGTCAAAAACGGGTACTTTCCATCTTTCGCCCAGTCGAACTTTCCGGAGTCCACGACCGCACCACCAAGGGAGGTGCCATGCCCCGAGAGGAATTTTGTTGTCGAGTGGACGACGAGGTCAGCGCCCCAGTCGAACGGCCGGCTCAAATACGGTGTTGCCATCGTGTTATCCACGATCAGGGGAACGCCGGCTTCGTGAGCGATGTTTGCGACGGCTTCGAGATCGACAATAACTCCGCCCGGATTGGCTAGTGTTTCGATGAAGATTGCCTTCGTGCGGGGGGTCAGGGCTTTCCTGAAGTTCTCTGGGTGGTCGGGGTCGACGAACCTGACGTGCCACCCGAAGCGCTTGAACGTGTGCGAGAACTGATTGATCGAACCTCCGTATAAAGCAGTTGAAGCTAAAAATTCGTCGCCCTCTTCCAGGAGATTAAAGAGAGTAACCATCTGGGCGGAGTGGCCAGATGCCGTCGCACAGGCGCCGATTCCACCTTCCAGCGTCGCAATCCGTTCTTCCAGGACAGAGACCGTCGGGTTAGTGAGCCGCGTATAAATGAATCCCAGGGTCTCGAGGTTGAAGAGCGATGCCGCGTGCTCGACATCTTCAAAAACATACGAAGTTGTCTGATAGATTGGCGTATTGCGCGCGCCTGTGGTCGGGTCCGGCGCAGCACCCGCGTGGATCGCTTTTGTTTCGAACCCGAATTCCTCTTTATTTCCGGCCATAGTCCAGTTTCCTTGTACGTCTGTTGCTGATCACGCCGGTATTCATGCCGCCCCAGCCCATCTCTCCACTGTATCGCCCGTATTCGATTTTCAGGCATCTGTCCTGAACGACGTCAAGTCCCGCCGCTGCTGCTTTGAGAGCAGCGGTATCATTTTTTATTCCGAGTTGCATCCATATTGCCCCGGCGCCAATTTCTATGGCTTCATCCACAATACCGGGGACCTCTTCAGGCCGCCGGAAAATATCAACGATGTCAATCGTTTCGGGCGGGGTTTCGAGGAGGCTGCTACAGACCGTTCTTCCCAGAATGACCGTTCCCGCGAGATGAGGATTGACGGGAAAAATCTCATACCCCTTGGTCGTCATGTATTTCATGACGAAATAACTGGCACGCGTTTGCTTGTTGCTTGCGCCGACCACAGCGATTCGCTTGGCACGTTTTAGGATAGAGAACGTGTCGACAGAAGGCGCCATTGAGTCCGAGCTTTTCAAAATCACTTTTCTCTAGTGGTCGATGCCGACTTTCCAGTTGGGTGCCCTTTTTTCCAAAAAGGCGGAGATCCCTTCAATCGCTTCCGGTTTACCCATGTTATCAACCATAATCCCGGTCGTCATTTCGTAGGCCTGGAGGAGCGATTTTCCGCGCTGGGCGTAAAATGCGGCCTTTCCTTCCTGTATGACGCGGCGCGGTTTGGCCGCAATTTTCTCGGCCAGCGCCCATACCAATTCCCGGAGATTGCCTGGCGCCGTGAACTGGTTGATCAGCCCGATGGCTTTCGCTGTAGGAGCGTCAATCCAATCGCCTGTCAAAAGCATTTCCATCGCCTGTTTCTGAGCAACACTCCGTGAGATCGGAACCATTGGCGTCGCGCAAAAAAGGCCGATATTCACTCCGGGTGTGCTGAACTTCGCATCGGTTGAACTGACGGCCAGATCCGCGGCCGCGACCATCTGGCAACCGGCGGCGGTGGCAGGGCCCTGAACCTGGACGATGATGGGCTGGGGCAATTCGGGAAAGGCGCTCATCACACGGGAGCAAAGGGAAAATGTTTGTCGGTGGAATTCCGGGTCATCTGCCGCCAGGAGCTCTTTCAGGTCATGGCCCGCGCTGAACACGGGCCCGGTGGCACTTATGACAAGCACCCTGATTTCCGGATTTTCGCGTACATCCCGTAGCGTTGCCTCGAGTTCCGTCAGTAGAGCGTAGGAGAGGGCATTTCGGGCATCCGGACGATCGAGGACGATCTCGGCGATGCCTGTCGAACTGGTGTATTTGAGCTTTAGGTTCTGGGCCATAAGGATGCCTTTCCTTTATTGGCCGGAGGAGGGCCGGAATGTGACGTACCTCGGATGTGAGTGGCGAGGTGAGGTAATATGAAACCGCATATCTAAAACTATGAAAACACGTAAGAAATATCAAATCCGGGCACAATATTCCCTTGACTCTCGCCGCCTGGTGCTAATACTGGCGCGGCCTTGGCAGCAGGGCTGCCGATGCGCCTCAAGGGAAGTGGACGATGCGGACATATTCAGCAAAACCGTCAGAAATTGAAAGAAAATGGTACGTGGTGGACGCGGACGGGCTGATTCTGGGCCGCTTGGCAACCCAAATTGCCAGCCGCCTGCGGGGGAAGCATAAGCCCAGCTATACGCCCCATATCGATTGCGGTGATCATATCGTAGTGATCAATGCGGACAAGGTCCGGTTGACGGGGAATAAGGGCACGGACGAAAAGTTCTTCTGGCATACGGGATATCCGGGAGGGATCAAGGAGCGGACCCTCGACGAAGTGCGCGAGCATCGCGCGGAAGACCTGATCCTGAATGCGGTCCGTCGAATGGTCCCGCGCACACCCCTTGGGCGGGCTCAGATGAAAAAGCTGAAGGTCTATTCAGGGGCGGAACACCCGCATGAAGCCCAGGCGCCAGAAGTTCTGGATATCGCCGCGATGAACTCCAAGAATGCCAGGACCCGATAAGATGAGCGACGAGACACCAACGCTTGGAGATGTGGCGCCGGCCGGAATTAGCGGCACGGCTATCGAACAGGCTTCCGCCATTTCGACCGAACCGGTGCGCGATAAACTCGGAAGGTCATATGGGACCGGGAAGCGGAAATCGTCTGTCGCACGCGTGTGGATCAAGCCTGGATCCGGGCGGATCACGGTGAACGGAAAGGACTCGGCTGAATACTTCCCGAGACCCACATTGCAGGCGGTAATCCGACAGCCGGTGGTTGCGACTGAGCGCGATACCGAATTTGATGTCGTTTGCACGGTTTCCGGCGGGGGGCTGTCCGGGCAGGCTGGCGCATTGCGCCACGGGCTTTCCCGGGCTCTGGTCGCCTTTGAGCCCGGACTGCGCTCGGCCCTCAAGAAGGGCGGGTTTCTCACGCGAGATCCCCGCGTGGTTGAGCGAAAGAAGTATGGCCGCAGGAAGGCCCGCCGCAGCTTCCAGTTCTCGAAGCGCTAAATCCCGACACTGGGGAAAGTATCCGGCCGAAAGATCCGCTCGCGCCTTCAGTCCCCGGTCAGCACTCCCAACCTTGGAAAAGAGTTGGCGTCTGGGACACGTGCCTGATGTTAAAAGCTTCAGAATCCGCGAATATCGCTATCTTGGGTGCCAGTGGCTACACCGGGGCGGAGTTGGTACGGCTGCTGAATGGCCATCCACTCGCACGGATTACCGCGCTTACGGCCGACAGGCGAGCGGGTGCCGAGCTCAGCGACGTCTTCCCCCACCTTTCGTTGAAAGATCTGCCCAGGCTGACGAGAATAGAAGACGTGAATTGGTCTGAGATCGACTTCTGTTTTTGCGCTCTCCCGCACGGAACCACCCAGGAGGTTGTCGCCGGCCTGCCCGAGACGCTGAGGCTGATCGATCTGTCGGCCGATTTCCGCCTGCGAGATCCCGACCTTTATGCGAAGTGGTATGGACATGCGCATTATGCGCCCGGGCTGCAGAAAACGGCCGTATACGGGTTGAGCGAGATCGCGAGGTCCCAAATTAGGGAAGCTCGGCTCGTTGCCAATCCGGGCTGTTACCCGACCTCTGTCTTTTTGCCCTTGATTCCCTTGCTGCGGGCAGGGCTCGTCGAGCCGGAAGGGATTATCATTGATGCCAAGTCCGGTGTCAGCGGGGCCGGCCGCGCTGCAAAGGAGGCGACCCTTTTTGCCGAAGTGACCGAAGGCGTCCATCCTTACGGAGTTGCCAGCCATAGGCATTTGCCCGAGATAGAGCAGGAGCTGTCACTTGCCGTTGGCCAGGATATCACCGTGAATTTTACTCCACACCTCATGCCGATGGTCCGGGGGATCTTGTCCTCAATCTATGTGAAATTGTCGAGCCAGGTTTCGGTGAGTGAAGTCAGGTCATGTCTTGAGGAAACGTATGCAAGTGAGCAATTCGTTTCGGTCCTCTCCGAAGGCCTTGTTCCGGCAACGCGGCATGTCAAGGGATCGAATCAATGTCGCATCGCTGTGTTCGAGGACCGCATAAAGGGCCGGGCAATCCTGTTCTCTGTTCTGGATAACCTCGTCAAGGGAGCTTCCGGACAGGCCATCCAGAACATGAATTTGATGCTTGGTTTCGAGGAAGGTCTGGGCCTTGAACAGGCCCCACTGTTCCCGTAGGGGATAAGGATGAACAGTTCTGATGCGCCGTGCGGCGGCGGGACAATAATCCCTTATAAAGGATGCTGGCCCAAGATCCATCCGACGGCCTTCATCGCGCCGGGTGCCGTGATCATCGGAGATGTGGAGGTCGGTCCCGAAGCCTCCGTGTGGTTTGGTGCCGTATTGCGCGGGGATGTCAATTTCATCCGCATTGGAGCGAGGTCAAATATCCAGGACGGCACGATCATCCATGTTTCGAGCAAGAACCTCCCCACGATAATTGGTGACGAGGTTACGGTCGGACACCGGGCAGTGCTTCACGCCTGCTGCGCTCAGCCCCGATCCTTCATCGGCATGTCCTCGACGGTTCTCGACGGCGCTGTCGTCGAAACGGAGGGGATGGTGGCGGCGGGAGCCCTGGTTACTTCAGGAAAAACCGTGCCGGAAGGCGAGCTTTGGGCGGGCGCGCCGGCGAAGCGGCTGCGTCAGCTGACGAGCGAGGAGAGGGCGGAGTTTTCTCCGCTCGCTCGCCAGTACTGGGCGCTTGCCCAGGAATATATGGGCCAGACGTCCGGCAACTGACCTAATCTCGGACCGAAAGGGCGCAGGCTCAGGCCGTTCGCGCCTTCAATTCTTCCGCTGTCAAATCTGCTCGCACCCGGACATATTCACCTGGCGCATCGGCGATCGGCGTATACTGCGGATTGCCAGGGCTCTGGGGGGCGCTGATCTTGGGTCCCGATTTTTCGGCGATCCACCTGCCCCAGTAAGGCCACCAGGACCCTTCCTGCCGCTCCGCCGCCTCAAGCCAATTTCCTGGCTCTCCCGCCGGTTTTCCGTTTGTCCAGAAACAGTATTTTCCCTTTTCCGGCGGGTTGACCACACCGGCGATATGTCCGGATGCGGCAAGTACGAACTGCGTCTCGCCAGAAAGAATCTTTGCGCCGGAAAATGTCGATTTCCAAGGCGCTATATGGTCTTCGCGCGTGGAAAGGAAAAACGCGGGGCAGGTAATTCCTGACAGGTCTATCGGTGTTCCCAGCATCGAGATGCCACCCGGACGTGTCAGCAGGTTCTTCTGATACATATTGCGAAGATAAAAGCTGTGCATCGCTCCGGGCATACGGGTGGAGTCCGAATTCCAATACAGCAAATCAAACGGGAACGGTTCTTTTCCAAGAAGATAGTTATTGATTACGAATGACCAGATCAGGTCGTTTGCCCGTAACAGGTTGAACGTATTGGCCATCGACGCGCCGTCGAGATAGCCCTGCTCGCTCATTTGTTGTTCCAGCGCAGTCAACTGAGCTTCGTCGATAAAGACGCCAAGTTCACCGGCTTCCTGGAAGTCGATCATCGTTGTTAAAAAGGTCCCGGATTCGATGATGGGGCTTCCCTTGGATTCCAGATACGCCATGGCAATAGCCAAAAGCGTTCCTCCGAGGCAGTAGCCGACGCCGTTGATGCTTTCGCTTCCGGTTATGGACTGAATTACCTCCAGGGCGGCCAGCGGGCCTTCGCTTAAATAATCCTCGAAAGTTTTTTGTCCGAGGCTGGAATCCGGGTTGACCCACGAAATTGCGAAGACCGTAAACCCTTGCTCGGTCGCCCATTTTATAAATGAATTCTTGGGACGAAGATCGAGGATGTAAAACTTATTAATCCAGGGCGGCACGATCAGAAGGGGCGTTTGGTAGACTTCCTCTGTGGCCGGCGCGTACTGGATCACCTCCATGAGGTCATTTCGATAGATGACCTTGCCCGGCGTCACGGCCAGATCCTGGCCAACCTTGAAAGCGTTCGGATCGGTCATGGTGATCCGCAGTTGCTGGCCCTTGCTTCGTTCAAGATCGGTAAGGAGATTCTCGAGTCCCTTGAGAAGGTTCTCGCCGTGGCTTTCCAGCGTGGCGCGAAGCACTTCGGGATTGCTCATCACGAAGTTTGTCGGCGACAGAGCGTCAATGAACTGGCGGGTGTAAAAATCGACCTTTCTTGCCGCCTGTTCGTCAAGACCGTCAACTTGCCTCACAGTCTCGAGCATCCATTTTGACGACAGCAGGTAGGATTGCTTGAGAAAATCGAAGACAGCGTTTTCCTCCCAGTCGGGGTGGGTAAAACGCTTGTCGCCTTTTTCGGGCTCGACCACCGAAGGCGCAGGTTCTCCCATCATCCGTTGGGCCGTCGAAGTCCACAGATCCAGATATCCCTTCCAAAGGGCCATTTGGGCGTTGGCCAGCTTGGCAGGGTCGGACATCAAACGGGTGGTCATTTCCAGAAACGGTCCGCCGATGTTCAGGGGGTCCGGCTGCAAGTCAGGGGATTGGTCCGATCCGCCCCGGCGAGAGAGGAAGTCGACAATCAGCTTTTGACTCTTTTCCGCGATTTTGGCCAGGTGCTGGCCAAATTCGTCATTTTCTTCGGGCGGGGATGAGGTGTTCATGGGCCAAGCCTTCGGGGGTTCAGGGACGGGTCAAGAACAGGAGAAAGCGGCTGTTTCGCAGCCGTGGGGGCGATTATAACCGGGTGATACCGAAGATTCCCTGAAAACCGCCAAGTAAGGTTTTAAAAACAGCCGCTTAATGGCTTTTCCAGCGGTCATTTTCAAGGCAGACTGCGGGCGAATTTCCAGAGGAGAATAATCCAGTGGCCTCAGACCGTCCTCTCACGCAAGACCGGGAAGCCGGGCGCCACCCTATGCGCCCGTCTGAAGTAGTTCAACCCTCTTGGCGGGGCCTCCGGACGGCGGGTCCGGCCTGCGCGCTCGCGGTCTTTCTGACGGGGTGTGCCTCGGTGCCCGACGCCGTGAATCCGGTGGAATGGTACAAGGGCGCGGCGGACTGGACTGGTGAGGCTTATGACGGGATATTTGGCAGCGATGGGGCCGAACCGTCGGTCGAGGCCGAGGCTCCCACACCGTCGGAAGGCGATGGCAGCGAGGCGTCTGCCGAGGCCGAAACGGAAAAGGAAGGCGATGGGGCGGCAGCCACGACCGTCGCATCCTCGGAAGAGACCGAAACTCAGGAGCCCGGTATTGCGGAGGCGCCCGAGGAAGTTCCTGGTCAGGCGGAGGAGCCGTCGGTGGCGCTGCCCCAGGATGACAACGGTTTACGCCCTGATCGGGAAAATGTTCTCTATGAGGATGAGGCAGAGGAGCAGGCCGGGTCCAGGGCAGGGGACGCGACTCCGGCCTCCTCGGCACTCTCACCTGACCCTGGCTCACCTGATCCTGGCGACGGCACCCAGGACACTGCCCTGGCGCCTGTCCCGGACCGGTCGGTCGTAGCTGACGCGGACGAAGCTGAAAACAATGCCGCCCCCGGGGCGGGCGAGGAAGAGGCCGGAACGCCGTTCGAGTCCGGGGAGGATCCGGAAAGGGTGATAGGAGGCGGAGCTCTCCCGGAAGCGGGGCGCGACTCGTCGCCGCCGGAACAGGTTACGGCCGACGAGGCGGCGGCGGCGGCATTCGCCCAGTCCGGGCCGGCAGGTACAGGCGCCGAGGCGGGCGAAAGCCTGGCTGCGCTTCCGTTGGCGTCTTTGGCGACCCCGCCGGAGAAACCGTCGCGGACGATCCAGGTGGGCGTGATCGGCTTCGATCGCGGCTCTTCCCAATTATCGGCGGAGGACCGGCGGCTCATCCGGGAAATCGCGCAATTGCACGAAGATTATGGGGGATATGTTCGGGTCGTGGGGCACGCCAGCAGCCGGACGAGGGATTTGCCGCCCTTGGATCACAAGCTTGTAAACTTCGAAGTATCCGTCCAAAGGGCGGAGGCTGTCGCCAGCCATTTAATTGCTGTGGGTGTCCCCAAGAACCGCATCCTTGTAACGGCGGCCTCGGATTCCGAACCCATTTATTACGAGTTCATGCCCTCGGGGGAGGCGGGCAATCGGCGGACAGAGATTTTCCTCGATTATTGATCGGTCCGGGATTAGACAGGCTCCGCATGGGCATCTGAAGGCCGGCATCTAGATATTATGGATCACGATTTTTTGCGGATCAGCCGTCTCCCTCCCTACGTATTGGCCGAAGTCAATGCGATGAAGGCGCGCGCCCGGGCGCGGGGTGACGACATCATAGATTTCGGTATGGGTAATCCGGATTCACCGACGCCCCCGCATATCGTCGAAAAACTTGTGGAGGCGACCCGGGACCCGCGAACTCACCGCTACTCCAACTCGAGAGGAATTCCGGGTTTGCGACGCGCGCAAAGTGCGTATTACGCCCGGCGCTTCGGTGTGTCACTGGACCCGGAGAGCGAGATCGTCGTTTCCATTGGCTCGAAGGAAGGATTGGCCAATCTGGCTCAGGCCATGACCAATCCGGGTGACCTCGTTCTGGCGCCAAACCCGTGCTATCCGATCCACACCTTCGGCTTCATCCTGGCAGGGGCGTCGATACGTCATCTTCCGGTATCCGATGAAGCAGGATTCCTCCGCGAACTGGAACGAGCGGTTGCCCACAGTATTCCCAAGCCTTTGGCCCTTGTGGTGAATTTTCCGTCGAACCCGACGACACAGGTAGTCGGCCTGAATTTCTACGAGGCGATTGTCGATTTCTGTCGTGCGGAGGGCATTTATGTCCTGTCCGATCTGGCCTATTGCGAACTCTATTATGATGGCCAGCCGCCCCCCTCGATCCTTCAGGTCCCAGGGGCTAAGGACGTCGCTGTCGAATTTACGACGATGTCCAAGACCTATTCGATGCCGGGATGGCGGATCGGTTTTGCCGCGGGAAACAAGAAGCTGATCCATGCGCTCGCCAGAATAAAATCGTATGTCGATTATGGCGCGTTTACACCCGTTCAGGTTGCTGCGGCTGCTGCGCTGAATGGTCCACAGGACTGCGTTGATGAAATTCGCAACCGATACCGGGAACGGCGAGACGTCCTGATATCCAGTTTCAGGCAGGCCGGCTGGGTCATTCCGTCGCCTCCCGCGACGATGTTCGTCTGGGCGCCGATCCCGCCGCAATTCAGCCACCTCGGGTCTCTCGAATTTTCAAAACTCCTGCTGCAGGAGGCGAATGTGGCCGTGTCGCCAGGCATCGGCTTTGGTGAATATGGCGACGGGCATGTCCGGATTGCACTCGTCGAGAATCGGCAGCGCATCCGCCAGGCCGCCAGGAACATCAAATCTTTCCTCAACCGTTATGCCGGAACGGCATCAGGCAAATCGGCTTTGGCCTCTTGAGTTCCAGTTTGAAAATAGGGATTGCCGGTTTGGGGACGGTGGGGGCATCGGCCGCCCGGGTGCTGCAGGAACAGGAAGAGTTGCTGTCCGACCGCGCCGGGCGTCGTCTCGAATTGTCGGCCGTTTCAGCCAGAGACCGGAACAGGGACCGGGGGGTCAACCTGGACGGGGTCCGCTGGTTCTATGATCCGGTCGACATGGCGCGAAGCGGCGATCTCGATGTAATCGTCGAACTCGTCGGGGGCTCGGACGGGATTGCCCGCGCGGTATCAGAAACCGCGCTGCAAAGCGGCAAACACCTGGTAACCGCCAACAAGGCGCTTCTGGCCGTGCACGGGAATAGCCTGGCTCGCCTGGCCGAGGCGTCGGGGGCGGGACTGGGATACGAAGCCGCCGTGGCCGGCGCCATTCCGATCATCGATGTTCTGCAGGAGGGACTATCGGCCAACCCTTTTCGGGCCATCTACGGCATTTTGAACGGCACGTGCAATTATATCCTCAGCCGCATGCGAAGCGACGGTCTGGAATTTTCCGATGTTGTGTCGGACGCCCAGCGTCTTGGCTACGCGGAGGCGGACCCAAGCGTCGACGTGGACGGAACCGATACCGCCCACAAGCTGGCACTTCTGACTGCTCTGGGCTTTGGATGTCATGTCGATTTCTCCGGTGTCTATGTCGAAGGCATTCGAAATGTCACACAGCTCGATATCCGGTTCGCCGAGGAATTGGGGTTTCGGATCAAGCTTCTCGGGATCACACGACGGGACGGTGACGAGGTCGAGCAGCGCGTTCATCCCTGTCTTGTCCCCATCAGTGCCGCCATTGCCAATGTCGACGGCGCGACCAACGCGGTCGTCGCGGAGGGCGCCTATTCCGGGAGTATCGTGCTGGAGGGGGCGGGGGCTGGGGGCGCTCCAACGGCCAGCGCCGTTGTCTCCGATTTGGTCCGACTCGCCCGGAACGCGGCGCGCCCCGTCTTCGGCAGCCCCTCAGAGCGGTTGGAGACCCTCAAGCCGCGCGACATGACCCGGCACCGTGGTGATTACTATATTCGCCTCATGGTCCTCGACCGGCCCGGTGTGATTGCCGATGTCGCGGCTATTTTGAGAGACGAGGATGTCTCGATGCGGTCGATGCTCCAGCATGGCCGGGCGCCCGGGGAGAAAGTCCCTATCGTCCTGACCACTCATGAGACAATTGAAGCCAACATGATGAGAGCGCTTCACAGGATCGATGGTCTTGACCCCGTGCTCGAGCCATCCCGCATGATCAGAATTGAAGCGTTGTAGAAGGAAAAATACATCATGACCCAGGCGTTAGAAGCCGTCATGGATCGCAACCTCGCTCTGGAAGTAGTTCGAGTAACGGAAGCCGCCGCTCTGGCCGCCTCGCGACTCATGGGACGGGGGGATGAGAAATCTGCGGATCAGGCGGCGGTAGATGCAATGCGCCGGGCGTTGAACGGACTTCAGATCGAGGGCACGGTCGTCATCGGTGAAGGTGAGCGAGACGAAGCACCGATGTTGTTTATCGGCGAGAAAGTCGGCCGGGGCGAAGGGCCCAGAATTGACATCGCGCTTGACCCGCTCGAGGGGACGACGATCACGGCCAAAGGGGGCGCCAATGCGCTTGCCGTGGTGGCAATGGCCAATGAGGGTGACTTCCTCAACGCCCCGGACGTCTATATGGACAAGGTTGCGGTTGGGGGCGGCCTGCCTGATGACGTCGTTGATCTCGACGCAAGCCCCAAGGAAAATCTGGAGAGCCTGGCAAAGGCCAAGAGAATGGAGGTTTCCGACCTGGTCGTCTGTATCCTCGACCGTCCGCGGCATGCAGAACTGATCGCCAGGGTTCGCGAGGCAGGGGCACGCATCATGCTCATTTCTGACGGGGACGTGAGCGGTGTCATCGCGACCTCACGTCCGGATAGCGGTGTCGATCTCTATCTGGGTATTGGAGGTGCGCCGGAGGGCGTTCTGGCCGCCGCTGCATTGCGCTGTATCGGTGGGCAGATGCAGGCGCGCCTGACGTTTCGTAACGATGACGAAAGGCGGCGTGCGCGGCGTTGCGGGATCGAAGATTTGGACAGCAAGTATACCTTGCACGATCTTGCCGCCAATGACGTGATGTTCGCCGCGACAGGTGTGACCAACGGGTCGATGCTGCGCGGCGTTCGGAACTTTCCTGGCGGTGCAACTACCCATTCGATCGTCATGCGCTCGAAAACAGGCACTGTCCGGACGATTGAGGCAAACCACGACTTCACGAGAAAAACGGCCTTCAGGCCCTTTCTGGACAGGTGATCGAAGTTGGAGCCAAAGACCCCTGCTTTTCTGGGTGTCGAGAAATCTTTCTCCGGGAAACGTTGGCAATCGCGCGTTTCCGATGATCGGCAGGCGCTGGCCCTGGCGCAGCGCCTCGGCATTGCGGAAATTCTTGCGCGGATTCTGGTGGGCCGCGGCATCGCCCTCGATCAGGCGTCGTGGTTTTTGGATCCGACACTTCGTGATTCTCTCCCTAACCCCTCCCAGTTCAAAGATATGGATAGGGCGGCGGAGCGGCTGGCAGCTGCGATCATGGGCGGAGAGAGAATCTGTATTTTCGGTGATTATGACGTAGATGGCGCGACTTCGAGCGCGGTGCTGACGCGATTTATTGCCGCCGCCGGAGGAAAGACGTTCTTCTACATTCCGGACCGTCTTACCGAAGGCTACGGCCCCAACACACCAGCGCTGCAAGGCATCAAGGCACAGGGAGCATCCCTGGTTCTCACCGCGGACTGCGGCATAACGGCGTTCGAGCCGATCAGGGCAGCCAGGGACATGGGTCTTGATCTCATCGTGGTGGATCATCACGAGGCGGAGCCCTCACTGCCCGAGGCCTTCGCCGTCATCAACCCGAACCGTCTGGATGAGAGCGGTGCCTACGGGCAGTTGGCCGCGGTCGGGGTGGCGTTTCTGCTGTGCGTCGCGACCAACAGGGTGCTGCGGGATGCGGGCTGGTATGTTGAGCGAAATGAGCCCGACTTGATGTCCCTGTTGGATCTGGTGGCGCTGGGGACGATTTGCGACGTGGTGCCGTTGGTGGGTCTCAACCGTGCGCTCGCCCGTCAGGGGCTGAAGGTCATGGCTCGCCGCGGCAATGTGGGTCTGGCCGCCCTGTCCGAAGTGGCGAATATTGACAAGGCGCCGGATGCCTACCATGCGGGGTTTGTTTTTGGACCCCGGATCAACGCGGGTGGCCGGGTTGGAGAGGCGGCGTTGGGCGCGCGTCTGCTGACAACGGATAGCATGACCGAAGCCCGGACCATTGCCAGGACCTTGGACGGTCTCAATCGCGAGCGCCAGGCCGTGGAAGCGGCTGTCCTTGAGGCGGCGACGGCGCTGGTCGGGAAGGGACGCCCAGGCCGCAAGGTAATTGTCGTGGCGTCCGCGGGGTGGCATCCCGGAGTCATCGGGATCGTCGCGAGCCGACTAAAGGATCGCTACGACCTGCCGGCGTTCGTAATTTCTTTGGATGGTGAGACTGGCAAAGGCTCGGGGCGCTCCATCCCCAGTGTCGACCTTGGTGCGATTGTCATTGCGGCCCGTCAGGCCGGCCTCCTGGTCAATGGTGGCGGGCATCGGATGGCGGCCGGACTGACGATCGAACGGGAGAAAGTTGGCGATTTCGAGGCTTTCCTCGATGAGCGGCTTCAGGATCGGGGCGATGTCACTCCCATCCTTAATCTTGATGCAGCGCTGTCTGTCGGGGGGGCGAATTTCGAACTCGTACAGAAGGTGCAGGATCTCGGGCCGTTCGGCGCGGGAAATGCCGAGCCGCGGCTGGCGATTGCCGACGCGACGATCGCTTATGCCGATATCGTGGGAGAAAATCATGTCCGCTGCACACTTCAGGGCAATGACGGAAAAAAACTGAAGGGGATTTCCTTTCGAAGCGCGGACCAGGCTTGGGGCCAGGCACTCCTGTCATCGGGCGGCCGGCCGCTTCACATTGCCGGGCATCTTCGCCTGGATAGCTGGCAGGGCCATAATCGGGTTCAGCTCGTCATTACCGATGCCGCCGCTGCCGGTGGCGGCCGGTAGGACTTTCTGCGGCCTGGAGCCAAAGGATTTTCCATTTGATTTTCAGGCATCGACCCTTTAGACGAAAACGGCAGTGACCCCATCGTCTAGAGGCCTAGGACACCGCCCTTTCACGGCGGCAACACGGGTTCGAATCCCGTTGGGGTCGCCAGTTTCGAGCCTCGAGCCAAAATTCCCCGGTATTTTCGCGGATGCTGGCGCCGCCAGGGCTTCCCCGGCAGGCATGGGAAGCAGGCGCCCGACCCTTTTTGGGTTTTCGGGAACCGATAGGCGGACGGTGGGCTGAATTACGCGGGCGAGGGGGCCATTCTTTTGACATCACACATCCGAGCAAAAAAGTTGACCGGCATGTTCGCGCTTCCGCTGGCCCTGGCCCTGGCTGTGTCCACTGCCCAGGCAGAGGAGAAAATCGCCGACAGCGAAGACCCCGGACGGATTCAACCCGGCGCGACGATCGTGGCCGGAAACATCGACGAATTGCTCGAAAAGAAATTCAAAGGCGAGCGTCTTGGCGATCTGCTGCCGGAAAAAGTCGAATGGCAGATCCGGAATACCGGGCTTCGGGTCGGATTGAGAGATACGCAGCGCTATCATATCGACCGGCATTACGCGGCACGGAATGAGCGTAACAAGAAAACAGTGTCATTTGACCCCGAGACACGGCGCCCGGTCGGCTGGGTCGCCGGCGTGCCATTTCCGTCGATCGATCCGTCAGATCCCCACGCCGGTTGGAAGGTTGCCTGGAACCAGGCTTACGGCCCGATGAATGGTGACAGCATTAACCGCGAGCTTTTCATCTGGATTCTTATCGACGGCCAAAATGGTATAGAGCGGTTGCAACACTGGAATTTTCGGCGCATCCGCATGGCCGGTCGCTATGGTGCCGCCAGTGAAGGGCCGACACTCGGTGACGGCACAATTCACTTCAAACAGATCTTTTTTGGCTTGGCACCACAGGATCTTAAGGGGATCGGTACCTTTACGATCCGTTACACGACTGGCGCCTTTGACGATAGCTGGGCGTATATCCGGGACTTGAGGCGGGTGCGCCGATTGTCCGGAGGCGCCTGGATGAATCCCGCCGGAAGCACGGATTGGCTGAATGACGATATTGACGTGTTGGCGGCTTTTCCCACCTGGTACAAAGATTTTCGCCTCGTCGGAAAGAAGAAAATCTTGGTTCACGGGTCAGTTCGCAGCGAACCCTGGATCGAAGGTGCTGAGGACATTAATCAACGGTTCCCTCATCTTAATCTGGAGACTGCCCCTTACTGGTATCCGAACGAGCCGTGGGAAGTTCGCGAGGCATTGATCGTGAAAGCGATTCCTCCGGAGGAACATCCGTATTCGGAAAAAATCGCTTATATCGATCCCGAGATATGGCTGGGGACTCACGGCGAGGCTTACGATGACGCCGGGGTCTTTAAAAAGTGGATGTATCAGCCGGTGCTGCATCATGTCCCAGCGGATGATCCGAACGGGCACGCGTACTGGGGTGCATATGGTGGCGCCATCGATTTCCAGAACTTCCACGCGACGATTTTCGTTGGATCTCCACAGACGACATTCAACGGCCCAATGACTCCGGATGAAATATCTTTGGGTGTCCTGGAAGCGCAAGGCCAGTAAAACGGACCGGGAGGACAGGTGTCCGGCCCGACCTCGGCGGTTGCGGACGGATGCCTAAAATTCGCTCCGATTTCTCCTTTAATTTCAAAAACATCAATCTAAAGCCGCGGCAATAGTTAACGTGGTTTTTATTCCCCTCCGGTAAGTTTGCTCCAAAGGGTGATGGTGCCCTGGAAAAAGGCTTGGAGCAGAACAATGTCAGTGTCGTCGAAGAAGCGACGAAACAGCCTGTCCCCGGTAATGAGCGCTGTCGGGGGCGCGTTGTTTCTGGGCATGACCGCAGCGGCGGCCCCCGGTGCCAACGCCAGCACGAACCCGTCCCTTCTAACCACCGCGGGGCCGATTCTGCTGGAAATGCGCGGGCCGCAGGAGCCGCGCCAATTTGCCAGCAGTTCCGAGAGGCTGTCAGGCATGGGAACGCAGGAATTGCGCCGTGCTCTGGGCACCTTTCTGCTGGCGGAAACCTATCGCAACCGCACCGGTATCCAGCTTTCGAATTAGCAGCGCGCGGAGGAGGGCCGGCGGGCCGGGCCCGTGAGCAGGCGGATGGCTGTCGCGTCGTCCTCGAACCCCACGTCAAAGACGCTGAGATGTTTCTCACTGCGACGACTAAAGTCGCAGCTTCGCCATTCCTGCTGAGCCGCTCCGCCCGGCCGGGTATCAAGCGCCCCGGCACTCAGAGCCGAAGCGTCAACTGATCGCTCGGACCCCCCTAGTCGCGTGCCCCTCGTTTTACCGCTGTGCTGGTATCAAGCTCGACGATTTTGACTACCTGCCGTCCTTTTTGCGCCTGCTCAATTTCACACTTTATGACCGACCCCTCAGGAGCGTCTCGCAGTTGAGCATCCTTCAATACCGAGATGTGGAGGAAGGCGTCCGGAGTCCCATCATCGGGGATGACGAAGCCATAACCCTTTTCAGGGTTGAACCACTTTATCTTCCCGACAACGAGCGATCCGCCTTCTGCCGCGGATTCCTCATTTGACATGGAATTTACTCGTACTGGTCGTCAGAAGAGGCCAGGGGCTGCCACCAGCCTCAAAAACGCGCTTCCATACTCTTGCTCCAGCCCGGCCCTCATATTTTTCGGAAGCACCTTGGGAGAGTGACTGAGCGTTCCTCCAAAATCAACGGGGATCGCGTTTTGACGCCTGTCAGGATCACCGACACGCTGAGTATTCTTCCCAAGGAGCCTTTCGGAAACCGCAATTGCTTGCGATCTTGCAGTCTGATACCTACAAAATATTGGAGATACACGCAGGCATTTATGCGTCTGACGAAGAGCCGGCATGATGACTGCCAAATCACGACCGGCCTGCTCGGGAGCCCATATGGCGCAGCTTTTGTCGGGACCATCCCTGCTCCGGCTGAAGAAGGGGCGGCAGGTTCCCCTTCGAGTCCGGGTCAATCCTCGGGCCCGTCGCATTCTGATCTCGGTCTCGCCGCATTTTGCCGGCATCGAACTGGTCCTGCCGCGCCCCGGCCTTCTGGCTGAGGGACTGGCATTCGTGACGGAGAGAGGGGACTGGATCGCCGCCAGTCTCGACGAGCTTCCCGCCCCGGTACCGTTTCAGGAAGGTGTCGAGATCCCGTTCCTGGGGCAGTCCTTGACCATAAGGTGTAGGCCGGGTGAGGCGGGCTTCATCCTGCCGACGGAAGATTTCCTGGAAATCGATGGCCCCGCGGAAACATTGCCGGAAAGAATTGGTCTCTGGCTCCGGCAGCAAGCCGAGCGGGAAATCCGTGTCCGGGCCCAGGCCGGTGTCGTCCAGTTAGGGGCCAGCTACCGGAGGATTATCGTGTCCGATACGAAATCCCGATGGGGTAGTTGCTCATACGAAGGGGATTTGAGGTTCTCATGGCGACTGATTTTTGCACCGGAAATGGTATTGGATTATGTGGTCGCGCATGAGGTGGCCCATCTCCGGGAGATGAACCACGGTCGTAATTTCTGGGCTCTCGTGAAAACCCTCGTGGGAGAGTTTCGGCCGGCCCAGGAGTGGCTTCGGAAAAACGGGCCGGCGCTCTACCGCTACGGTCAATGTGAGCCCGAATTGCCTTGAGGCTATGAGTGCCAATTGAACGGGGCGAAGTGGCCGTTGGTTTCACCGCTGTCATCCAGCCACTCTATTCCGAAGGCTGTGATCCGGTTGCGCACGGCCCGCCCCAGCGCCAGCCGCTTGTTGGCGGGATGCAGGGTATTCTCCAGATAAATGGGCTCGCCATCAGCCACCGCGCTGGGTGTTCCTTCGACCCCAATATCCACGGCATCGGCAGCCTGGAGACCGCAACGCAGCCCGTCCCAAAAGATTTCGACCGGTTTGCGCTCGATGCCGAGGAATTCCCCGATCAGGGGAGAGAGAGGTGTCAGCGGGCCGCCCGATTTTCCGCTGGTGATTGCCGACAGGGCTTCCACCTGTGCATCGGACGCGCGCTCGTCGACGATCAGCCCTACCTTCCAGTTGCCTTCAGCCATTATCGCGGGCGTCTCCGATACGAGGACGAATGCCAGGCCGGCCAGCGGAATCTCGTCGAAATAGCCTGTTTCGATCTGAAAGCCCATGACCACTTTGCAGAAGGGCTGTGTGGCTGGAGCACTCATATTGGTAACGATGCAGGGGCAAAGGTAGGCGCAGCTGCATGCCTCCAGATATCGTCCAGAAACCTTCCAGTCGCTCTTGGCCATTTTTCGTTCGCTCCTTCCGGGGACGTCGGTGGCGTTTCGGGGTACGGAAATCCCCCCGTCAAAGGTTGCCCTAATTTAGGCGGCCAGAAAAAAAATTAGTAGGGAGGCAATCCCCGATCCTGGCATCGGCTGCATTCCTGCCGGCTCGACTTCGGCTGTTTCGGAAGGTCGAGGGGGAAGAGCGCGCGATTTTTTGGTTGCGCTGCGATGTATGGAAAGAAGGGCCGCGGGGCCGGGGACAGATCCAGGCCGACACGCCCGAGAGGGAGTTCCGCAACCCGTTGGCAGCGCGCCGAAATTTCCAAGTGTCACATTCTAAGTAACTGTTTTTAAAAGATAAAAAACGCATGAATAACCGGGCAGGTAATTTCCCGTTTTGCCAAGAATTCATTCTTCGACTTCAAAGACGGGGTTGGTTAATTGCAAGGTCTGGAGGGCGGTTCTCTCCATTGGGCTCTGAAATGACCGGCCGAATATAGAATTCTCGCGCGGTGCTGAAATGTCGAATCATGGGGTCGAAGGATTCAAGACTGCCGGCAAGTCACCGATTCGGTCCTGAGTTCTAGATTTAACTTACTATAGACAAAGGATAAGTAATGTTTTATTAACCGATTCCGATTAGGAACTTAACTTGCTGGTTTCTGAATTTTATTTGTTTGAGGAATTCCCAGTAGACTAAGTTCAATTACCATCCGGCAACGAGGGGAGCTCGGCATGGCCGCTACGACGAAGAAAACCACACGGAAGAAGGCCGCTAAGCGCAAGGCGCCGAAGCGGAAGGCTGTCCGTAAGACGACGAAGCGTAAAGTCGCAAAGCGTAAAGTCGCTAAGCGCAAAGTCGCCAAGAAGGCCGCTAAGCGTAAGGCGCCGAAGCGCAAGACCGCTAAGAAGGCCGCTAAGCGTAAGGCGCCAAAGCGCAAGACCGCGAAGAAGGCCGCTAAGCGCAAGACTGCGAAGCGCAAGGCACCGAAGCGCAAGACGGCTAAGAAGGCCGCCAAGCGCAAGGCGCCCGCCCGCAAGCGGACGACCACCAAAAAAAAATAACCCTGTAACTAAGTCCCGCAAGGGCGGCGGCGCGAAAGCAAAGTCGCCCTACACGGTCGTATTTCACGGCCGCTTCGGCAACAGACAGGCTTAACGCCTGGCCCACGCCGGAAACGGGACCGGTCGCAGCAGAGACGGAAGGGGGCCATTGGCCCCCTTTCTTTTTGTTTCAGGCTTTTGCTTGCTAGCCGTATTGCCGTGAGCGGGCCAATTGGACATGATCGGACGGCTGAAACAGCGTGTGTCGCCCGGTGTATCGCCTGCCGCGGTCATAGATGGGCATAGGATCGGTTTTCTCGCGGAGTACTGATGCGGATTTCTTGTCGCTTGTGGCGTCGATTGCGGATATTCGGAGGTTTATGCGCGATAGTCGCGCTGACTTCAGCCTCGGCCTCCGCGACGGATACAATTCGGATCGATGCCGAGACCCTGGCAGACGGGGTTCTCCTCCCGGACGGGACAAAGGCCGCCGACGCGCTGACGGCACAGCAATTGGCTCGGATCCGGGGCGATGGTCTCGTGATGAATGTGGGGCCGACGACACGGGAGCAGGCGGATGAGTTATATCTCGCCCTGACCCGGAAAAATCCACCCGCAACCGTGCTGGACCCCGAAACCAAAAGGGTGACGGGCTGGGTCTCGGGCGCACCGTTTCCCGATGTGCAAGGACAAAGCCCGGACGCCGGATGGCGGATTATCTGGAACGCGGTCTATGGTCATCAGGGCGCTGACCGGTTCGAAGGCCGGCTGGCATCACTCAATATAGGCAAGAATGACGGGCTGCAGTCTGTCTCGATTTTCAGCTTCAAGCGATTCAGGGTGAAAGGCGCAATATCGAAAAGGCAGGACGCAAACGGCGACCTCGAAACCCTGAGAAAGATTCTCGTCACCGGGCTTGCGCCACAGCAGGTTGCCGGGTTCGGAAACTTCGTGCGCCACCTCGATACGGGCGCGCCATCGGAAGGCTGGATTTATATTCCGGGTTTCGGCCCGCCGATGGAAGTGCCCGGAGATGTCTGGGTTGAGGATATGGAAGGGACGGTTCAGGCAGGGGACGATGTTGGCATCTTTGGCGCATACCCGACCTGGTATGAAACCATCCGCCTTCTGGGGGAACGCAGGCTGCTTGTCTCGCGGCATAGCCAAGGGGTTTCCTGGAAGCCTTCCGAGAACGGAGGGGGCCAGGAATTTCCCCGCTTTGATTTGGCGGCGAGCCCCGGGTGGAATCCGGTCGACAGGTGGGAAGCACGCAAGGTTTACGTCATCGAAGCCATCCCGCCGGAAAGCCATCGTTATGGCCGGAAGGTGATATATATCGATCAGGCCGGCTGGCAGATTTATCGTGGTGAGGCGTATGACCGTGACGGCCGGTTCTGGCGCGATCTTTCCCAGGGTTTCCGGACCCAGACCGCCGCGGACGGGCGACAGGTGACGGAGGCCGTGTGGGGCCTGGTTATTGACCGTAGCGAGGATCTGGCCACAGCCTGGGTGTCGGATATAGATTCCCTGAATGGAGATCTCGCGCCGGAAGAAGTCAGCCTGGAGGCCCTCAAGGCTCTGGCCGCCCGCTGATCGCGGTGATTTCCCCCAGCATTCTGCGCTTCAGAAACGCCCAGGGGGACGGAACTTCCGTCGCGCCCTTTTCCAATGCCCGCCGGTCGGTTACGGATGCCGAATAAGCCGGTCCGGTGCGGCGCGGTGCTCGAAAAATTTGGAACCAAATATGGACAGTTTCGGCTTTGACCGGACTGAAAAGACGGACGGGGAAATGTCAGGAAGCGAAAGAAGGCCAGCGTGGCGAAGGTAAAGATCGAGGATACGGGAGAGGAATTCATCTGCCCTCCAGGCAAGGACATCCTCCGTGGCATGCAAGCTCTCGGGCGCAAGGGAATTCCCGTAGGATGCCGCGGCGGGGGCTGCGGTATCTGCAAGGTCAGGTTGCTTGAAGGCAAGGTTCGAACCCTGAAAATGAGTCGGGCTCATGTCACTGAAAAAGACGAAAAAAGCGGGATTTTTTTGGCTTGTCGGGCCTTTCCGGAGAGCGACATTAGAATTAAGGTACTAGGCAAGATCGTGAGGGCGTTTGACCCGACTGGATATGCGGGCCATAAACCTGACAAGCCAACGAACCAGGGTGGCAACAGAAGATCCACCCCCCAGACGGAGGGAAAGACATGACGGTCAACGGAGTTCTGCGACTCGGCGAAGTCGCACTCAGGGTCCTTGACCTTGACAAGACGCTGACTCATTACACCGATTATATCGGCCTCAGCGAAGTCATGCGTGACAAGGACGGCCAAGCCTATCTCAAGGCATGGGACGAGCATGACCACCACAGCGTCGTTCTGCGCGAAACCAACGAGGCCGGCATTGATTATTTCGCCTTCAAGGTTCTGGATGATGAGACCCTGACAGCGCTTGAAAAACGGGTCGCGGCTGCAGGCGTCCCCGTGGAGCGGATCGACGCCGGGGTCTACCCGAAGAGCGGGCGGCGCATCCAGTTCCAGATTCCGTCGGGACACACAATGCAGCTCTACGCGGAAAAGGAGCAGAACGGGAACACGATCCCGACGACCAACCCCGAAGTGTTGCCGGATCCCGCCGTCGTCAAGGGCATGGCGCCGACCAGAACGGACCACGTGTTGCTCTATGGGCCGAATATTCCCGAAACGGCCAAGTTCCTCATCGAGGCACTTGGTTTCGAGCTGACGGAACAGATCATTGATGACGAGTCAGGCACACAGGTAAGTGCGTTTCTTGCATGCTCCAACAAGGCGCACGACATTGCCTTTGTAAGCCATCCCGAGCCGGGCAAGCTGCATCACGTGTCATTCAACCTGCCCTCGGTTCAGGACATCTACCACGCAGGCGATATTATCGGGAAATACAGGATCTCGACCGATATCGGGCCAACCCGCCACGGGATTACGCGTGGCGCCACGATCTACTTCTTCGATCCTTCCGGGAACCGGAACGAGGTGTTCGCGGGCGGCTATATCCGCTATCCGGACATGCCGGTGCTGACTTGGATGACCAGTAATCTCGGGTCCGCCATCTTCTACGTGGATCAGGAGTTGAACGAGAATTTCCTCGGTGTGGTCACCTAGGCTGAGTGCGGCGGAACGGACAGTTCTGTCCGTTCCGCGATCTGCCCGGTCCGTCAGCTGGACCGAGTGGGCGGTTCGACAAAATCAGTCCTTGTCCGGCCGTCTATATTCCCGCAATGACACGGCCTGCCAACGAGGCAGGCCCGCGAACGAGAGTCGCCAGGTTCTATGGATACGAAGCAGATAAACAAATTCGGTGATGAGCTTTTCGACGCCGTCCGCAGCGCGACGCCCGTTCTGCCGCTGACGGAGCGGGACAGCAGTATCACGATCGAGGATGCCTACAAAATACAGGAACGGGTTATCAGCCGGCGCCTGAAGGACGGGGAAGAGATCGTCGGCTGGAAGATCGGCGTGACCAGCAAGGCCGTCATGAACATGCTGAATGTCAACCAGCCGGATTTCGGGCACCTCCTGTCCGGCATGGTTTACGGTGACGGTGACGTCTTGCCGACGAACTCGCTGTTGCAGCCGCGCGCGGAAGGCGAGATTGCCTTCATCTTGAAAAAGGACCTTGCTGGACCCGGCGTGACGGCGGCGGACGTGATCGCAGCCACGGATTTCGTTATGCCGTGCTTCGAAATCGTCGATTCCAGAATCAAGGATTGGAAAATCAAGATCCAGGACACCATATCCGACAATGCGTCGTCCGGGCTTTTCGTCCTCGGTGGAACCGCGGTTGGTGTCGACGAAGTTGATCTTGGTGTTTGCGGCATGGTCCTCGAGAAGAACGGCGAGATCGTTGCGACCGGCGCGGGCGCCGCGGCGCTCGGGTCGTCGCCGGTCAGTTGCGTAGTCTGGCTTGCCAACATGTTGGGCAGTCTGGGCATCACGTTGCGGGCTGGGGAAGTCATCCTTTCCGGCTCTCTTGTGCCATTGGTGCCGGCACAAGCCGGGGACCACCTGCGTGTCGAAGTCGGCGGCATCGGCTCGGCCAGCGTCAGGTTTGAAGAGTAATTCGGTGTAAGTGAAGGAGCGGCGCAATGGCCAAGATCAAATGTGCGCTTGTTGGTTCGGGAAACATCAATACCGACCTTTTGTACAAGCTAAAGCGAAGCGATGTCCTCGATCCAGTGTGGATGGTCGGTATCGACCCGAAGTCGGAAGGCCTCGCGCGGGCTGGCGACATGGGACTCAAGACCACCCCCGATGGAATCGACGGCCTGCTGCCGCATATCAAGGATGACAATATTCAGATCGTGTTCGACGCCACGTCCGCCTATGTGCATCCGGAAACGTGGAACAAGCTCAAGCCCTACAATGTCGTTGTCATCGACCTCACGCCGGCGGCGATCGGCCCGTATTGCGTGCCACCTGTCAATCTCAAGGATCATGTCGGCAAGCGGGAGCTTAACGTCAACATGGTCTCCTGCGGCGGCCAGGCGACAATTCCGATGGTGGCAGCGGTATCGCGCGTACAGCCGGTGAAATACGGTGAAATTGTCGCGACCGTGGCCTCCAAGTCCGCCGGCCCTGGCACGCGAAAGAATATCGATGAATTCACCAGGACGACCGCCGATGGCATCACAAAAGTTGGTGGCGCCAAGGAAGGCAAGGCGATCATCATTCTCAATCCGGCGGAGCCACCCCTGATTATGCGGGACACGGTGCACTGCCTGACAGAGACGACACCCGACGAGGCAGCGATCACCAAGTCCATTCAGGATATGCTGAAGGAGGTACAGCGCTACGTCCCCGGCTATCGGATCAAGGAAGGCCCCGTTTTCGACGGAAATCGGGTCTCCATCTACCTGGAGGTGGAAGGTCTCGGGGATTATCTGCCCAAATACTCGGGCAATCTGGACATCATGACAGCGGCCGCGGCGCGGACCGGGGAGATGTTCGCCGAGGAGCTCCTCGACGGCTCGCTGGTTCTTGAGCCGGCTGCGTAAGGAGGCGCCTCATGGATCTCAAGGGAAAAAAGGTCACGCTCCACGATATGTGTCTTCGCGATGGGATGCACGCCAAGGCTCATCAGATCTCGTTGGAGCAGATGAAGGCGATCGCCAAGGGCCTCGACGAAGCCGGCGTTCCCTTGATCGAGGTGACGCACGGCGACGGCCTGGGTGGCTCGTCGGTGAATTACGGATTCGGTGCTTACACGGACGAGGAATACCTTCGCGCCGTCATTCCCGAGATGAAGCAGGCCAAAGTCTCCGCATTGTTGTTACCGGGGATCGGGACCGTCGACCATTTGAGGATGGCACGCGATTGCGGCGTCCACACGATTCGTGTGGCGACCCATTGTACCGAAGCCGACGTCTCCGAGCAGCATATCGGCCTGTCCCGCGAGCTTGGCCTGGATACGGTCGGATTTCTCATGATGGCCCACATGATCGGGCCCGAGGAAATCCTTGAACAGGCAAAACTCATGGAATCCTACGGGGCCAACTGCATCTACTGCACGGACTCGGCAGGAACCATGCTGCCAGACGATGTGACGGCACGTATTTCACTGCTGCGGCGTGAATTGAACCCCGACACTGAGCTCGGCTTTCACGCGCATCACAACCTTGGCATGGGGGTGGCAAATTCGCTGACCGCCATAGATGCCGGTGCGAACAGGATCGACGGGTCGGCCGCCGGACTGGGCGCGGGGGCCGGTAATACGCCTCTGGAAGTCCTTGCGGCGGTGCTCGAACGCATGGGAGCGGACACCGCGGTCATGGGAAACAACAAGGGGATCGATGTCTACAAGCTCATGGATGTTGCTGAAGAGCTTATAATTCCCCTGATGGATCAGCCTATCCGCGTTGACCGGGATTCCCTGGTGCTGGGGTATGCAGGCGTCTACTCATCCTTCCTTCTGCACGCAAGACGGGCCGAAAAGAAGCATGGCATTCCAGCGCGCGATATTCTTGTCGAACTGGGCCGTCGGGGGACGGTGGGCGGTCAGGAAGACATGATCGAGGATCTCGCACTCGAAATGAAACGCACACGCGAGGCGGCGGCCTGAGGGCCGAGCCCTCCCCGGATTCGAAAAAACAGGGAAAATTCAAAATATGGCGCTATCGGCAAAAGTAATTGGGGCCCTCGCTGAACGGCTGGAAGAGGCGGAGCTGAACGCAAAGGACGTGACCAAGATCACGGACGAATACCCGGACATGGATTGGGAGGATTCCTACGCCATCCAGTACGCCATTCGGGACAGGAAAATTAAGCGGGGACACAAGATTGTCGGCCTCAAGATGGGGCTTACCTCCCAGGCGAAAATGGCACAGATGGGAGTGTCTGATCCGGTCTACGGATTTCTTGCCGATTATTTCAGCGTTCCGGATGGGGGAACGGTCAATACGAAGGAGTTGATCCACCCGAAGATCGAGGCTGAAATCGCCTTTGTCACCAAGGCGCCGTTGAAAGGCCCGGGATGCCATATCGGGTCGGTGCTGGCGGCGACAGATTTCGTGCTGCCGGCGATCGAGATCATCGACTCGCGCTATCGGGACTTCAAATTCGATCTCAAGAGTGTAATTGCCGACAACACGTCGTCTGCCAGATTTGTTACGGGCGGGCGTTCCAAGAGCGTGCGGGACGTCGATCTCAAGACTTTGGGGGTGGTTGTCGAGAAAAATGGCAGCGTGGTCGAGTTGGGCGCCGGCGCAGCCGTGCTCGGCCATCCGGCCATGAGTGTGGCGATGCTGGCCAATATGCTTGGACATCGCGGAGAGGAAATACCGGCGGGAACCTTTATCATGACAGGCGGCGTGACGGCTGCAGTTTCCGTGAGTGCCGGCGATTCGATCGTGGCCCGATATCAGGGGCTGGGCTCGATTTCCGTCAACTTCGGATAACGGAATAGGGAAGCAGACGTCGAGAGCTTGTATGTCGAAATGTAAGAGCTCGTCGGCAGGACAGAGGCGCCAAATCCCCCAGGCCATCCCTGGGGGATTTTCTTATGTCCCGGATTTTTTTCACCTTGGGGTTTCTGGTGTGGCCCTGGCGGGATTTACCCGGGAGGGAACAGTCGCCCGTCTAACCGGGCTTTGCTATGGTGGGCCCAATGCATGACGTATTTGGAGGTCCCTGGCCGTGTCCGAACAGGCGAACGTTCGCGTTTTCTTCAATTTCCGAAGCCCCTATTGCTATCTCGTCTCCAAACGGATGTTTCGGCTTTTTGATAATTTTCAGGCCAATTTGGTATGGCGGCCCCTTGGCGGATGGCAGGGCCGCTCCGCGCCGGATCGGGCCAAGGTCAAGATCCCCGGGACTCGTCAGGACGTGGCACGCATCGGCCGCAAGATGGGGTTGCCGGTCAATCCACCGCCGATCGACACGGACCCAACCGCTGCCGGGGCGGGGTCTCTCCTCGCGGAGGAGAAGGGCCTGCTGCGACAGTACGTCGTTATGATGATGTGGACGGAGTGGGCCGAGGGTGAGAATATCGGCGATCTGGACGTGTTGCTGAAGGTTGGAGAAAAGATCGGGCTGGACCGCGATGAGCTGGCCGCGGCAGCAAGCGATAAGGCGCGTCTCAAACAGCTTGATGCCAATTGGGAAGAGGCTCAGGCCTCTCATGTGATCGGCGTGCCGACCTTCGTGTACGAGGACCAGGTGTTCTGGGGGAATGACCGGCTGGAGTATCTGGAAGACATTTTCCGTGAGAAGGGCCTGGTCAGGCCGGAAGCATCCACCCTTCCCTGACGGCCACGGCAAAAAAAAACAGAGGAACGAGAAGAATGGCTCAAAACGATAATCCGGAAATCGGCAAATTCATTCAGGCCGCCGGCATCGAGACCAATTACCATGACCTCGGATCGGGTGCGCCGCTTCTGCTGCTGCACGGCTCGGGCCCTGGCGTGAGTGCTTTCGCGAACTGGCGCCTCAACATGAATGAGTTGGCCGAGAACGCTCGTGTGATTGCCCCCGATATGGTGGGCTTCGGGTTTACGGAGCGGCCGGAGAACGTAACCTATTCCATGGAAAACTGGGTTGCCCACGCCATTGGCCTCATGGACGCGCTCGGTCTGGATCAGGTGGACGTGGTCGGTAATTCCTTCGGCGGAGGGTTGGCCCTGGCCCTCGGCGTTCGTCATCCGCAAAGAATTCGTCGCCTCGTCCTGATGGGTGCGGCCGGCCTTGAATTTGAGCTGACCAAGGGGCTGGACGATGTCTGGGGGTATACGCCGTCGATCGATTATATGCGGAAGATCCTGGATATCATGGCTTATGACCGGTCTCTCGTGACGGACGAACTCGCGGAAATCCGCTATAAGGCTACCATGCGTGAGGGCATCCAGGAGGCATATGCGTCCATGTTTCCGGCACCACGGCAACGTTGGATCAAGGCGCTCGCGCAATCGGAAGACGATGTTGCGGCGCTCAAACATCGCACTCTCATTCTGCATGGCCGTGACGACCAGGTGATACCGGTTCAGAACTCGATTCGCTTGAATCAGCTTATTTCTGATTCCCAGCTTCATGTTTTCGGAAAATGTGGTCACTGGACCCAGATCGAGCAGCGCAACCGGTTCAACAGGCTGGTCAGAGATTTCGTGGCGGAAGATTAAAAGACTGCCGGGTCAGGGAAGGGCCGATCCCTCAATGAAGCCACAAAGCACGGCCATTGCCGAGGACGCGCGGGTCGTGGGTCGCCAGACAACGCGAATCACTGAACCGGACGAAAATTAACCCCTTCCGGGACCGGGAGGCGAGGGCAATACCCCCGCGCTCACCTGTTGCGGGCCCCTGGGCCCATCACGCTCTTGTCCTGCCGCGCCTGGCGAGTCATGCTTGGACACGTGAACGTTCAACGAACAAGCATCGATGGAGCACGAGATGATTGTACAATCCGCTCCGGACGGCCAGCCGCATTTCCTCATTACGATGGCGCAACACACCCGGTTCGCGGGCGCGCTTGCCGAGGTGTTCGGCAATGAGCGATTCGAAAAGATTTCACCGAAAGCCGAGATGGAGTTCGTTATCGCGCATCATGACGCTGGCTGGGCCGCCTACGACGCCGCCCCCGGCCTCGATCGGGAAACCGGCCTGCCCTATAACCTGACCAGAACACCGCTCGACGATATCCTTAAGACGAGCAGCGCTTCGCCCGATTTCAACGAAGCCTATCATCCTTATGCCGGGCTTATCTCGTCCATGCACAGTTGGGGGCTCTATAACGGGCGCTATGGCTTGTCGGACAAGGTGCTTATGGAAAATTTTTCGGAGGATCAGAAGAAGCGGATCGCTCCGATGCTGGACCACGAAGTTGGCAGGCAGGCGCGCCTCGAAAAGGATCTTGCCAGCGATCCGGATGTGCGTGCGTGGATTTCTACCGATAAAAAAATGCAGAACTACAAGCAACTGCAATTCTTTGACACGTTCTCACTGTATTTCCATATGACCCATGCCGCGAACCGGAAAGCAATGCGGATCGAGCACGTGCCCTTGACAGCGGTGGAGGATGTGAGCGTAACCGTGACGCCGGTGGCTGATGGCTATGTTCTCGACCCGTTTCCCTTTGCTGAAGATCGGATCGAGGTCCCGTTCGAGGGGCGCTATCTGGCCGCTGGCGAATGTGAGACTGAAGCCGCCCTTCACCGGAGACTTGCGGATCAGGCGGTCGATTCCCAAAGCGTGACTCTTCTCGCGCCCCGATAAGCCCGGAATCACAGGAAAGGAAAAGCGAGCATGCGTTTTCAGGACAAGATTGTCGTCGTCACGGGGGCAGGCAGCCAGGTCGGCATTGGACGGCAGGCCGCCCTGGCGTTTGCCAGGGAGGGGGCGAAGCTGGGCATATGTGACCGGGTGCCGGAAGATCTTGAAAAGACCGTGACGGAACTTCGGAAGATGGGCGCGGACGTTCTCGGAGCCGTGACCGACGTCGCCAGCACGAATGAGGTCAACAAGTTTGTCGGTGATGTCGAAGACCGGTTTGGTGCGATTGATGCCGTCGTCAGTATCGCCGGGATCGCGCGGACAAAACCCTTCATGGACTTAACCGATGAAGACATCGAAGAAACCATGGGCGTCAATTTTGGGGGGACGGTCCGGCTCATACGCGCGGCCGCCCCGGGCATGGTGGATAATGGCGGCGGCAACGTGATCTCGATCTCCTCGGTTGCGGCCCGCCCCTGGGGCTGGAAAAATCATGCCCCCTATAGTGCCTCGAAGGCGGCCCTGGAAGGCCTGACCCGCGCGCTGGCGGTCGAATTCGGGCCCGCTGGGATCCGGGTGAACGCGATTGCACCGGGGATTATCCGGACGGCGATGAGTGCCGATCCTGTTAACTCGATCGGGGAGGAAGGTCTGGCGAAGATCCACGAGATCATTCCCCTCCGGCGGGTCGGAAGACCGGAAGAAATCGCCCAGGTCGCGCTGATGCTTTGCTCGGACGAGTCAAGCTATGTGACTGGGCAGACAGTTGTCGTCGATGGCGGCATCACGTTGGGAGATCTCGGGTAACTTGGGGGGTTGCGGTGTCATTCGATCCGATTGTTTACGTTAACGGAACTTACAGCCGGGCCAGCGAAGCCGGACTCTCCGTCTTCGATCAGGGATTCCTGCTGGGCGACGGCGTGTTCGACGTGGTCTCGGCCTGGAAGGGCCGGATTTTCAAGATGGACGAGCATATCGAGCGCTTTTTCCGATCCTTGCAGGCCGCGCGTCTGAATGTCTCGCTGACGAAGGATGACTGGCGCGATATCATCCTCGAGGTCTGCCGCCGCAATGATCTCCAGGATGCCAGCATCCGGTTCATCGTGACCCGGGGTGTGCCGAAAGAAGTTCTGGCTGATCCGAGAGACTTCATTCCGACTATTGTGGTCTGGGCGGTGCCGTACATCTTTCTTGCGGATGAGGAAACCCGGAAGAACGGCATTCGGCTGTATATCACCCATTTGAGGGGGATGAGTCCCGACACTCTCGATCCCGCCTTCAAGTCGCTCGACCGATTGCATTTCCAGCTTGCCCGCCTGGATGCCCTGGAAGCCGGCTATGACGACGTGATCTGGCTCAGCCGCGCCGGATACGTTCTCGAGGGGCCTGCCTCTAATCTCTTCCTGGTCAAGAACGGCGCTCTGATCACGCCCGGCGAGGAAATTCTGCCGGGCATCACCCGGGCCACGTTCATCGAACTTGCAGAACGCGAGGGCGTGCCGGTGCGCCAGCTCAACTTTACCCCTTTCGATCTTTACAATGCCGATGAAGTCTTCACCACCAGCACCGCGGGAGGCGCCCTTGCCGTGCGCGAGATCATGGGGCGGAAAATCAGCCAGGCGCCGGGGCCGGTGACGACGCGGCTTCAGGATGCCTATTTCCGGATGCGGGAAGCGGGCGAATATTCGACCGACATCTGACACCGGCCTTCGCGTGGAGAGCTCAGGGACAGAGCAGAATCTTCCCGAAGAAATTTCGGGAATCTGCCAACTCATGCGCCTTAGCCGCATCGGCAAGGGCGAAGCGGCTATGGATGATGGGACGAAGCTTCTTGGCCGTCACGAGCCGGAAGACTTCGGCAATCTGGCCCTTGGTGGCGCCATGGGTGCCCGTCATTGAAATTTCCTTACGGAAGAATTCAATAATATTGATCGGCACGGTCTCGCCCGCATGAGCACCGCAGGTGGCAAGCCGGCCGCCCCAGGCAAGGGCATCGAGGCTCTGTTGCAAGGCCGTTCCGCCGACACTTTCCACGACGGCGTCAACGCCTCGTCCCCGGGTGATATCCATGACCTCGGCCGAGATGTTCTTTTCCGTGTAGTTGATTGTGAAATCGGCGCCCAACTCTTTCGCTTGGCGCAGTTTCTCGTCCTGCCCGGCGGTAGTGATGACGGTGGCTCCGAGCAATTTCCCAATCTGGATCGCGGAAGATCCAATGCCGCTGCCGGCGGCATTCACGAGGACGGTTTCCCCGGGAATAAGACGGAGCTGCGTCACCATCATGTGCCATGCCGTGGCCATGGTGACCTGGACCGAGGCAGCTTCCTCGAAATCGAGTCCCTCGGGAAGGTGCAGCACGTTATGGGCGGCCACCTTGACGTATTCGGCGTAGCACCCGGGATGGGTCACGCCAAGAATTCCGCCGACGGGGCAGAGGTTGTCCAAGCCCTTTTCGCAATTGCAGACCGGCAGGTTGCAGCGCCCTGCGCTCAGGGCGAATACGGGGGCGACCCGATCACCTGTTTTGAAGCCCGTGACGGCGGTGCCGATCGCGGCCACGGTTCCTGCGGCCTCAAGTCCCATGATGTGGGGCTTTGGATGATCGATCCCGGACAGTCCCTCGCGGACGTCATGGTCAAAATGATTAAGGCCGGCCGCGTGGACCTGGATCACGACATCGCCGGGTCCGGGCTCGGGCGAGGGAACGTCTTCATACCGCAGCTTATCAACGCCGCCATGCTCGTGGATCACGATCGCTTTCATTGCGCCTCCAAGGGTCCAGGTATTCGGCTTAATTCTTCAGGCTATGCTCATGCCGCTTGAGCCTGTGCAGCGCCACGCCGCTAAGGGCCAGGGCAGAGGCGGCTTTCTCCGTAAGCCGCGCTTCGGTCCAGAGCGGTTCCCAGCATGGAACCACTTTCACGGAGGCGACGCCGGGGAGGGCTTCTATGGCATCGTAAATGCCGCTCACCACGACATGTGTGAACTGGCACCCTATCTCCGTAAAGGTCATGGTGACGGACACATGTCCGTCGTCCAGGTCCACGTCGTAAATCAGACCGAGGTCAACGACGGAAAGATCCAGGCCGACCGCCGCCATGCAGGGGTCGGCTACGCCACCTAGGGTATCCCAGATCGCCGCTCGGCTCGTCATCGGACGCGGGCAGACTCGTTGTGGACGGCGGACCAGGGCGCCCGCAGGCCATTCTGGAGGCGCGCCTCAGAAAAACGGTCATTCGCGATTTTTCGTCGTTGTGCCCCGATATCTATTCCATGCAAGCGGGCAAGCGTCCCGCCCAGGATTTTCGCCCGTATCTCGTCCGTCAACTGGAATGGCGATTCGGGCGGCATTTCGAAACGGCGGAAGGCCTCAAGAACAAGCTGGGGGTGTGGGTTCACGGCGGCAGAAGCATAGATAATTTTTTCCGTGCCTCCGTAAGCCATGAACTCGCTCAGAAGCCGGGCGAATTCCGGCGGGTTCAGCATGCAGGCGAGAAAGGAAGCTTCCATTGTGGCGTAAACGTTATCGTTGTTCAGGAGCAGGAATTTCGTTTCATCGACAAACAGAAATCCGGCGTGAACGATCTGGAAGTTGAGGTCGGGAAAACACTCGGCCGCATCCGAAATATCGCCCACGCCCATGGATTCGTGCGAAACGGGACCAAGCGGCAGAGCCTTGTGGATCGCAATATTGCGAATGCCCCGTTTTTCCGCCAGTTCGAAAATGGGGAAGGCCAGTTTTTCATCGTCCATGCGCCAGTAACGGGTATGGCCGTCGACGTAGCGCGCGGGGTACATCTTGATTCCGTCCGCCCCGGCGTCGAGCTGTGCGTGCAGCTCATCAAGCGACTTCTCGACATCGAACATATCCATCCGCGCATACCAGAGGACCCGGTCCGGATAGGCTTTTTTGAGATAGGCGCCCTTTTCGGCGCGCGCAAGGCCGTCCTCGAAGGCATCGAAGATCGGCAGGGAATGAGTGCACACCATGTCTGTCTCGCTTTCGAGAAGCATCGTCTCGATGAACTCCTCGGGGTCCCAGTCGCGGTGCCACTGTTCCCGGCTGACAGCGATATCGGGCGGATTGACGGCCGGATAGAAACTGTACATCACATCTGCGAACATCCGGCCAAACCGGCCGCGAAGATTGCCCGGATGAAAATTGTAGGGGTGAGTGACGCCGTCGATCACGAAAGGATCGGTCATGGCGCGGTCACTTCAGGTGACGCGTGGCGGTTACAGCGGGCCTACGCATCGACCAGACCGACTTGCCCCGGGACTTTGATGGCCGAGTCGATCTTCTCTTCCATCAATATTTTGCCCCAGCCTAAGGACCACTGGAATTTTCCATACCACGCATTGGTGATCGAACGCGGCTTCAGCCGGTCCAGCCCGGAAGATCCGGGATCGCCCATTTCCAGCCAGCCCTTGCCCATCCAGCATTCCTGCATATTGAAATCTTCCAGCGTGACCCAAACGAGCTGGCGCAGGGAGGGCCAGTCAGGGTCGGGGCTCGGGATATGGCGCATAAATGCCCAATCGGCGCCGAATGGCAGATCCGCCATCGATCCCTGTCGGTCGATGGTCATCGAGAGAGACATCATGCGCCGGCCGTCGCGCTCCAGTGTGCCGGCCACCGAATTTGCATGCCGGCGGAGCTCGCCGTCATCGCAGATCAGCTTGGGCATCCCATAGATTTCGCGGCCCGCAATCAATGCCGTGTCGGTCGACGTCCAGATATAGGGCACGGTGATGGCGGTGCGGCCCTTGTATACGACGGGTTGGAGGATCGCTGCCTCATGATAGGCCAGCGAATGGGAAAGCTGCGAGTTATCGCCGACAAAGGCAATCAGCCGGTTGTGGTCCGCCGCTTCGAAGGGCGGGGGAGTAATTCGCTCGATCTCTTCCCGGTCGGCCTCGAACTCGACCATCAGGAGTTCCGCCATCAGCATCGGATAGGGCGGCGGGCCGAAGGGCGGACTCCAGTTCGGCATGAGAAAACCGTTTGTCGACTGGTGCTTCTTCGTGCTTAGCGCCATTTTCGCCTCCCTCTGATACCGGTTTTATCTTGCCAGCCCCCACAGCCATCTCGCAATATCAGAATACGTATTTTCCCTAATTCCCAGGCGCTCAACGTCGAAATGACGCGGGAGGTCAAGCATGTCGGCTGCGAAAGAGACGATGTCGGGGGCGATTGATATCGTCTGTAACCCTTTCACAGCGAGGGAGCTTGATCTTGGCCAGACGGGCTTCGGCCCCGAATTCATGGACCAGGTCCGCATGCCTGACGAAATGCGCCGGGGTATTTCCCTGGAATCCTATATCGAAAAGATGGACCGGGCGGGGATTGCCCGCTCTCTTCTGATCGCGGTCCGTGCCGGCGACATCCGCATGAAGGGCTCGGTCGAAATCCCCTATGCACAGGTGGCCGAATACTGCAGGGCCTTTCCGGACCGCTTTTCCGGACTGGCGGGGGTGGATCCGTATCGGGGCATGGACGGTGTTCGCGAGTTGGAGGAAGCCGTCACGGAATTCGGCTTTGTCGGGGCGCACCTCTATCCGCATTGGTTCGGGCTGGCGCCGGATCATGCGAAATATTACCCGTACTATGCCAAATGTTGCGAGTTGGGCATCCCGATCATGATGCAGGTGGGTCAGAACCTCGTTTACAATCCGGAGCGCCCGCTCCCCAGCGTCGGCCGGCCGATCTGTCTCGACCAGGTGGCAATTGATTTTCCCGATCTCAAACTTCTGGGGATCCATATCGGGGTGCCGTGGACCGATGAGATGATTGCGATGGCCTGGAAGCACCGCAACGTCTATATCGGCGTGGATGCCTATGCGCCGAAATACTGGCCGGAGGCGCTGGTGCATTATCTCAACACCTACGGGCAGGATAAGGTGCTTTTCGGCACGGATTGGCCCGTGATCGATCCGGAACGGGCTGTCGAGGAGATCGCGGCCATGAACATCCGGGAACAGCCATTGCGTAAGCTGATGCGCGAAAATGCCCTCAAAGTTTTTGACTTGCCAGGAAGCCGCGCGAAGACAGCCCGGGCGGCTGAATAAGCGCGAGCGGCGGGCACGAGAAAAGGAGGAGACGCCATGCTGTTAACCGCCGAGCGCACGGCACTCATCGTCGTCGATATGCAAAACGGCTTTTGTCATGCCGACGGTTCGGCGGCGCGGCTGGGTTTTGACATCACGCAATGCCAGGAATCTGTGGAGCCCTGCGTTCGTCTGGTGGACCGGGCCCGGGCGGCCGGCATTCCGGTCATCTTCACGCGGCTGAAATGGCGGGCGGATTATCGCGATGGCGGGGTTCTCACGGATGAACTTTTGCCGGCGCTGGCGGAGGCACGGTGCTGCGCCGACGGGACGTGGGATGCAGAACTGATTGACGAGATGGCGCCGCAAGAATCCGATTTTATCGTCGATAAAAACCGTTACAGCGCGTTCCATGGCACGCCTCTCGATTCGATCCTGCGGGCGGCGGATATCAGGAGCGTCGTGGTCTGCGGCGTGACCACCAATGTCTGCGTGGAAACCACAGCGCGCGATGCGGGCCAGCGCGATTTCCGGACATTTATCGTGCGGGATGCGACGGGCGAAATCGCGCCCGAGCGCAAGGAATGGGCCTTGGCGACGCTTGATACACGCTTTGGACGGGTTGTCGAAGCAGGCGAAGTGCTTCAGGTCTGGTCGGGGGCAGCCAAACATGACGCCTGATTCCCTGCGACCGGCCGGAACTGCCGAGAGTCCGCCGGAGACCTATGTCGCACATACCATCGCCATGGGCGTGCGGAGCTCCGCCGAAAGAACGCCGGCCAAGATCGCCCTCGCGGAAGGGACGCGACAGCTAAGCTATCGCGCCCTTGTCGAGAACATGGATCGCGTCGCGAACGCCGCCGAGGGCCTCAATCTGTCGCCGGGCGACCATGTTGCGCTGATCTCTCCCAACTGTCTCGAGTTCATCGAAATCGTCCTCGGCCTCTCATCGATCGGTCTCGGGGTGGTTCTGGTCAATCCACGGCTGACGGCACCGGAAATCGAATATATCTGCGCGGACAGTCAGGTGCGCACGATTTTCGTGCATGAAACTCTCGAAGATCTGATCGCCGGATGCGATGTCCCCAGCTCTGACCGGACGATCGTGATCGGCAGGGATTATGACGGATGGCGGCAGGCAGGGCGGCCCCGGCCGCCGCGGATCCGGCTTAATGAATGGGACGTTTTCGCGCTTAGCTATACGGCCGGCACCACCGGCAAGCCGAAGGGGGTCATGCTGTCGCACCGCTCGCGGGCGCTGACGTTCTATGCCATGGCAGTCGAATACGGATGCTATTCACCGGATGACCGCTCTCTCGTTCTTGCCCCGCTGTTCCACGGCGGCGGCTTCGCCTTTGGGCTGGCGCCGATATTCTTTGGCGGCTTCAGCGAGATCCTGTCCAAGTTCGATCCCGAGACCGTTCTCCGCAAATTCGACGAATTGAGCATCACCAACACCTTCATGGTGCCGACGCATTTCAATGCCATCTTCGCGCTCGGCGCGAAGACACTCGGGCAATATCAGGCGCCGAGCCTGCATACGATCATTTCCAATGCGGCACCCTTGCCGCAGGCGACCAAGGAAAAAATTGTCGACCATTTCGGCGAAGGACGGCTGCACGAAACCTATGGTTCGACCGAAGGCGGTATCGTCACCAATCTCCGCCCGCCGGACCAGTTGCGTAAAACAAGGTGCGTCGGGCAGCCGTTTCCCTGTACCTTCGTCAAGCTGTTGGATGAGGCGGGACAGGAAGTGCCGGATGGCGAAGTGGGCGAGCTTCACAGCTACTCACCATTTTTGTTCAACGGCTATTGGGGCATGCCCGAAGCTACCGCCGACAGCCTGAAAGAAGGGTGGCTCAGTGTCGGCGACATGGCCCGCAAGGATGAAGAAGGCTACTACTACATTGTCGACCGCAAGAAGGACGTCATCATCTCGGGCGGGGTGAACATCTACCCGCGCGAGATTGAGGAAGTGCTGCATACCCATCCGGCGGTTGCCGAAGCCGCGGTGATCGGTATCGAGGACGATTACTGGGGCGAGGCGGCGAAGGCCATCGTGTCCCTGCGTGCCGGAGAGGCCGCGACCGCGGATGAGATCATCGATTTCTGCAGGACAAGCCTGGCCGGCTATAAAATTCCGAAAATCGTGAGCTTTACCGAGGCTCTGCCCCGCAACGCCGCCGGCAAGGTGCTGAAGCGCGATTTGCGCGCCGGGAAGGCCGGGGCCTAAAACCGCACCGTCTGGAGGAAATATGCCGACATCGCCGCCAATGAAGCTGAAAGTCGCAGCCGCCCACATTGCACCAGTGTTCCTCGATGTCGCGGCAACCGTGCAGAAAGCCTGCACATGGATCGAGAAAGCGGGCAAGGAGGGCATCGATCTCGTCGTTTTCCCCGAGGTTTTCATTCCCGGCTTCCCGTACTGGATCAACTGTTATCCGCCGCTCGCCCAGGGGGAAATGAACCGGCGCTACATGCGCGCCTCGATCCAGGTTCCTGGTCCCGAAGTAGAGCAGCTGGCCGCTGCCGCCGGGCGTGCCGGCGTGGCCGTCGTTATGGGGGCCAGCGAGCGTGACCATATGACCTGCTACAACACCCAGATCTTCATCGACAAGGACGGGCGCTATCTGGGCAAGCACCGGAAGCTCCAGCCGACCTATGCCGAGCGGTTCATCTGGGGACAGGGGGATGGATCGACCCTGCGTGTCTGGGACACCGCCGTGGGGCGGCTTGGCGGCCTCGCCTGTTGGGAGCACACGATGAATCTGGCCCGTCAGGCTCTGATTCTGCAACACATCCAGATTCACGCCGCAAGCTGGCCGGCGCTGTCGACCCTTGTCGGTTTCGATCAGATGTTCGATCAGCAGGTCGATGCGATGTGTCGGAACCATGCGATCACGGGCCAGTGTTTCGTCATCGTGGCCGAAGAGACGGTTACGGACGACGCGATCCGGATCATCGAAGAAGCTCTCGGCCCCCAGCAGATGATGTCGGCCGGCGGAGGGTGGTCGACCATCATCGGCCCTTGGGGCGTGCATTTGGTCGAACCCCATACCGGGCCCGAGGAACGGCTCGTCGCCGTCGATATCGATCTTGGCGATATCGAGATCGTGAAGGGTGTCGTGGATAATGCCGGCCATTATTCGAGGCCGGAAATCCTGCACCTCGAGCTCAACACCACGCCCCAGCGCAACCTCCATCTTTCGGCGCCATTCAGGGATGCGGTTGAGGCCTCCGCGCGCGAGACCGGGGCCGAGGCGGAGGATGCGCCGGTCACCCGCCTGCAGGCGGGTGAGTAGGCGGCGGCAGCCCGATTTCGAAGGGGTTTGTCCGACGGCGCCGGCTTGGCTATGGTGCCGGGGCTGGCGGGCCCGAGCGGCGGGTCCGCCCGGCGCCGGACTGGCGCCGGACTGGCCGAACCTGGCCGGACCTGGCTCCCGGAGTTGCGTGAGGCGGCACATCTCGGTAATTACGTAGAAACCGATAGAGGCGGCACTCCCCTGGACCCTCGGAACTGGGACCGGAACGACCGTTTCAGCCGCGTCGGCAAGGCCGGGGCGCAAGCAGGAAATTGCAGAAAATGAAAGGTTTAGAAGGTGTTCGCGTCCTCGATCTGACCCATATGCTGTCAGGTCCCTATGGCGCCATGCTGTTATCGGATATGGGCACCGACACAATCAAGGTCGAGCCACCGGGCAAGGGCGAGGGCACGCGACGCCTGCAGGAAAACGACCCCGAGAACTCTGTCCACGGGATGGGGTCCTACTTTCTGACCCTGAACCGGAACAAGCGGAGCGTCTGCATCGATCTCAAGAGCGAGGAGGGGCTCGAGGCCTTTTACAAGCTGGTGGAGAAATCGGACGTGGTCTTCGACAATTTCAGCGCGGGCGTGCCCAAGCGACTGAAGATCGACCACGAAAGCCTGTCCCGGATCAATCCGCGGATCATCACCTGTTCCCTGACGGGCTTTGGCGAGACCGGGCCCTTGCCCGACCGTCCGGCCTTCGACATGGTTGCCCAGGGCATGGGGGGCGGCATGTCGATCACGGGGCCCGAGGGCGACGGTCCGTACCGTTCGGGCATTCCGATCGGCGATCTGGGCGGTGGCCTGTTCGCTGCGATCGGCATACTGCAGGCGCTGCTCGCGCGGGAAAAGACCGGCCGCGGCCAGCACGTGGATATCTCCATGCTGGATGCCCAGATCTCGCTGCTGAATTATATGGCGACGATGTTCCTGCTTTCGGGCGTCAATCCGGGGCCGCTGGGCAATGCCCATTTCGTCCACGTGCCCTACAACACTTTCCCGACCGCGAGTTTTCACATCATCATCGCGGTCATTTTCGACAAGTTCTGGGACAACCTCATGGAGGTGGTGGATATCCCCGAGCTCCGGGACAATGCCGATTACAGGACGCAGCCGGGACGATATCGCGATCGTGATCTGATCAATGCGAAATTGTCGGAGGCGCTGCGCGAGAAGCCCGGCGATTACTGGCTTGGAAGACTTCGCGAAAAAAGAATTCCGTGTGCGCCGGTCAACAATTTCGAGCGCGCCCTGTCGGATCCGCAAATATTGGCGCGAAATATGGTAGTCTCCGTCACCCTTCCCGAGGGTGACGAGGTCCGGATGCCCGGAAATCCGGTCAAACTGTCGGAAACATACGAAGATACCTTTTCGCCGCCCCCCAAACTTGGCCAACATACGGCCGAAGTTTTTGGCGAAGTCGCGGGGCTCCCTCCGGAAAGAATCGCGGCCCTGATTGAAAAGGGAGTGCTGGGCTGATGAGTGAGAAAGTCATCGTCAACGAGGTTGGGCCGCGCGACGGGCTCCAGAATCAGGCTGTCCTGGTGCCGGCCTCCGACAAGCTGGCCCTTATCGGCTCGTTGGTGGATGCCGGCCTGCGGCATATTGAAGCAACGAGTTTCGTGTCGCCCAAGGCGGTCCCCCAGATGGCCGATGCCGACGAGGTTTTCCGCAACCTGCCGAATGAGGACAGGATCGAATACGCTGCCCTTGTACTGAACGAGAAGGGCTATGAGCGGGCGGTCGACGCGGGCGCGAAGGTTCTCGCGGTGGCGCTCAGCGCGACCGAAACCATGAGCCGGAAAAACAACAACAAGAGCCTGGGGGAATCCCGGACGCTTTACGGCGGGCTGATGCGGCGCGCGCGGGACGAGGGATTTCGCGGGACGGCTTATATCTCGGTGGCACTTGGTTGCCCGTATGAAGGGGACGTGGCTCCCGAACTGGTCTGCGAGCTGGCGGAGGAAATGCTGGAAAAGGGCGCGCATCTGGTTGTAATTGCGGATACAATTGGATCAGGAAATCCTTCCCAGGTCGATCGGCTTTTCGGCCTGCTTGGACGCCGGACGGATATGTCGTTGGTCGCGGGCCATTTCCATGATACCAGAGCCCTCGCCTTGGCGAATACTTGGGCTGCGTTGCAGCAGGGGGTCCGGCGATTCGACTCGTCCGTCGGTGGTCTTGGCGGATGCCCCTTCGCGCCGGGTGCCGCAGGCAATGTCGCGACCGAAGACCTTGTCACGATGTTACATCAGTGTGGCTTTGAAACAGGTATTGATGTTACGAAGCTGCTCAGTACAGTGTCGGCGGTCGAAAAAATGGTGAAACGATCCCTTGGGGGCCGCATGGTACCCTGGATCGAGTCACAGCAGACCGTTGGAGGGAGTTCACGGGTCGGGTCCTGAGGGGGCCCTTCCCGGTCATCCGGGCGGGTGGAGTCGGGGGCGTGCCTCCCGAGTCGGCCGGCAACTTCAATTTGGGAGCATTTCCGGAAGAGGGGGGTCTCGAGGGGATCATGGTATTGAGCAGAGCCTTGAACGTGGTTGCGGCCGTGGCGCCGTGGCTGATTATCGGTGGTTTGCTGTACGCAGCACTGTTTGTTGAGCCTGAGGCTGTCGTCCGGGACCTGCCCGAACCGGCACTCGGCAGCCGCGATTTCTACTACGGCGTCGCCCATCCCGCCGAGGACGTGGTCTGGCTGGCGGGGACCTGGGGTAAAGTGATCCGGTCCAATGATGGCGGTGAGACCTGGACGATCCAGAAAACGCCGACACGTGAAAATCTTCAATCGATTGTCGCCTGGGACAACGAACGGGCTGCCGCCGTCGGCAATGAGGGCGTCGCTATCCGGACCGAGGATGGCGGCAAGACCTGGGTGGAAGTGACCGAAATCCCGAAGTCGAAGGACCGGAACAAACTGGTCAGCCTGCGCAAGCGTGGCGCCGGCGAGGCCTGGGCCGTCGGCCTCGGCAACGCGATCCTGAGAACAGCGGATTATGGTAAGACCTGGCAGCGCATGGCGGAAGAGCGCGACAAGGTTTGGACCGATATTGCGTTCCCGGGCGACCGCGTTTACCTGGTCGGCGAGTTCGGCGCGACGATGCATTCGGATGACGGCGGCGAAACCTGGGTCGAGGGACAGGCGCCGGTCTCCGCCACCTTGAACTCGGTGGCGTTCCGCAACGCGACCCACGGCATCGCTGTTGGCGGTGAGGGTGACGTAGTCATCACCAGTGACGGCGGTGATAGCTGGGCGAAAGTGCCGTCAGTGATCGAGCGTCATCTCTACGACGTGACGTGGCTGAACGATCACTGGTTCGCCGTTGGTGACAAGGGGCGTTACGTCAAGGGAAAAGGCCCGAACTGGGAAGGCGGGCGGCTGTCCCTGAACGATCTGTCCTGGCACACGCGGATAGCAGTGACCAATGGGACGGCCTACATTACCGGTGCGAGCGCGGGGTTATGGACAGGGGAAGAGTGGGCCCGTTGGTCCGACGAGGGTCTGGGTGTCAGGGAGCCGGCCGTGACCGTCTCCGTGGCGGAATTCGCCGCACCTAAACCCGTCCACTAAACCAGGGCTTACTCGAGGGGGTTACACAAGTGATCGAGAAACTTATTGCTTTCTGTGTTCGGCACCGCATCGCCGTGACCGGACTCCTGGTGCTGATAACGGCGGCGCTTGGCATCTCCGCTTTCAACATTCAGATCAGGACAGTCTTCAGCGACCTGATGCCGCAGGATCACGCGTACATCAAGACGCACGAGCAGTTTAAAACCACGTTCGGCGGCTCGAACATGGTCAGCATCATGCTGGAAGTCGATGACAAGGATGAGACGATCTTCCAAATACCGGTGCTGACGCGCATCAAGGAGATTCAGGACAGCCTGCAATTTGTTTCCGGTGTTAACCAGTTTCAGATCATCTCGCTCGCTGCAAGCAAGCTGAGAGAGGTGCGGGCCAGTTCGCAGGGTATCGAGACGCGTCCTCTCATGTGGCCGGACCTGCCCGAGACGCAGGACGAGATAAACAATCTTCGCGACGCTGTGCTGGAAAATACACTCGTCTACGGCCGCTATGTGTCGCGCGACCTCAACGCCGCCCTGATCACAGTCGATTTCATTGACCGGCTTGTCGATTACGATACGAACTTCGCCCAGATCCGCGCGATTATCGACGACGCGCGCTATGAGACGGTCATCAACCGGAACCTGAGCGCCGAAGCGCTCGGGATCGGTGATGAGGCCACGGCGACGATTACGGCGACGCTCGCCGACCGCCCGGATGGCGAGAATGAATATCTCGATATCAAGGGACAGTATGTTCCGATCGGGCTTGAAATCTCTGGCCTGGGGACGAAGGAAGTTTCCATCAGCGGCACGGCGAAAGCTGGCGATTTTGTTCTGATGGCCCAGTCTCTGACCTACCGGAACGAGGCGGAACAGCCTGGAATGGAGTCCATCCGCACCATCGACATGACGATCACCGAAGGCGAGGAGGTGCGCAGCCTGCCGACCGTGGGGCTTCGCATTGTGCCGACGCCGGTGGAGCGGGTGACACCGGGCGAGGTGGGCGCGGATGTCGACGTCGTCACCGATTACGCCCTGGACAGCGGAATCACTTACCGCGTCGTTGGTGACCCGATCCTGTTTGGCTGGATCAATTATTATCTGCCTCAGACACTCCTCATTTCGGCGCTGACTCTGGGTGGTCTCTTCCTCGTCCTGTTCTTCCTCACCCGGTCATGGCGGGGCTCCGTTCTGCCGCTCCTTTCCGGTGTGGTCAGTGCTATCTGGGCGCTCGGCATCGCAAATCTGATGGGCTACAACTTTGACCCGCTGGCGGTTGTTCTGGCGTTTCTGATCACGGCGCGGGCGATCTCTCACTCGGTCCAGCTTATCAATCGGTTCGACCAGGAATACGAAGGCGCGAACCCGTCACCGAAAGAGGCCGCACAAACGACGCTCAATTCGCTTTTCCGACCCGGCATGCTGGGGTTGGCGACCGATGCGGGCGCAATGCTCGTCGTGTCGCTTACGCCGATTCCGATCCTGGAAAAGATCGCACTCGTGGGCACGATGTGGCTCGGCACGATTGCCATCACGGCCTTCATCATGACGCCGGTGCTGTTGTCCTGGGTGTGGAAGCCCGGAACCTTCGCGCTGAAGCTGAATACCGAGAAAGCGATCCACGTCTTCATGGATGGGGCGGCTTACATCACCAACACGCGGGGCCACCGTCTGACGGCGCTTGCCGTCGCGGGGGTAATTTTCGTCGTGTCCGGCATCTATGCCACCAACATCAAGGTGGGCGACGCCAATCCGGGCTCGCCGATCCTGTGGCAGGACCACGAGTACAACAAGGACTGGAACCGGATTAACGAGGTCTTCCAGGGCTCCGACCGCATGTTCGTCGTCGTCAAGGGCGAGGATTTCGATGCCTTGAAGGAGCCGGTGGTGCTGGCCAACATCAATCGATTCCAGCGTTATATGGAAGCGATGCCGGAAATCGGCGGCAGTATTGCGCTGACCGATGTGGTTCCGATCATCAAGCGACAGATTTTCGAGGGGAATCCTCATTACGAGGAGCTCGGCGATTACAAGGCGATGAACGGCGAATTGATGTACCTGTTCGTCTCGGGTTCGTCGCCGGGTGACCTCGACCGGTATTCAGACGCACGCTTCCAGAACGGGGCGGTAACGTTCTTCTTCCGCGACCGTCAAGGCGATACCATCCGCAATGCCATCGGCCGGATCAAAGAGTTCGTGGCCGAAAACCCGATGATCAGCGAGGAGGGGGATACCCTCGCCCGCTATCAGCTCGCGGGCGGCCTGATCGGCGCCCTGGCGGCAGTCAACGAGGTGATCCTGCAGGGGCAGATCCAGTCGATCGCTCTGGCGCTCCTGATCGTCGTCCTGCTCTGTGCCGGCACATACCGTTCGGCGACGGCCGGGATGTTCTTCATGGTTCCGATTCTGCTGTCGAACACGGTCACGTTCAGCTTCATGGCCTATAAGGGCATCGGCATGAACATCAATACCGTGCCGGTGGCGGCGCTGGGTATCGGGCTCGGCGTTGATTATGCGATCTACATCATCGACATGATCAAACAGGAACTGAAACGGCAGGACACGGTCGATATTGCAGTGCGAAAGGCGCTGCACGGGTGCGGCCGCGCCGTGTTCGTGACGGCCCTGACGCTGATCGTGGCAATGCTGACCTGGCTGTTGTCGGACCTGAGATTCCAGGCGGAAATGGGCGAGCTGATGGCCCTCTGGCTGGGTGTTTCGGCGACGGCGGCGCTCGTTCTCATGCCGTCGATGGCGGTGGTCCTTAAGCCGAAATTCATCTTCGAGGGCTCTAAAGCGGCTGTTGCAGATTAGCAACAGCCTGCTTGAAAGCGGCGCGTTACCTTGGGCATTCACTGTATTGCAGTTGCAATACTTTCGACCCCCTGTGTAACGTGGCCGCTCGAGAAGGGGTTACTACTCGTCCTTTTTATTAGTCCTGCAACACCCATCAATTGGGGGGAGCAATAAATGTCCAACAAACTCGTCAACGCCCTCCGTGGGGCCGCGGCTCTGGCGCTCGTCGTCAGCGTCCCGACGGTTTCCACGGCGGCGGACCTCGATATCCTGAAGGTCTCCGGCTATATCCGGCAAGCGCTGCAGCTTAATCTGAGCGATGCCAACGAGACGGCCGTCAACGACCGCTGGGATCTCAGCATGTCGCGCACCACGGTGCGCGTCGATGTGGAAGCCGAGCTTCCGAACGTCACCTTCGTCGGTATCTTCCGCGCCTCGCGCGAGGTTGAGACGAACTATCTCAAGCGTCTTAACGCGCTTAAGGACGCCAACACGCAGTTGTTCGGCGGCCTGGCCTTCGCGCTTGCAGGTTCGCCCGGCACAGTGCCGGCCGGCTCGCTCGACCTTGAAGAATACTACGACACCGAAGACATGCGCGAACTCTATGCCGAGTTCGACGTGACCGACCGGATCTCTGTCCGCGTTGGTAAACAGCAGGTCGCCTTCGGTGAAACCGACTTCTTCCAGGCGAACGACATCCTGCATGGCTTCGACTGGACATGGCGGTCCTTCCTTGAGACGGAAAACGAAGAACTTCGTAAGCCGCTCACGATGGTCAACGCCACCGTTCAGGTGCCCGAGCTCTCCGGTAAGCTGCAGCTCATCTACGGCCCCGGCGACATCAACCCGAACGGCGCCTTCGGCACCGAGCTCGACATCTTCGGTGGCCGTTTCGCTGGCCAGCCGAACAAGGGGCTGAGCTTCCTCGACACCACCATCACCCCGTACAACTACAACCACTCCAAGGGTGACACGGACGAGGATTTCTGGGCCGTCCGCTGGTCGGGCTACTCCTTCGACATCAACTACTCGCTGATGTACGTCCGCCAGGTTACGCCGACCCCGATCGTGGTCGGTAACCCGAACCTGCTGCCGCTGGTCGTGAACGCCCTGTCGGGCGGCGCGGTGCCGGTCGATCCGACCGAGACCGCGTTCATGAACTCCGGCGACATCCCGTTCGAGGGCACGACCTGCGCCCAGGGTGCGACGGGTCCCGCCTGCTACGGCGAGACCGTCTATCCCTTCGTGAATACCTACGGCGGTACGGCGTCTTACTACGATGCCTTCACCGACGCGGTGTACTCGACGGAGCTCTCCTACATCGTCGACAAGCCGTTCCAGTCGGGCCGTTTCTGCTCGTTCTGCACGGGTGTCAGCGGCTTCGTGGGCCTCGCCCGCGCGATCCGCAAGGATGAGATGAGCTTGATGCTCCGTGGCGACAAGCTGCTGTATCTCTCCGACTACATCGGCACGCACCGCGCGTCGTTCCTGTCGATCCAGGTGTTCAACCGCTGGCTGCCCGACTTCGAGAAGAACGATCAGCTGACGGTGGGCCCCGGCTTCGGCCAGCCGAAGAAGCGTTGGGAAACGACGGCAACCGCCATCCTGGCCATGAACTACTTGAACGACCGGATCAACCCGACCCTGGCGTTCGGATATGACGTGTCCTACGGCAGTGCCTTCTTCATCCCGAGCGTCAACCTTGTTCAGGGCGACGCCTGGCGGTTGCTCATCGAGGCGGACCTCTTCTTCGCCAATGATGACCGCAAGAGCGGTGAAACGGCAGCGAACGAGCAGGAAGACAACATCATCGGCTCGTTCAACCAGAACAACCAGCTGTACATCCGTCTGACCCGCCAGTTCTAAGGCGATCAGCACAGCTGACCCAATTAGGGTAGGGATGGGGCCGCTTTCGAGCGGCCCTTTTCTTTTTGGGCGGTGCGGTTCTGGCCCGGGGTGTTTTGCTGTACAAGGTGATTGACGCTTGAAATCACCAGTTGGACCGCGTATCACATCCGAACTTTCGGTTTTTACGTATGTCAAGGCAGACAGGCTGCAAAACAAATTCACCGCTTACCGCCTGACGGGCTGCGTCGGGGGGCGCGGGCAGGCCGGGCCCAGATGGGTCGCCGGCCTCGAATAAAGGGAAGGTCGAGGGAGCATGAGTTACGTTGTTTCGGTGGATGTGGGCGGGACATTCACGGATCTGATCCTGTACGACGAGACAACCAAGGAAATCCACATCACCAAGACTCCGTCGACGCCGGAAGACCAGTCGATCGGCGTGGTTGAAGGCATCCAGAAAATTTGCGGACAGGCGGGGATAGACCCCAAGCAGGTCAGCAATATCCTGCATGGCACGACGGTGGCCACCAATGCGGTGCTCGAGGAAAAAGGCGCCCGCGTTGGCCTGGTCGTGACCGAGGGCTACAAGCAGATCCTTCATGTCGCCCGCTCCTGGACGCCAGGTCCCCTGGCCGGCTGGATGATCATGCAAAAACCGGATCCTTTGGCGGCCCTCGAAGACACGCTGGAAATCAATGAGAGGATCGAGAAGAACGGGTCTGTCCTGCGGGAGCTCGACGAGGCCAAAGTCGAGGCCGACCTGAAGACTCTGATCGACAGCGGGATCAAGGCCCTTACGGTGGGCCTGATCAACAGTTATATCAACTCGGCGCATGAGAAACGCATCCGGGAAATTGCGCACAAAATCGCGCCGGATCTTCCCATCTCGCTGTCGAGTGAGGTTCTGCCGCAATTCCGCGAATACGAGCGTGTCCTGACGACGGTAATGAACAGCTACGTCAAACCGCAGATGCGCCACTATCTGTCCAGCCTTGGCCAGCGCCTGAAATCGGAAGGCAGCACGGCGACCCTCAACATCGTCCGATCGGACGGCGGGCTGATGAGCGCGGAGGCGGCCGCTGATAATCCGGTGAACACCATGCTGTCCGGTCCCTCGGGCGGGGTCGCGGGGGCGGCGGCCATCGGTCGCATATCGGGTTATCCGGACATCATTTCCTTCGATATGGGCGGGACGTCGACCGATGTCTCTTTGACCCAGGGAGGGCAGCCGCAAATCTCTCGCGAAACCAGGGTCGGTATTTACCCGGTGCGGGCTCCCTCGGTGGAGGTTGTGACCATCGGCGCTGGCGGCGGTTCGCTTGCTCATGTGCCGATCACGGGAGCGCTTCGGGTAGGGCCGCAAAGCGCCGGGGCTGTACCCGGGCCGGCCAGTTACGGGCGGGGAGGCACAGAGCCCGCCGTGACGGACGCCAATCTGGTGTTGGGTTATTTGCCGCCGCAACTCGTCGGAGGCGAAATGACGATCGATGTGGAAGCCGCCAAGAAGGCCATTCAGGAACATGTGGCGGACAAGCTTGGCACCGATGTGTTTCAGGCGGCGCGCGGAATCATCGATATCGTGAATGAAAACATGCTGGGCGCGATCCGTGTCGCCTCGGTCGAGCGGGGCCATAACCCGCGCGACTACGCGCTAGTGGCGCTTGGCGGCGCCGGCGGCCTGCATGCAAATGCCCTGTCGGTTCTGTCGGGTGCCTGGCCTTCCATTATCCCGGCGTCGGCCGGTGTCCTCTCGGCCCTGGGATTTCTCGCCTCCAACATCCGCAACGAATTCTCCAAGACCTACATCACGACTGTCTCCAAATCCGATCCTGCAGCTCTGGCTCGGGACCTGGAGGAACTGGGACAGACGGGACTCGACTGGCTGGCGGGCGAAGGCGTGCCCGAAGACAAGCGCCAAATCAGTTATCAGGTCGATATGCGATATCTGCGCCAGGGATTTGAGTTGCCGATCAGCACGACGATGGCCGAGGTACGCGACACGCTTGATTCGGCGCTTGTCCAGAAATTCCATGATGAGCATATGCGCCTTTACCGGTTTACGGTGGATACGGAAGTGGAGGTCGTCAATCTTCGCGCTATCGCGGTCGGAGCCTTGGACCGGATTGCCTTTCAGAAGGGCACCAAGGGAGGGCCGGATGCGAGTGCAGCGGTTGTCGATGCCGAGCATGAGGCCTATTTCGATGGCAAGTTCGTGACCACGCCTGTCTACGACCGCGCCAAACTGGCTCCCGGCAACAGGATTGAGGGGCCGGCCGTCGTCATCCAGCTCGACAGCACCTCTCTTGTGCAGCCCGGATTTCATGCGACAGTGGACGAATATTTTAACCTGGTAATCCAGCCCAACAGCTAACCGGGTCGGGAGAACGAGATGTCTGCCAAGGTGACCGCCAAGAATATCGACACGATTACCGTCGATATCATAGAGAACGCATTGCGGAATGCGCGGCACGAGATGGACGCGATGCTGTTTCGTACGGCGCTCTCGCCCGTTATCCGGGAGCAGCACGATTCCTTCCCCATGATCTGTGATGGCGAGGGCAAAATGATCGTGGGCCAGTTCGGGTCCTATATTCCGGGTCTGCTACGTGATTTTGAGGAGGATATAGGGGAAGAGGACGTCATCCTCATCAACGACCCCTATCTGTGCGGCGGGTCCGTCTCTCATTTGAATGATCATCTGGTCCTGGTGCCGATTTATTACAAGGGTGAGCGAATCGGTTTTACCTCGATGTTCGGCCATCTCATGGATGTAGGTGGCATCGTGGCTGGCTCGATGCCGGTAACCGCCTCGACCGTGTATGCGGAGGGCATCCGGATTCCACCAGTCAAGATTGTCAGGGATGGCAAGGATAACAAGGATCTTTTCAAGGTCCTGATGCATAACAGCCGCACGCCGCGCGAGAATTACAGTGATATCCAGGCGCTGATAGCGTCATGCCGGATAGGAGCCCAGCGCGTGCTGGACCTTGTCGAGCGATTCGGACTGGAAACCTATCTCGCCGGGTGCGAGGCGTTGCTCGAACGTACCAACAAGATGATGCGCGAGCTTATCGTCAAGAATCTCCCGGAAGAGCCGGTCTCGTTCGAGGATTATCTCGACGACGATGGCGTCGGAAACGGTCCGTTCAAGATGAAGCTGACCCTTTGGCGGGAAGGGCACGAGGCTTATTTCGACTGGTCGGGGACGTCCGGACAGTCGCCGGGGCCAATCAACTTCTATCTCAGTGAAGAAATGTTCAAGATGTTCATCGGGATTTACCTGATCATGGTGTATGACCCGGCGATCATGTTCAATGACGGCTTCTATCCGCTCCTTCACGTCAATATCCCGGAAGGCTCAATGCTGAAGCCTAAATTTCCCGCGGCGCTTGGGTGCCGGACCCATGCACTGGCGCGGCTATTCGACGTGCTTGGGGGCGCCCTGGTCGCGAATGCCCCCGCCTTCGGGACGGCGGCTGGCTACGGTGATTCGCCCTATTTCATCTATTCCGGACACAGGAAGGATGACGGCGAATATTTCCACCTCATGGAAATTCTCTATGGCGGGATCCCGGGTCGCCCGGTGGGTGACGGGATGGATGGCCATTCCTGGTGGCCGGAATTCGTCAATATTCCGAATGAGTATCTTGAGATCTATTATCCGCTCCGGGTGGAGCGCTACACATCGCGTATCGACAGTGGCGGTGCAGGGCTCAACCGGGGCGGGAACGGGATCGAAAAGCTGTATACCTGCCTCGAGGACGGCTTCGTCTCGATCCACGATGATCGCGCCCGGATCCCCCCCTGGGGCATCAATGGCGGGCTGCACGGCGAGTTCTCGCAGAAAGTGCTGATCCGGACCGACGGGTCCCGGGAAGACCTGCCGACCAAGATCGATAATGTGCCGGTCAAGGCGGGCGACCAGATCCTCTTCATTACCGCCGGCGGCGGCGGCTGGGGCGACCCGCTCGAGCGTGATGCAGCCAAGGTGGGCTTGGATGTGGCCCGGCTTCTGGTGACCCCGGAAAAGGCGGCGCGCGATTACGGGGTGATTCTGGGCAAGGATGGCCGGCCGGACCTGGCGGCGACCGAGGCCCGGCGGGCAGAGCTGCGCGAGGCCCGTGGCGACGTGCGCAAATTCGATTTTGGCCGGGAATTGGCCATCGCGGCCGTAGAATAGGTTACTATATAATAATTCAGGAATAAAATCGGAAGGAAGGGAGCGCACCATGTCAACCTTGGACAAGACCTCCACGGGGATCGGGAAGAAACCGGCGCTTCTCGTCGTTGATGCCTCTGTCGGGTTCACCGATCCGAATTGCGCCCTGGGCGGAAATTTCGACAGTGAAGTCGGTGTCATCAAGAAACTGGCCGACCGCTTTCGCGAACTTGGCCTGCCGATATTTTTTACCACCGTGGCCTACGACAGACCGGAACAGGCCAGCGTTTTTCGGACCAAGCTGCCTGCCCTGGATCTGCTGGAAAAGGGCAGTGAGCTCGTCGAAATCGATCCGCGCCTGGAACCGCGTCCGGACGAGGCGGTTGTGGTCAAATACTGGCCGAGCGCCTTTTTCGGGACCGGCCTGAAGGAACAAATGGAAGCACTTGGCGTCGATACCGTGTTTGTGACCGGATTCACGACGAGCGGTTGCGTCCGGGCGTCTGGCGTCGATTCGCTGTCTTCAAATTTCAAGACCATCGTGGTCGAGGATGGCTGCGGGGATCGCGATCCGCCTGCTCATAAGGCCAATCTCTACGACCTCAACCAGAAATATGCGGACGTTATTGCGTCGTCGGAAGCGCTCAAGCTGCTCGACCTCGTCACGGCGTAGCTTGCGGGCCGCAGATCGAGTAAGCGGGGCAGCGATAGCTGCCCCGTTTGTTTTGAGTCCTCACCGGTAGGCAAAATGACTGAATATTTACCGCCTCTGCGCGACATAGAATTTACGCTTAATGAAATCGCTGGAATTGAAGCACTCGGCGCATGTGCCGCGTTTTCCGAATTTGACATCGAACTCTACCGGGCAATTCTTGAAGAGGCGGGCAGGGTAACGGCTTCGGTGATCGCGCCCACGAACCGGGAAGGCGACGAGGCGGGCTGTGTTTTCGACAACGGGGCGGTTCGCACGCCGCCCGGGTTCAAGGCAGCATACGATCAGTTTGCCGAAGGCGGCTGGATCGGACTCTCGCTCGACCCCGCATTCGGCGGGCAGGGGCTGCCCCACATGATAAGCGTCGCAGTGTCAGAGATGATGTGCGCGGCGAATACCTCGCTCTCCCTTTACCCGGGGCTGACGCGCGGCGTCTTTCAGGCTATCTGGCGTCATGGTAGCGAAGAGTTGAAATCCGCGTACCTGGAACCTCTCGCGTCAGGCCGGTTTACCGGGACAATGTGCCTTTCCGAGCCGCAGGCGGGCAGCGATGTCGGGGCGACGCGGGCAAAGGCGATGCCCCGGGAGGATGGTACTTACCGGCTTGAAGGCAGCAAGATCTGGATTACGGGCGGGGAGCATGATCTTACAGAGCAGGTCATTCACCTGGTGCTGGCGCGACTGCCGGATGCCCCCGCCGGAACCCGCGGCCTCAGCCTGTTTCTGGTGCCAAAGCTGCTGATGAGCGCCGATGGCACGCCGGGCCAGCGCAATTCTGTGTTTTGCGCCGGGATCGAGCACAAGATGGGCATTAACGGCTCGGCCACCTGCGTCCTCAACTTCGATGGCGCGACTGCCTATCTGGTGGGTGAGGAAAACCGGGGCATGCACAACATGTTCACGGTCATGAATTACGAACGTTTTGAGATCGGCCTCCAGGGGCTGGGCCTGGCGGAAAACGCAACCCAGAACGCAATCCGGTATGCGCGCGAGCGCGTGCAATCCGGGCCGATCATCGATCATCCCGATGTGCGCCGGATGCTTTTCACGATGAAGGCCTATACCGAAGGTATGCGGATGATGGCGTACTGGATTGCGCGGGCTTTTGACGAGGCGGAATGCGGCTCGCAGGAAGTGGCGCAAGCGGCACAGGATCGGGTGGACCTGATGATTCCGGTTGCAAAGGCCCTGTTCTCGGATCTCGGTGTGGAAGTCGCCAGCCTCGGCGTTCAGGTATATGGCGGGGTCGGTTATGTGCGCGAGTACGGCATGGAGCAGAATATCCGCGACGCGCGGATCGGCCCGATCTACGAAGGAACAAATGGAATCCAGGCGCTGGATCTGGTGGGCCGCAAACTTTCTCTCCACGAGGGCCGTCTCTGGAAGAACCATGTTGCCGAAATCGAGGCCTTCCTCTCGGAAAACCAGGGCCGGGGGGATATCGACTTCATCGTCACCCCGCTGCGCTCCGCCCTGCAGGCCATGCACGCGGCAACCGCGTTTCTCACCGCGGCATGGACGGATGATCCCATCGCCGCACGCGCCGGCGCGAGCGATTATCTGAGAGGATTTGGCCTCGTCACCATGGGTTATCTCTGGGCCCGTGCCGCCCGGCTCGCGGCCGAAAAACCCGATGCATTCAATCAGGCCAAACTGGCGACTGCGGAGTTTTTCGCGGGTCGGCTGCTCCTGGGCCCCGCCGAAGCGGCCTTCCAGGCCGCCCGTGCGGGGGGCGGAGCGGCCTTTGTCCTTTCGGGTGAGGCCATCTCCGCCTGAGGCTCCGGCGCCGGCGGGCGCCGGCTCCCCTGTGGTATTTTTCTGGTATACGTAGATATACATATATCGCCCATTTGTGGTAAAGTTTTGCCAGAGATAAGGAAGCCAGCCGAGGCGGCCTCGTTAACGCACGGCGCTCTCGCATCGAGGCAGGGCTTGGCGGCGGGACAAGGGAGAGGGACATGGCAGAACAACTTCAGCACGACATGCTCGTTCGCCGCACGGCCGACGAGAACGCACGCCAGAACTTCGTCAAGAGCCTCAAGATCCATCTGGCTACCAAGGTTTCTCCCGGCACAAAGGAAGTCTGGGAGTCTCGCGGCAAGGAAGAATTCAAGCGCCGCTACAAGCGGGATGCGAAGACTCGCCACGACGTCCGCAAGGTGATGGACCATGACCCTTATTATCAGATGTGGTCCTCGCTGCTGCGTACGAGCCAGGAACTGATGTGGGATTCCGTCGGCGAAAGTGTGGAACGCCAGCTGGGCGACCTTATGGAGAAGGCAAAGGCGCGTGGCAATGGAAAGAAGCTGGGGTCGCTTACGCTGGACCCAAATCTGAAGGTTCCCGCCTATCATACCGCGGTCGATATCCATTGCATGCCGGGTGGTTATCACACGGAACTGACTGACGACGACCTCTATGCGGGCGCGCTTTATGATCGGGCGGTCTACATCTACGCGATGGGCCGGATGGGCGATTCCAACCAGGATATGGGGGAAACGGTCATCACCTATATCAAGCAGCATCATCCGGACTTCAAGCCGAAGCGGATCCTCGACCTCGGGTGCTCCGTGGGCCACAGCACGCTGCCCTATGTTGACGCCTTCCCAGGTGCGGAAGTTCATGGGATCGAGATCGGTGCTCCGATGCTTCGCTATGCCCATGCTCGGGCCGAAACCCTCGGCAAGAAGGTGCATTTCTCACAGCAAAACGCCGAGCAAACAAATTTCGAGGACAACTCCTTCGATCTCATCGTTTCTCATATTCTTTTGCATGAGACATCGAACAAGGCGCTCGACAACATCATGAAAGAGGCCCACCGGCTCTTGAAACCGGGCGGGCTGATGCTTCACGCCGAGGTGCCGCAGTATCATGATATGCCGCCATACGAACAGTTCATTCTTGACTGGGATACCCGGTACAATAACGAGCCGTTCTGGGGAACTGTCCACGACAAGGACATTGAGAAGGTCGTGACCAAGGCCGGCTTCGCAAAGTCGAAGGTCATCCAGCATCTTCAGCCCATGACGTCTTCGGAGACCAAGACAAACAAGTTTGAGGGGGGCGACTTCGGAGGCGGTGGAGCCTGGTTCATATTTGGCGGCCAGAAATAGGCTCGCACGCGCGGAAAAACGGCGAACGCATCCAGCAGACGATGTGTTCGCCTTTTTTCGACCTTAACAACGGGACGGCCTGACCGCCGGGCAAGGGGCGGCAAGGCCCACGGCGTCCTAACAGGGGTAAACAAAAATGGCGACACGTTCCAGGGTGGCAAAAAAAACAAAGCGGACGACAGCCAAGCGAAAACCAGCCAAGGGGGCGGCGAGAACGAAAAAAGCGATCAGGCGCGCACCCGCCCGCAGCAGCGGGAAGAGCGCAAAAAAAATTGAAAAAAAAACCGCAAGAAAAGCCGCAAAAAAAGCGACGCGAAAAGCGGCGGCCAAATCCGCCAGCCGGAAAGCGGCAAGGAGCACATCCGGCGCATCCGCCCGGACTCCGGCACGCAAAGCGCGACGCTCCAAACCATCGCCCAAAAACGACGCCCCTCAACGGGTGGCCAAACGGCCGCTGGCGGAAGCGCGGCGCCTGCGCACGTCCAAGGGGCGTCGTCCCTGGTTCTTCGAAAACTCCGAGGTGGATCAGATACTCTCCATGGTTATGGCCCTGGCGGGCGAGGTCTCCGTGCTTCGCGACAGACTCGATTCAGTCGAAAAAATTGCCGCCGGCAAGGGGCTGTTCACAAGCGCTGATGTTGATGCCTATGAGCCGGGGGCCGAGGTCGAGGCGGAACGGGATGCGGCGCGGGCGGCGTTTCTGGATCGGGTCCTCCGCATTCTGCAGGAGGAGCTGGACGACGTCCGCTACAGGGAGGAGGACCGGGAGTACGAGCGGATTATTTCAGGTGTCGCCGTCGAGTAATTCATAAGCGTTGGAGCCGGAATTCGGCATGGTGAAGCGGATAAAGGTTATTGTTCCCATCCCAATGGACGCGGCCGGCGTCGCCAACCGGGCCGCACAACTGCCCGCGGCGCTCCGGCGTGAAGGGTTCGAGGTTGAATTCGTTTCCGTGAAGAACGGCGCTGCACTTGGCGACAGTTTCTACGACATGTTGCTGATGGATTCCTTTACGTTCGAGGCAGGCCTGAAAGCGGAAGAAGAAGGATACGACGCCGTCTGCATCGATACGGTCAGCGATTCGGGCCTGTACCCCCTCAGGTCGCGGCTTTCGATCCCTGTAATCGCCCCGGGGATGGTCGCGTTCCACATAGCCTGTATGCTGGGTAAGAAATTCTCGATCATTACCATGTGGGACGAATGGTTCCCGCTCTATGAGAAAACCTTGACGGAATACAAGCTTTGGCCTCGTCTCGCTTCAATGCGATCGATCGACACGCGGCCGGATCTCGAGGAACTGCTTGAGGGCAAGGAAGAAGTGGTATTCCGGAAACTCGAGACGGAGGCGACAAGAGCGATAGAGGAAGACGATGCGGATGTGATCGTGCTCGGTTCGACAACGATGCATCAATCGCACGGATATCTGTCGGAGAGGCTGAGGGTGCCGGTGATTAACCCCGGTCTGATCGCCTACAAAATGGCCGAACTCTTCCTTGAACTCGGCTTAAGCCATAGCAAAAAGGCGTTTCCATCGCCTGAAGCGCCACAGGATGCAGCTATCATCGGAGCGCTGCTGAGCGCTCGCTGAATTCGGTAGAATTGATAAGGAGTTTCTGGATATGACGAAGCGTTTGAGCCGGGAAGAGCTGATCGACATCGCGCAGAAAAAATACTTCGGCAACGTCGATAAAAAAAATATGCAGGCCGTTTTGGCCAATTTCAATCCGGACGCCGTCTTTACGATTCAATCTCATTTCACTGTCCACGAAGGTCGAGACGAAGGGATCAGGAAGATGTTCGAAGGTCTCTTCGAATACGACACGATCCTTCATGCCGACTTCGAGACCATCGCGGATGTCGAAGGGCAGGCAGTGTCCTCGCGGTTCCGCGTGGAACTGGATAAGGGCAGCGAGCACACGACCTTGATGAATGTAAACCACTGGTACCTGAAGGACGGAAAATTCCAGCGTGTCTTTGTCTGGATGAGCGGCGAGAACGTCCTGGTTTAGACGGGTGCGGAGCGCCGCGCGGAGGAGGAAGCAGTCATGTCTGTACAGGTCGAATCCAATATTGACCATTCGGTAATCGACCGGTTGCGGTCAGTAGTCGGCGCGGAGCATGTGCTGACGGCGGAACGGGAAAGAGACTATTTCAGCCGGGATTTGAGCTACCTGCCGTTCTCATCGGCAACAGCGGTCGTGCAGCCGGCTACCGTCGAGGAGCTGTCGGCGGTTGTCCGGGAAGTGACCGGTGCCGGCTTTGCCGTAATCCCGCGGGGTGGGGGCATGTCCTATACGAAGGGCTATACGCCTGACCGCGAAGCCACGATCAGCGTCGACACCCGGCGCCTCGACCGGATCGTGGAAATCAACACAGAGGACATGTACGTCACTGTGGAATGTGGCTGCACTTGGAAGCAGCTTTATGAAGCCCTGCGGGACAAAGGGGTGCGCACCCCATATTATGGCCCGCTTTCCGGGATGTTCGCCACGGTGGGCGGCGCTCTCTCACAAAATAGCCTGTTCCTGGGCTCGGGCATCTACAACACCGTCGCCGAGAGTGTGCTTGGCCTCGAAATTGTGACGGCAAATGGCTCCCTGGTCCGGACGGGATCGTGGGCCCACAAGAACTCAAATCCCTTCTACCGCCATTTTGGCCCCGATTTGACGGGAATCTTTACAGCCGATACGGGCGCACTCGGCTTCAAGGCGCGTGCGACGCTGCGATTGGTCAAATTTCCGAAGGTGACGGCGACGATGTCGTTTGCCTTCGATACACTTGATCAGATGCTGAACACCCAGACGGAACTGGCGCGTCTTCGGATCGCGGCCGAGTGCTACGGCTTTGATCCCTATTACAATGCCGGGTTCGAGAAGCTGGGCTTTACGTTCAAGCAGGGGCTGTCGACGCTTGCCGGAGTGGCACGCAAGGGGGGGCTTTGGAGAACGCTCAGGGTAGCGCTCGCCGGCCAGAAAGTCCTTAAGGACATAAAATACTCGTTACACATGACCTTTGAAGCTCATAACGCCGTGGTGGCGAACGAGCACATGGAGATGGGACGGGAGATCTGCGAAGCCAACGGCGGGATCGAGATCGACAACAGCATCCCGACCGTTTTCAATTCGGTCCCCTTTGATGGTGTCAGCAGCGTCATCCTGGGCTCGGATGGAGAAATATGGTTGCCGATTCATTGCTTTATCCCCTTGTCGCGCGCGCGCGAAATGGGTGAGCTGATCGAGAAATATTTCGCCGATAACAAGGAACTGATGGACAAGCACAACATCCGCACCTCCTACCTGACCTGTTTCTCGGGATCGGAATTCGTCATCGAGCCAAGCTTCTACTGGTATGACGAGGTTCAGGAATTCCGACTGGACAAGCTCGAGGAGAAAAATCGCGAAAAATGGTCGGGCCGTTCAAAAGACATGGACAGTCGCGAAATTGCTCTCAAGCTTCGCGACGGCCTCCGGGATATTTTCTTCGAGCATGGTGCATGCCACCTTCAGATAGGCCGCTACTATCCCTATCGCGAGGCCATGAACAATGACGGGCTTTGGAATCTTCTCGAAGCGGTGAAGTCACATCTGGATCCCGACCGGTTGATGAATCCGGGCTCTCTCGGCCTGAGGTAATCCTATTCTAATCTGACAGGGGGAAAGCGGCCGATGGCAGTGCGCAAGGGCTATGTCGACGTGAAGGACGGGCAGCTCCACTACCGGGAAGCGGGACCGGAAAGCGGCGTACCGATCGTTTTCCTGCATCAGACGGCCTCAAGCGGGGCGATGTGGGAGCAGGTCATCAGCCGTTTGGAGAAAGACTACAAGATATACGCCCTGGATACGCCGGGCTTCGGCGGATCGTATGATATCGATGAATTGCCGGCGATCTCCTACTACACAGATGTGTTCATGGAAGCGCTCGATAATCTGGGCGTGGGAGAATTTCATCTTGTCGGGCATCATACTGGAGCCTGCATGGCCGTCGAGATGGGGGCCGGATGGCCGGACCGCGTCAAGACCCTCAGCCTGTTTGGACCCGTGCAGCTGACTCAGGCGGAACGGGACGAGTTCTCAAAGCATTTTTCGGGTCCGTTCACGCCAAAATCCGACGGCAGCCACCTGATGCAGAATTGGAAATATCTTGATGAGCTGGGGGTGGCCGGACGCGTCGACCTGCATCATCGGGAAGTGACCGATATGCTCCGGGCCTGGAAGGGCCGTGCCCTGACCTATGACGCCGTGTGGAAGCAGGATTTCCCGGCATTCTTCAGAAAATGCACGTGCCCCTGCCTGATCATGGCCGCCAGGGACGATGTGCTGTACGCCTATTTGCCACGGGCGAAGGAGGCACATCCTGACGCCGAAATGGTCGAGCTGAAGGGGGCAAATTTCGAACCCGACCTCGACCCGGACGGATCGGCCACGGCCATCCGCAACTTTCTCAAGAAAAACGGTTTCTAGGAATGCTGCGCAAAGGCTATGTCGATACCTCGGAAGGGCAGATCCATTTCCGGGCCGAGGATCAGGGCGTCGGCCCGACTGTGTTCTTCTTTCATCAGACAGCATCCAGCGGCTCGATGTTCGAGGCGATGATGGTCCGTCTCGCCGGCCGGTACCGAATGTATGCGCTGGATACGCCGGGGTTCGGTTATTCGTTCGGGACGGACCGTATCCCGGGCATCGGCTATTATGCAGACGTGCTGACGGAAGCGGTCTCGGCACTCCATCCCGGGCCCGGGAAGGTCCATCTCTGTGGTCATCATACCGGCGGGTGTATCGCCGTCGACATGGCGGTCCGCACGATGCCGGCACGCACGCAAACCCTGACCCTGATGGGCGCGGTCCTGGCGACGGCGGAAGAACGGGAGAACTACCGCAAGACCTTTGATGCGCCGTTTCGTCCCGAGCCAAGCGGGGCCTATCTTAAGGTCGCGCATGATTATCTGGCGGGTCTCGGGGCCAACACGACGACGGAGCTGCATCACCGGGAGCTCGTGGATCATCTGAGGGGCTGGAAAGCCACACCTCAGGCCTTCAATGCGGTCTGGGACCAGGATTTCGAGGCGCTTTACGCCCGGGTCGCGTGTCCTATCCTGAATATCTGCGCCCCGGACGACGTCGTCTGGCCGTTTCATCAGCGCGCCGTCGCGGCTCGGCCGGATGCCGAGGAGGCCGTGGTGGGTGGTATGGATTTCGAGTGCGATCGGGATCCTGACGGATGCGTCGCCGCGCTCGACGGCTTCCTCGCGAAGCATCCCGTGTGAGCCGGAAGGGGAGACAGGCATGACAGCCCTCTCCGGGCGCAAGGCTCTGATAACCGGAGCAAATCGGGGCATTGGCCGGGGCGTCGCCCTGGCCTTCGCCGAGGCCGGGGCGGATGTCGCGGTGAATTACCCTGAGGCGGGCGCGCGCGAAGAGGCCATGGCCGTGGCTCAAGAGATCACCAAGCGCGGGCGCCGGGGGATAGCGGTCGAGGGGGATGTCTCGGACGAGGCGGCGGTGGCGGCGATGGTGGCGGAAGTAACCGACACCTTCGGCGGCATCGATATCCTGGTCAACAATGCCGGTATCGCCACCAGTGCGCCGGTCGAGGACATGCCGGCCGAGATGTGGGACCGCGTCATGGCGGTCCATCTTCGCGGCACATTCCTCTGCACCCGCGCGGTCCTCCCTGCCATGTATGCGCGCAATTTCGGCGCCATCATCAACACGGCGTCTCAATTGGCCTATAAGGGTGCGCCCGGCTTTTCCCACTACACGGCCGCCAAGGGCGCCATCCTGTCCTTTACACGCTCTCTCGCGCTTGAAATCGGCAAGCGGGAAATCTGGGCGAATTGCGTCGCGCCAGGCGCTACGATGACGCCGATGCTGGAAGACGTGCCGGCGGACATGCTGGAAGCCATCCGCCAATCGATCCCGCGCGGTAAACTGGCCGAGATCGACGAGATCGTGCCGGCCTACCTGTTTCTTGCCTCCGAACAGGCGCGCCATTTCCGGGGCCAATGCCTTAGTCCCAATGGCGGGGACGTTTTCCTTTAGACGCTCCGTCGATCGGCCGGTCTGTCTGCCGTCTAGCCGATCCGTCGCGCGTCGGGTGGGGCGGTGCGGGCGCTCACCACAGCAAAATAAATTCCCACAAAGATCAGGAAAATCCCGACGATGTGATAGGGGTGAAACGCCTCCCCCAGCAGTCCCACCGCGAGAAGCGAGCCGTAAACGGGGATCAGGTTGGTGAAATATCCGGCCGTGTTGGGTCCCACGGCCGCGACGGCGCGGTTCCAGATGAGAAGCGCGGCACAGGATGGGAAAAGCGCGATATAAACCACAATCCCCATCAGCTGGGGTGTGTCCGGCAGCCGGCCGCCGGTGCCGATGTCCCACACCATCAGGGGCAGCGTGAGGAGCGCGCCCAGAAAGGCAATGATGGTGGCGAAGGGAAGGGGCGAGAAACGCGTCTTGAAACGGCGATAGGCGACCGAATAGGTGCCCCACATGGTCAAGGCCGCCAGCATGAAGAGGTCGCCCGGATTGAGCTGAAGCCCGAGCAGTACGTCGAGACTTCCGCGCGCCGCGACCACCACAATCCCCAAAAAGGAGATTGTCACGCCCAGGGTCTGGCGTCGGGTCAGGCGTTCGCCGAGACCAATCCACGATGCCAGGATGATTACGATCGGCAACAGGCCGTTCACGATGGCGGCATTGACGGCTTCGGTATGGAGGACGGCGAAATAGGCCAGGATATTCACGCCGATGATGGCCGTGATGCTGTAGAGGATGAGTTTCGGCCATTCCTCGCGGACGAGAAAGCGTTCACGCCAGAGCTGGCGGCCGCAGAGCAGGCTGAGGAGAAACGCCCCAAGAAGCCAGCGGAGGGGCGTAAGGGTGAATGGCGAGACCGTGTCCACGACCGCCCGGCCGGCAACGATGTTACTGGCCCAGAATAAGGGTGGGAGAAGGAGCCAGAAAAAGGGGGCGTAATCCCGTTCAGGCGTGGGATGGGGGGGCTTTGGCAATCTTGGGCTCCTGGGGCCGGCGGCGCACCTTAGGGTGGAGCTGACCGGCCCGCAACCATGGATCGCGGGGTGGATGATTACCTAAAACTTTAGCAAAATTTGTCGCGACTTTGAGTAAAAGTATACTATAAATATAGTAATATTATATCAATTTAAGTATTGATCTTTGAAGCATTACAACTTTTACTTGACGGTGAAGGGAGACCTCCGTCTTGAACGTATCCGACCGTCACACTATCCGGGCCGGAAGCGGCGTTGCCGCCGCGACGGGTGCCGTTGCGCCGGGCGGGCCTGGTAACCGGGTTCGCGCGGTTGACGGTGTTGTCGGACCGGGCCCCATTCGCGGCCGGCAGAAGGGCGGGGGTGATCAGGGGCCGCAGGATGGAGATGACGGACCGCCGGATCGCCGGGTGCCGGAGCCGGAAAGCCGCAAATGGCTGCCGGAAAAGATCCTGTCCGGCTTTGCCGGTCTGCCCGATGAGGATGCCCGGGAGATGAGGGACAGGTTATCGGATCAGGTCACATCCCTCTTCAAGGAGGCGGAATCGATGGAGCCGGTCTCCTATGGCGGGACCGGGGAAGAGGATGCCGGACCCGCTGCCGCGGCCCAGGCTGTTCCGGCCGATGCCGGCTGGGGGGAGCCGATCCACGATGCGTCCGTCAAGCTGGCCTGTTACACCCGGGCGATTGAAATTCTGGGTCCCCGCCCGCTTCCACCGGGCGAGTTGCTCGACCGCAAGGGGTAATAAAACAGCGCCTTTGCCGGGCCTGAGCGATCCGCATCGCGGGGCCCGTCCGGACCCTGTCCTGCCGCTTGGCGGCCACGGAAAATCGATGAAAAACCGCAATTGCGGCACGGCTTTCTTGAAGCTGGCCGGGTGCCGGCGTAGACTTTTGAAAACGCTAGGCTAACGGCCACGACCTGCCTGATATCGGGACGGGCGGGCAAGGGAGGAACAGACAGATGGATGTCAGCGTAACCGAAAATCAGATGAGTGCCGCGGTTTCGAAATTCCTGTCGGCAAAACGGCAGATGCTGATCGGCGGCAAATGGGTGGACGCAGCCTCGGGAGAAACCCTGCCGGTTTATAATCCAGCGACGGGCCAGATCATGGCCAATGTGCCGGCAGCCGACAAGGAGGACATCGATCGCGCTGTCAGTGCTGCGCGCAAGGCTTTCGAGAGCGGCCCCTGGCATACCATGTCCCCGTCGCAGCGTGGACGGTTGCTGGGCAAACTTGCCGACGCCATCGAGGCACATCTCGATGAACTGGCCGAGCTCGAATCCCTTGATAATGGCAAGCCGGTTTCCGTGGCCCGCGCCGCAGACGTGCCGCTTTCGGCCGATCTTTTCCGCTATATGGCGGGATGGGCGACCAAGATCGAGGGCAACACGAAGTCCCTCTCCATGCCGGGCGAATTCCTGGCCTATACGCGGCGCGAACCGGTCGGCGTGGCGGGACAGATCATTCCCTGGAACTTCCCGCTTCTCATGGCGTCGTGGAAACTTGGTCCCGCCCTCGCGGCGGGCTGCACCATTGTGCTCAAGGTCGCGGAACAGACACCCCTGAGCGCCTTGCGGCTGGGCGAACTCATCGGGGAAGTCGGATTTCCGGAAGGAGTCGTCAATGTCGTGACCGGCTACGGCGAGACGGCGGGTGCCGCGCTGGCGGCACACCCCGATGTGGACAAGGTGGCATTCACCGGCTCTACGGAGGTGGGCCGGCTGATCGCCAAGGCGGCCGGAGACACCAACCTCAAGAAAGTCACGCTCGAGCTGGGCGGCAAATCGCCCACGATCATCTTGCCGGATGCCGATATCGAGCAGGCCATAGCCGGGGCCTCCATGGGAATTTTCTTCAACCAGGGACAGACCTGCTGTGCCGGCTCCCGGCTTTACGCGCACAAGCACGTATTCGACAAGATTGTCGAGGGGGTGGCGGAACACGCCAAGGGTATCAAGGTCGGTCCCGGGCTCGATCCGGCGACCCAGATGGGTCCGCTGGTTTCCGAGGAACAACTGGCACGTGTGACCGGCTATATCGAATCCGGTCTCAGTGAAGGCGCCCGGGCGCTTTCCGGCGGCGCCAAAAAGGGCGATGCCGGCTACTTCGTCGAACCAACAGTTCTGACGAACACAAAGCCGGACATGAAGGTCGTGCGCGAAGAGATTTTCGGCCCGGTGCTTTGCGCGGAGCCATTCGATGACGACGATCTTGATCGCCTCGCAAAGCAGGCAAACGACACGATCTACGGGCTGGCGGCCAGTATCTGGACGAAGGATCTGTCCATGGCCCACAAGCTGGCCCACCGCATAAAGTCAGGCACGGTCTGGGTAAATTGCCATAACGTGTTCGACGCCGCGATGCCCTTTGGCGGCTACAAGCAATCGGGCTGGGGCCGGGAAATGGGCCACGAGGCCCTGAATTCCTACACCGAGACCAAGGCCGTCACGGTAAAACTCTAGACCGAATTGCGGGGCTGCTGCCGAGCAGGAGAAACGGGCCGATTCGGCCCGTTTTTTCTTGTTTTCTTGGCTCGCGACTCGGGCGGGGCGGACGACGGCGGGGAGGGCCGGCAAGGCTTGGCCTTGGGAGGCCCGTCGGGCATACTCACGCGCCGTAAGATCGCGGATTCAGGCGAGTGATTGACAGCACAATGACGACAGAGCGTACAGCACGATGACGACAGAGCGTATTGATGGCGCGGCCCGTCTTTCCAGGACTGCCTCGCGGCGGGACTGCGGAGCCCTCAGGGCGGTGATTGCGACGATGTTGCTGGGGGGTGGCTTGCTGGTCCCCGATGCCGCGGCCTGGGCCGCCACGGCCGGGGCCCCTCATCTCGATGGCGGAGAACTGGGGCTGATCTGGATCGTGCCGTTCGTCGGCATCCTTTTGTCAATCGCGATCCTGCCGCTGCTCGCTCCGACGCTCTGGCACAACCATTTCGGTAAGATTTCCGGCGCCTGGGCCCTCGCCTTTATCGGCCCCTTCACGATCATTTACGGCTTCGAACTGGCTCTCTACGAGGTGCTGCACACGCTGTTCCTCGAATATATCCCTTTCATCATTCTGCTTTTCGCCCTGTTTACAGTCGCCGGAGGAATCCGTCTCAAAGGGGCATTGCGAGCGACACCCGTCGTCAATACCGGGCTCCTGGGGGTGGGTACAGCGATCGCCAGCTGGATGGGGACGACCGGCGCCGCAATGCTCCTGATCCGGCCGATGATCAAGGCCAATGCCTGGCGCGAGCACAATGTGCATGTTTTCGTGTTCTTCATTTTCCTGGTCGCCAATATCGGGGGGTCGCTGACGCCCCTTGGCGATCCGCCACTCTTCCTGGGTTTCCTCAAGGGGGTGGACTTCTTCTGGCCGACGAGCCACATGCTGCTGCCGATGCTGCTGGTCGCCGCCAGTCTTCTGGCAATTTTCTATGTTCTGGACAGCTATTATTTCCGCAAGGAAGCGAAACAACAGTCCGTGGATACGGATGAGCCCCTCGGGCTGGAGGGCGCGCAGAACATCATTCTGCTGGCAGGCGTGGTTGGCGCCGTTCTGCTGAGCGGGATCTGGAAGCCGGGAATCTCGTTTACCGTCTACCACGTCAATGTCGAGCTGCAGAACATCGCCCGGGACCTGCTGCTGCTGTTCCTCGCATTCCTGTCCTGGTCGTTCACCAGCGCGCAAAGTCGCAAGGCTAACGGGTTCAGCTGGTTTCCGATCGTTGAGGTCGGCAAGCTCTTTGCGGGTATTTTTCTCACGATCATTCCAGCCATCGCCATTCTGCGGGCGGGCACATCAGGGGCGCTGGAACCGGTGGTCTCGATGGTGTCGGGGCCGGGGGGCGAGCCGAACAATGCCGCCTATTTCTGGCTGACGGGAGTGCTCTCCAGCTTCCTCGACAACGCGCCGACATATCTGGTGTTCTTCAACACCGCCGGTGGTGACGCGGCGACCCTGATGGGGCCTCTGGCCACCACGCTTCTGGCGATCTCGGCCGGCGCCGTCTTTATGGGAGCGAACACCTATATCGGCAATGCGCCGAATTTCATGGTGCGTTCGATCGCCGAGGAACGTGGCATCAAGATGCCAAGCTTTTTCGGGTTTATGGGGTGGTCGGCGCTCTTCCTTCTGCCGATTTTCGCCGTCGTCACCTTCTTGTTCTTCTGAGGTAGGCCCGGCTGGCAGGGCTAATGAGTCATGAAGACCGGGACCGCCATGTGCTGAAGGATATGGCGGGTGGCGCCGCCCAGAACCATTTCGCGCCACCTCGAATGGCCGAAGGCGCCCATGACCACCATGTCGCAATTCTCCGCCTCGGCGAGGCTCAGGATAGCCGGGCCCGCGTCACGATCATCGGATGACGTACGGGCGCTGCAATTCACCCCGTGGCGTGCGAGGAAGGTCGAGATATCCCGCCCGGTCTCGAATTTTTCGTTCGAGGTAACCGGGGCAAACAGGATGACTTCTTCCGCTGACTTCAAGAAGGGCAGCGCCTCCCGGACCGCGCGCGTCGCCTCGCGCTTGTCTTTCCAGGCGACAAGAATCCTCTTTCCGATTCCGGGTGGCGCCGTTTCGTGGAGCGGGAAGACCAGGACTGGGCAGGGGGCATGAAGACCGAGATGGTCGGGAATCTGCATCACGACCTTGTCCTCGAGCGTGTGCGGCTCCGACTGGGCCACAATGGCCAGATCGGCGAGGTTGGCATAATGGGTGAGGGTTTCGAGGTGATCGCCTTCCTCGATCTTCCATTCCCATGATTTTACGCCAAGGGAGCCGAGCCGATCGATGATCTCCTTCTCCAGCGCGGCACCTTTTTCACGCGCGATTTCGGTCGCTTCCGCCAGGAAGGCATGGGAGGCGCCCCGGCCCGAAATCCCCGCGGGCATGTGAACGGGAGAGGTGATGTAGAGGGCCACCACGTGGGCCCCGAATTTCTCGGCAATGCCGGCGGCCAGCTTTACGCGCTCGATACACGCATCGTCGGAGGCCACGTGCACCAGTATGGTCTTGAATGGCATTTTCTTCCTCGAAGCCCTGGGTTCTGGTGCTGAGCCTAATTGGAGGGCGCGGGGAAGGCAAACCTCAATTCCGGCACGGCACTGGCGGTTGTCGGGCGTCGTCCGGATTGACGCTTCAGGGCTCCCCACCTAGTCTTTCACCCTGGCGATGACACGACCATGCTATTTCATCGGGAGCGAGATCTTCCGGCCGCTCCGACACGGCAGCCGGCACCCGCTCAACATCCCCCGGGTCTCGACGACAATAGACCTGTGCCGGGAGCTGAACTGGCTGGATTTGCCGGGCTCCTACCTGGACAGTCCTTGCGCCACTCCGGACGAGTTGCACGCGTTCCACGACCCCGCCTATATCGCGGCCCTTGTCCAGGCCGAGGAGACGGGCGTCCTCCCGCGCGAGTTGTCTTTGCGCTTCAACTTGGGCGGGATCGAAAATCCGATTTACTCGGAATGTTTCACGCGGCCGGCTACGGCCGCGGGCGGGACTCTCCTCGCGGCGGAACTGCTGGCGGCGCCGGGCATCGTCTATCATCCGGCCGGCGGCACGCACCATGGCCGCGTCGACCGGGCGAGCGGCTTTTGCTACCTTAACGATCCGGTGTTGGGTATCTGCCGGTTCCTCGCGAACGGGTTCAGCCGCGTGCTTTATGTCGATCTGGACGCGCACCACCCGGACGGGGTCGAGGACCGCTTCGCGGGGGACCAGCGGGTCCGGATGATTTCCGTCCATGAGGCGCGGAGATGGCCTTTCACCGGGCGCAAGGAAGACAGGGCCGGGGGCTCGGCCTGGAATTTTCCTGTCCCCCGGGGCTTCAACGACAGCGAATTGGGCTATCTGATGAGCGAAGCAATCCTGCCGTTGGCGCAAGATTTCGAGCCCGAAATCGTCTTCATCCAGGGGGGCGCGGATGGCCTTCTGGAAGACCCTTTGTCGCGGCTGGCCCTGTCCAATCGCGCGTTATGGGAGACCGTTGCGGTCCTCGCCGATCTGGCGCCCCGCACGCTCGTTGTCGGAGGGGGCGGATATAATCCCTGGTCGGTCGGCCGTTGCTGGGCGGGTATCTGGGCGACGCTGAGCGGCTCGGCCATCCCCGAGCGCCTGCCTGAAGGGGCCGAAAGGCGTCTGCGGGCCATTTCTTGGTCGCACCGCCTCGCCAAAGACCCCCCGGAGGCGTGGTTTACAACGCTGATGGACCAGCCTCGCCCGGGACACGTGCGTGACGAGGTAAAAATGCTGGCCGGGCCGGTCGCTGCATGATGCGGGCGCGAGTTCGCCGAATTTTCGTGGTCCTTGTCGGCCTGAGCAGCGCCCTCTGTGCGGGGGCCGGCGTTGCCGTTGCATCATCCGGAACTGAAGAGTTGGTGATCCGGGGTGCCGGCGGGGAACATCGGTTCGAGGTCGAAATCGCGGATAATGAAAAAGCCCGCGCGCAGGGCCTGATGTATCGGACGACCCTGGCATCCGACAAGGGCATGATTTTTCTTCTCGCGCACAATCGGCGTGTGGCCATGTGGATGAAGAACACGCCGCTGTCCCTGGATATGATCTTCATCGACGCCAGCGGACGGATTGCCGCCATCGTTGATCGGACGACGCCCAACTCGACCGATCTCATCGCGTCGCCCGGTCCGGTGCGCGCGGTCCTCGAAATACGGGGGGGCGAGGCCGCCCGGCGTGGCCTGGCGCCAGGGGACTGTGTCCACTTCCGCGAATTTTCCTGTGGGGCCTTGCCCTAACCGTCCAGTTCGGTTGCCGGTGCCGGGATGCGGTAGCCGCGTGCCGCCGCCCCCATGTCTCCGGCGGGGAGCTGCTTTGCCTGCCAGCTCTGTCCCGAGGCGACCAGACAGGCGGTGCCGTCGGTGCTGCTCGCGATGATTGTCCAGGTCGTTCCGTCCGTAGCTGTCAGAACTTCGACAAGCATGCCGTTTTCGGCGAGACCGGCGGCAACCGGGGCTTCGTCGTATCCGGCGGCAAGCCCCTCAAGGACGGTTTCCCGGGGGCCGCATTCGGTTTCGGCGGCGGAAAGTTTGAAGGGCGAGAGCGCCAGGCTCAGGCCAACAAAAATGAGAAGATTCGCGGGCTTCATGCCAAGTCTCCCTAAGGACGGAGCCTTCCTGGCTCCATCTGAAGCTTGGCCGGGAAACATTTAAGAAGATGTTAAAAATATCGCGGATTTCCGCCAAAAAAAATCGACTACCCCCGAGTCCGGGCAAGAAGCAGGCCGTCGCCAATGGGAAGGAGGGACATGCTCACGCGTTCATCCTCCCGGATTTTTCGGTCGAGGGCGCGGATCGCCTGGGTCGAGTCTTTCTGATTTTCGGGGTTGGCGACATCTCCTCCCCAGAGAGTGTTGTCGATAGCCACCAGCCCACCGGGGTGAAGGAGTTTTAGCGCCAGTTCATAATACCTGTCGTAATCGTCCTTGTTCGCATCGATGAAAACAAAATCAAAATCTCCGGCCCGCCCGTCAGCGAGAAGTTTTTCCAGGCTCGCAATGGCGGGACCGAGCACGAGGTCGATCTTGTGAGCAACCCCGGCTTTCTCCCAGTACTCCCTGGCAACTGCGGTATAGGTCTCGGAAATATCGCAAGCGATTACCTTGCCGTCTTCCGGCAGGGCAAGCGCAACCGCAAGCGCGCTGTAACCCGTATAGGTCCCGACTTCGATCGTATTCCGGGCTCCCGTGATTTCCATCAGAAGCCCCATGAACTGGCCCTGTTCCGGGGAAATCTGCATCATGGAATACTCGATGTCGTCGGTCCTCTCCCGAAGAGCCCGCAGGCTGTCAGCTTCGCGGATGGTGTTTGCCCGGTACCAGTCGTACAGGCGATCGGTCAGGAAGGTGGTTTTGCCGGACAAGGTTAAATCCCTCGTGGAACGTATGCGTAGAGATAGCAGGGGATATTGTTGCGCCGACTCAGTGGGCGATCAGCACGGGGACCGGTGCATGAGAGATCATGTACTCCGTCACCCCGCCAAAAAAGAACTCACGCATCCGGCTATGGGAATAGGCCCCCATCACGAGCATATCGGCGCCATGATCGGAAATTGCCTTCAGCAAAAGCTCTTCAGTCGCGCTGCGCTCACCGTTGAGGGTGACAGGGCTTGCGTCTATCCCGTGACGTTTGAGGTAGTTCACCGGTCCGTCCGGGGAGATATCCCGGTTGCCGTTGGAGACGGTTACGACCACGACCTTTTTAGCCTCCTCAAGTAGGGGCAGGGCACTGGTGAGTGCCGTGGCCGATTCGGGGGTTTCATTCCAGGCGACCAGGATCGTGTGAGGTTGTTTCGCCGGCTGCAGATCCGCCGGCAGGAGAACAACCGGGCGCTTGGTATCCATCAGGGCCGCCTCGAGGTTTGCGCGCTGGCCGATGGAGACAGCGTTCTGGCCGGGCTGGGCCATAACGATGAGATCTGAAAGCAGCCCGACGTGCCCCAGCGCTTCGCCTTCTTCGCCGGTGATTTCCTGCCAGTCGCAAGGCAGGTCCGCGTCCTTGGCGATGCTGTCGCGGATATCCTCGAAAGCCGCCCGCGCTATCCGCTGCCGGGTTTCGTTCTCCTTCAGCACGGCGGACTGCACCTCTTCCATCACCGCGCCGCTCAATCCTTCGGCCGTGAAGGGAAGGGTCCGGGACGGGTCCTGGTGCACGAACAGAACGTCCAGCACCCCACCGAGCTTGATCGCAAGCTGGGCCGCCGTTTCGATAACGCGGCGATCTGACTTGGCGCCGATCGCAAGGGCCAGGACGACGGACATCTGAACGCGGCTCCCGAAACCGTTGTGACTGCAGTGTTAGGTGTTTGCGTTGCTCGTCAGCTTCGAGGCCATTCTGCCTTGACCTAGGTCATTGTCGCAAGGGCCGTATCCGGCAAAATCCGACACAGCCCTCCGGCTTGACGTCTCCTTCAGTAGCCGCGAGGCAATTTCCCACGGCGGTCTTTGAGTGGAGAAAGCAATGGTCAAGAGATCCGAGCAAAGAACACTACCTTCTCGTCACTTTATGCCGGGGTTCTGGGGACACCAGCCTTTCGGCGCACTGCGCCGCCAGATGGAGCAATTGTTCGACGAATTCACGCCCGGGCCGGGCCGGGAGGAGGAGGAGGGCGGATGGCTTGCCGCCGGCCCGTTTCTTCCCCGCATGGACATGCTCGAGGATGATGATTCGATTGAAATCAGGATGGATTTGCCGGGAGTCGATGAGAAGGACATCGAATTGAGTTACAGCGATGGCGTTCTGACGGTCAGGGGAAAAACGGAGAAGGAGACCAGAGAGGAAGGCGACAAGGAGATACAGAAACTTGAGCGCGTATTTGGTGCCTTTCAACGCTCCGTTCTTTTGCCGGCCGATGTGGACGTCGATAAATCCAAGGCGGAACTCAAGAAAGGAGTTCTGACGGTCAGACTTCCAAAAACGCCCCAGGCAAAAGAGAAAGTGAAGCAGATTCCTGTCGGTTGACCCGGTGCGATGATCAAACCGGGGCGGGGCCTGAAGACAGAATACGGACCGGCAACCCCCGAGGCGGCTCCCCCCAGACGCCGCGGCCGGTACCGCTAGATAGCGGGTCTTTCCTGCCCCCCTGGAAAGCCCGCTATCGTCCCGGCCCCAATTTTCGCCGGAAAACCCAAAGTGGAAAACTCAAAGCGGAAAACCTAAAGTCCGGTTGCAACAAATCCCGGATTGCGGAAGCCCGGCTTGCCATAGCTCAGCGAACCGCCATCCCAGGCGCTCAATGAGCCACCGGCCGCCAACAGTATCGCGTGACCGGCCGCAATGTCCCATTCGAATGTGGGCCCGAACCGGGGGTAGATGTCGGCAGTACCTTCCGCCAGCCGACAGAATTTCAGGGATGATCCCGCCGTTACGGAGCTGGTCGCTGAGGCCCGGGCAAGATAGGCCCTGGTCTCGTCATCGAAATGCGAGCGGCTGACCACGGCGGTGGCCCCTCCTTCGGGAGATTTGCGGCAGTGAATGGGTTGGGGCGGTTCATCTCCGAGCTGCCGCCAGGCGTGCCCGTCGCCGGCGGTCCAGTAGATCGCCTCGAGGGCGGGGAGTTGAATGACGCCCAAGCGCGGCAGCCGATTCTCGATCAGCGCGACATTGACGGTAAACTCAGGGATCTCGTCGATAAACTGTTTGGTTCCGTCGAGAGGGTCGATCAGAAAAAAGGGCTGAGCGAGATCCATGCCGGTCGAATCCAGCGGCCCTTCCTCTGAGATAATCGGCAAATCCGGGGCAAGCGTGGCAAGTCGCGCCGTGATGAGATCATTGGCGGCGTGGTCCGCCACGGTCACCGGGGATTGATCCGCCTTGGTCCGGATATCCGGTTTCCGGCCGTAATGCGCCATGATCGCGGCCCCGGCTTCGCGGACGATCGGCAGCAGGGCCTTGGCAAGAGATTGCAGGCGATCGGCGGAAAGCTCGCTCATGGGGCTGGTATAGCGGCAAAAAATGATGCTGGAAACCGGGCTCAGGCCGGTCCGGCAGGCGAGGAAGGTGGCGAGCCTTCGGGGCCTATCAGGAAGGTTGCCGTCAGGCGGCTTACTCCCTAGATTTCGCCCGTATCCGCGTCTCCACGGGGCGTGGCGCAGCCTGGTAGCGCGCCTGCTTTGGGAGCAGGAGGCCCCCGGTTCGAATCCGGGCGCCCCGACCAGGACGTGGAGTCGGTCAGTCTTGGACAATGGAAGATGAAGCTTCATATCTACGCACCCGCCCGCACGGCGACACAATCGGGGAAGGCCCAGACGGGTCACTGGGTGGCCGAATTCGTTCCCGAGCGACCGCGTTCGCAGGACCCGCTGATGGGCTGGACGAGTTCGGCCGACACGACCCAGCAGGTCAGGCTGCGCTTTCCCAGCAGGGAAGAGGCTATCGCCTTTGCGGAGCGTGAGGGGTATGCCTATGTTGCCGACGAAGTGAAGCGGCCAACGCCGCGGCTCAAGAGCTATGCCGACAATTTCAGGTAAACGCGCGGGCGCCCTTAGCTCAGTTGGATAGAGCAACGGCCTTCTAAGCCGTAGGTCCCAGGTTCGAATCCTGGAGGGCGCGCCACGCGCGCTGGCCCGGCCGATCCCGCGCTACCCCCTCGCATAGCGATCCCTTTCCTTGACGCAGGTCAAGGGACGCCCGAGTGCTCTGCCTCATAGTCAGCCGAAATAGAGATGGAGGTTGGTTATGACCTGTCAATTCAGGCTCTCCCGCAATTTCCGTGACCGGATGACCCGGACCGCTTGCCGCGGCGCGGCGCTCCTGGTGGCCCTTCTCTTCCCGCTTGCCACGGCGAGTGCTGCCGAGACGGCCGATACGGTCGGCGAGAGCGAATATCGAGCCTATTGTGGCGGCTGTCACGGCGCGGACGGGCGCGGCGAAGGGCCGGTTGCCAATTACCTCAGCGTAAAGCCGAAAGACCTGACGGCCCTTTCGATCGGGAATGACGGGAATTTCCCCTTCATGCGCATCTACCGGACGATCGACGGCCGGGATGAGATCGGTGTCCACGGCACCCGCGAAATGCCCGTCTGGGGTGATCGCTTCAAGGAAGAGGCGGCCGGCCCTCACCGGGAAACGCAAGTGCGCGGCCGGATCCTGTCGCTGATCCTCTATCTGGAGAATATCCAACGTGACAAATAGGCGCTCGGCAGCGATGGGGGCGACAGCCCTGAGTCTCGCCATGTTCTGCCTTGCACTCGGAGCGACCGCCCGGGTGCAGGCGGCAGACGATGATCCCGCGGCCTCCGGCGAGCGGGAATACGTCAACAGCTGCGCCACCTGCCACGGCATGGATGGCAAGGGCGAGGGGCCTGTTCCCAGCCTGCTCAAGGGGTATCTGACCGATGACCCGTCGGACCTGACGACGCTGGCGAAAAGAAATAACGGTCAGTTTCCGTGGGAGCATGTCGTTCGCGTTATCGACGGGCGGGCCGATGTGATGGTCCATGGCTCTCGCGACATGCCGGTCTGGGGCTGGCGATACCGGCGGGGCAGCGGCGGGGTCGAGAACCCCACGGCCGAACTCATAGCCCGCGGGCGTATTCTGAATCTCGCTGAATACCTGAAGTCCATGCAGGAATGACGAGCGGCGTTCAGGCTGCCGCCCGGCACCCGGGGCCTGTCACAGCAGGGCGTATTCACGCGCCCGGGCAATCGCCCGGGTACGATTGCGCACGTCCAGCTTGGCGTAAATATGGTTGATATGTTTCTTCACCGTGGATTTTGCCACGAACAGCCTGTCGGCGATCTCGGGATTCGAAAATCCTTCTGCCATAAGCGCGAGAACTTCTATTTCGCGATGGCTGAGCGCCTCAAAGGGGAAGCCGGAGTTTTCATCCGGCGCCTGTGCCGCACCGGTTGAGCGGGAAGGCCGGGGCTGCGAGGCGACAAGGGCAGCGGCATTCTGAATCTCGCGAATGCGGCGGACAAGATCCGGTGCCACCGGCGTATCGGTCAGCCGGTTCTGGCGTCCGACGAGCGCGACCAATTCCAGCGCGCCCGCGCCGCCATGCAGGAAGGGCAGCGCCGTCCCGGCTGCCTCTCCGGTCTCCAGGGCACGACGGATTGTCGCGACAGCGTCGTCCCGCCGGCCCTGCGCATCGAGGCATAAAGCCTGAAGAACGAGGATGTCGACCAGGCTGGTTTGGCGGGAGGCTTTTTCGGCCGCCCCCTCGAGCCGTCGAAGCAGCATCAGGGCGCGTTCCGGGCGGCCCGTCCGCAATTGCAATTGGGCCAGGGCCAGGCCTTCCGCTTCCTGGGCGAGATCCGGTTTTTCCGGCACAGAGATGTCGCGCTCCCGCGCCCAGGCCGCAGCTTTGGCCGTATACCCGCCGCTGATCCAGTGGCGTGCCAGGACCGCGCGCGCGAGGCGCGACAGGGCGGACATCTCGTTATCGGCCGCATGCTGCACGACGTTCTCGATTTCCTGGATTGCCCGCTCGGCCCGGCCGGTCACTCGCAGGAATTCAGCATGCAGCAGATGACCGAAAACATAGCCAAGCTTCTCGTAGCCCAGATCAACGAGGGCGAGTCCGTCCACGATATGCGGCTCGGCGGCGCCGATCTCGAGCCGGTTCAGGTGAATCTGACCCAGCCCCATCCGGGCGAGGCCCATCATCGGGACCGGCGGGCGGCCCTGGTCCTCCCAGTGCTGCAGCAGTTCTTCCACGGCGTGCATGGCCTTGCCGGTGTGGCCAAGATACGTATTCGACAACAGATGAAAATATCCGGTGAGGCCCGACGTATGAAATGGCGTATCCGCTCGGCCGCTTTCCTTCCGAGCGCGCTCCATGACGTTTGCGGCCGGGACCGGGTCGCCCATCAGCAGATAGGCCAGCCCCATGGCAAATTCCGCGATCGCGCGGGACAGGGCGTCGGCGGGCGCTGCCTTCTTCAGTGCCGCCTCGGTGCTCCGGACGGCTTCGGGCATATCGCCCTGATGAAGAATCTGGATCGCGGCCCGGATCTGCAGCAACTGCCCTGAAACTTCCTCGGCCTCTTTTTTGCCGAGGCCTCCACGGTTTTCGGAGAAAAGGGCAGACTCGGCCTCAAGCAGCCGTTCCTGTGCGTCCCAGAACCTGGCCCCCCGGGTCAGCATCCATGCATAGCACATGGCCAGGATAGGTCGCTGGCGCAATATCTCGGTGTTGTCGAACATCCGCAGCCACGCCCCGACGCTCTCGTCATTGCGGCCGTCAAAAAGGTGCGGATAGGCCACCCGTTCGGCAAGATCCGCGGCGCTCTCCATATCGCCCGCCGCCTGCCAATGGCCGATGGCCAGTTCGGGCATGTCCGCCTCTTCGAACCACGTGGCCGCGCGGCGGTGCAGGCCGGGGATGATTTCGGGCCGGTCCCGTGCGAGGCGCTGGCGGAGAACATCGGCGAAGAGGTGGTGGTAACGAAACCAATGCCGTCCGTCATCGAGCGGGATCAGAAAGAGATTTTCCCGTTCCAGCCATTTCAGCAGGGTGTGCCCGTTGACGCGCCCGGTTACGGCGTCGCAGACGGAGTGGTTAAGTTGCTCGAGGACGGATGTTTCGAGCAGGAAAGCCTGAACTTCCTGTGTCAGCGTGGCCAGCACATCGTCACTCAGGTAATCCGTGATGGCCCGGTTGCTGCCCGAGAAGGACCGAATGAACTGGCCACGATCCGCGCGATCGCGCAGAGAGAGAAAGGCGAGCTGGAGCCCGGTGACCCAACCTTCGGTCCGGCTGACCAGCGCGTCCACCTGTTCTTCGGACAGCCCGAGAGTCCGCTGCGTGTTGAGAAACTGATCGGCCTCGTCTACGGAAAGGCGGAGATCGACCGCGTTGACCTCGGCAAGCGTTCCGTGGGCCCGCAAGCGGGACAGGGACAGGGGCGGGGTCGCGCGGGTGGCGATGGCCAGATGAAAATTCTGCGGGGCCAAGTGTAGCAGCCTGTCCACCAGAGCCGGAATCTCCTTGTCGCCGGCAAGGTGGAAATCGTCGAGTATGAGGGCAAAGGGCCGGCTTTCCCGGGCCATGTCGTTGGCCAGCGCGTGGACCACGGCATCCATGGCCACATGCTGCCCCTGTCCCAGCAATCGGGTGGCCGAACTTCCCGGATTGAGATCCAGGCGCGCTAGCGCGGCGGTCACGTAGCGAAAGAAGCGCACCGGATCGGCGTCTCCGCGGTCGATGGACAGCCAGGCAACCGGGATACCGCCTTCGATCAGGAATTGGCGCCATTGGGCCAGGACCGTGGTCTTGCCGAACCCGGCCGGCGCCTCGACGACCAGCAGTCTGCGGCTGCGCCATTCCTCGAACCGGGCCTCGATGCGGGAGCGCCGGACCAGCGGATGGGCATATTGTGGCGCGTAAAGCTTGGTATCGAGAAGGCTGTCGCCGATGGTGTCAAACGTCGAAACCATGGAACCACCGATCCGTTCACAATGACTTGCCCGGGACTCGCCTGGTTATTTTCTACCCCATTTCGGTTGGAGGGGGGTGAATTTTTTTAGGGGGTGAAGTTGCAAAAAGGCATCAAATTCAGAAATTTAACCGGAAGAACGGGGCAGGTGGCTTTCAACAAAGGCCACGATCCTGTACAAAATAACGAAACCACATCTCTCCCCCGGAGGACATCCATGGCGCTCCGCCTCAACCAACCAGTTCTGGCCCTGTTCGCGGGCCTTACCATCGCTGCCGGCGCAGGTGGCGCGACCGCTGACGACCATATGGCGGCGCCCGCTGCGGACGGTTTGTATGGCGCAATTGGCGGCGGTGCGACCTTTCTGGAAGACGCCGACAATACCGGTTCCATTACGGTGGAGAGCGAGTTCGATCCGGGCTTCGGCGTTCTCGGAAATATGGGGTACGACTGGGGCGATTTTCGAACCGAGCTCGAGCTGAGTTATCGGGAAGCGGATATCGACCGGCTCCAGATCACAAACGACAACGGCCTTGGTGTTGCTGCCGGGGTGGGCTCCCTCAATGGTCTTTCAACGAGCGGTGACGGTGAAATGCGGGCCTTTGCCGTTATGGGCAATGTCCTCTATGACATGCCTCTCGGCCGCGATTTCGTTCCCTATGTCGGTGGCGGCATCGGCATCGCGGATGTGAAGCTTGACGCCGATGCACTCGGCGCGCGGATTGCGGACTCGTCGGACGATGTCCTGGCCTATCAAGGCATCGCGGGTGTCGCCTACGCCCTCACCGAACAGCTTTATCTTTTCGCGGATTACCGCTATTTCGCGACCACCGATCCTGAACTGGCCGACGTCAGCGGGGGCGCCTTCGACAGCGAATTCAAATCCCATAACGTATTTGCCGGACTGCGGTTCTATTTCAACGCGCCTAAAGCGCCCGCGCCTGCTCCCCAGCCGGTGGCCACGCCGGCGCCGCCACCACCGCCGGCAGAGTCAGAACCCGAGACAATTCCCACCTTCATCGTCTTTTTCGACTGGGACCGGGCCAATATCCGCTCCGACGCCGAAGGAATCCTGCGCGACGCGATCGCCGCTTCGGGCGAGCACGGCATCACCCGCATCGTGCTGACAGGCCATGCCGACACCTCGGGCCCGGCCGCGTACAATATGGGCCTGTCGCAGCGCCGGGCCGATAATGTGCGCCAGTTCCTGGTTGCCAATGGGATCGGGGTGGGGGATATCGCGACTGTCGCGAAGGGCGAGACCAGCCTTCTGGTCCCTACACCCGATGGCGTGCGGGAGCCCCAGAACCGGCGTGTGGAGATCGTGCTTTCCAAATAAGGGAAAGAAGGTCTGTCCAGGGGATCGAATGAGAAAGGCCCGCATCTGGCGGGCCTTTTTTTTCGGTCTCGCTGCGGGGTCGTGCGGTCCGCGTCAGTCGGCCGAAGTAATCTGGCGGCCGGTGGGATCCGCCTTGGGCTTGAGCGCCATGACCGGATCATTTTCCGGCACCGGGCAACTCAACTCCGGCAGGGCCCGTAACCGGGTCCGGTTCGCGGTTTTCTTCAATCCCTCGCGACCGTCCTCGACGACACTGCGCAGGGCGGAGCGCTGGGCGCTGCAAAACCCCTTGACCTTGTTGGCCCGTCGCGAACCATCGTTGGCGAGTGAGGTGACGTAGCGGTCGAACTGGCTGAGGTAACGCTGACCGTGCTGTTTCTTGAAGTGAGTCTTGAGGACCCGGGTCTGGGCGACGATTTCCGGGGTGAATTCATTGACGTAACGATTGTAATCCGCGGTCAGGTCCTGGCCCGGCCGATGGCGGCAGTGAAGGGCGGCGACCATGAAGTCGCTGTGGACCTGCCGGATGGCCGCAGCCTGGCGTTCGGCCGCAGTGTAGCACGCCTGGGCGGTTCCGGCGGTGATGACCGCCGCAAGGGCGGCTGCCGTCAGCGCGGTACCAAACTGGAAAGTTTTGTACTGGAACATGCCGACCCCCCGTGATCCGACAACTGGCAACTTACACCAGAACTGCCTTCGAGGTGAACAGTTTGCCGGGAAGTTCGGAAGAATCCGTTAATGGCGTGACTTTTAAGCATCTGATTTATATAAATTTTGTGCTGTTTTCTATTTATGGCCCCAGATGTATGTTGGGCAGGTCGCTCCGGTCCCAGATATGCGGGTCCGGGTGAAGTTTCCGAAACAGGCCGAGCCGGGGAAGGCGGAGCATAAGCGGGGATCCGGGGTTGAAAATGGGCAACTTCACGAGGGCAGAGGGCGCGGAAGGCCGGACCGGATCCCTCAGCACGACCGGCGCCCGGTTGAGTGCACGTGCGGCGCCGGACGGCGAGGGAAAGGGACTTCTCCGGCGGGTTAAGGCGGCGGAAGAGGAAATACACCGGCTGCGCAAGGAACTGGCGGCCACCGAGCACGCCCTGCGCGCAGCCCGTCAGCAGGCGATCGCGCCGGCCGAGCATGAGCTTGAGCTCTGCGCCCTCCTGAGTCCCCAGGCCCGGGTTCTGGATATCAACCAGTCCGCCATCGAATACGGCGGCCTGCAGGCCGAAGACGTGCTGGGATCGCGTTTCGAGGAACTCGGTCTTTTCGCGGGGTTGGATGAAACCCGCGCATTGATGGAAAAGGCGGTTTCGAGCGCGCTGACAGGGGAGGCTGTGCATCATCAGCACCTCAAGGTCCGCGCTGCGGATGGCTCCACCGGAATTGCGGATATCACGCTGCGCCCGATCCGGGACGAGTCGGGCCATGTGGTGCTGGTCATCGCCGGCGGCGGCGATGTCAGCGAATACAAATATACCCTCGATGCGTTGCGCGAGGCGGAGCAGCGCTTTCAGGCCATTTTCAATCTCACCTTCAGTCTGATCGGCCTGCTGGATACCAACGGGACGGTCGTCGAGGTCAATGACACGTCGCTGATCGTCGGCAAGCTGACGCGTTCGGAGGTCGTGGGGAACCCGCTCTGGCTCGCAGCCCTGTTGGGCACGACGCCGGAGTGCCACGATCTGGTCCGTTCCATGGTGCGGGATGCGGCCAATGGCGAGTTTGCCCGTAACCAGATCGAAGTACGCAACGTGCTGGGGGAAGCGGGAAACCTTGACCTGTCGGTCAAGCCGATTTTCGACCAGTATGGAAAAGTCACCATGCTGATCGCCGAGGCGCGGGATATCACCGATCTCAAGCGCATGGAGGCAGAGGTTCGCTCCCGCGCGGACGAACTGGCTTATGTCGGGCGCCTCAATACGATGGGCGAGATGGCCGCCAGCATCGCGCATGAGATCAATCAGCCGCTTTGCGCAATTTCAAGTTACGCACAAACCTGCATCAGCCTTTTGGCCAATGATTCCGCAAACAGGGACGAAATTGTAAATGCGATGCAGCAGGTCGCGATACAGGCCGATCGCGGGGGGGAGATCATTCGCCGGTTGCGCGCCTTCGTCCGCAAACAGGCGCCCAAGAGCAGTCCACATGGGATCAACGCTGTCGTCTCGGAGGCGGCGGAGTTCATCCGAAGCGACCTCAGGCAGAAAAACGTCAATCTGACTTTCGATCTGATCGATCCTGATCCCCTGGTCATGGCCGACGGCATCCAGATCGAGCAGGTTTTGCTGAACCTGATCCGAAACGGTCTGGAAGCCATCGAGATGCACCCCAATTCCGCGCGGATCATCACCGTGCGCACCCTGCCGCCGGTAGATGGCTTCGTCGAGGTGCAGGTGATCGATTCAGGGCCCGGCATTCCCGATTCAGTCATGCGTCACCTGTTCGAGCCGTTTTTCACAACCAAGTCTCACGGGATGGGGATGGGCCTTTCGATCAGCCATTCAATCATCCAGAATCACGAGGGTCGGCTTTGGGCCTCGAATTCACCGGACGGCGGTGCCTGTTTTCACCTGACATTGCCAAATGCGAGCACAAACCGAGATGACTGCTGATTTGGAACAGACCGTTTTTGTGGTCGACGATGATGACGCCGTGCGCGGGGCACTGGCGATGCTGATGCGTTCGGCCGGGCTCGCTGTGGAGGTATTTGCCTCGGCTATTGAGTTTCTCGACCGTTATGAACGCGGAACAGAGGGTTGCCTGCTTCTTGATGTGCGAATGCCTGACATGAGTGGTCTGGAATTACAGGAACGGCTTGCGGAGGAAAAAATAGACCTGCCGGTCATTATTATCACCGGGCATGGAGATGTGCCCATGGCTGTGCGGGCGATCAAGGCGGGTGCGTTCGATTTTGTTGAAAAACCGTTCATTAACGACGTGCTGCTGGAGCGCGTGCAGAAGGCTCTTGACCTCAACCGCCAACAGGCGAGTCGGGGGGCCTGGCAAGGGAACGTATCCAAACGTCTGGCGATGCTGACACCGCGTGAAGGGCAGGTGCTTGAAATGGTGGTGTCGGGACTCTCCAACAAGGCAATCGCAAGCGAGCTGGGGATTACGGATCGCACCGTGGAAATCCACCGCGCGAAAGTCATGCGGAAGATGGAGGCTGACAGCCTCGCCGAATTGGTCCGCATGCGCCTTGCACTGGACACGACGAGCCACGCCTGAGACATTGGCGGGCCGGGTTACGGAAAGTCATCTCCCATAGAAATCTACGCTGAAATTGCGGCGGTCCTGGCGCCGGTGTTTACGGGGATCGGCATCGGGTTCGTCTGGGGATTGCTGCGGCTGCCCTACGATACCGAGTTCGTGCCAACGCTCGTCATGCATGTGGGCGCGCCGTTCCTGATTTTCTCGACCCTGACCAAATTGACAGTCGATCCGGCCGCTTTCGGAATTTTCGCCGGCTACTCGGTTCTGGCGCTTGCCGGCATGGCCCTTGTCGGCGCGATATTGCTGCGTCTTCTGCGGTACCGGGTGCAGGAGAATATCCTTCCGGTCACCTATCCCAATGCCGGCAACATGGGGCTCCCGGTCTCGCTTTATGCCTTTGGCGAGGCGGGGCTCGCGTTGGGTATCGCATATTTTTCGGTGGCCGCCGTCAGCCAGTTCGTCCTGTCGCCTCTGGTCTATCTCGGGCGTTTTTCGGTCGTGGCGCTACTCAGGATGCCGACGATCTGGGCCATCGCGATTGCACTTGTCTTCATGACCACAGATACCGGACTCCCGCCTTGGGCGGCAAATTCGGTCGAATTGCTGGGGGCAATCACTATCCCGCTGATGCTCTTCGCGCTTGGCGTGTCACTGACCAGGATCCGGGTGCGGAACTTCCGTCAGGCCATCATCCTCACTGTCCTGCGCCTCGGTCTGGGAATAGGTGTGGGGTTCGGGTTGAGTTGGGTCTTCGACCTGGAGGGTGCGGCCCGGGGTGTTCTGATTCTGATTTCCTCGATGCCGGCGGCCGTATTCAGCTATCTCTTCGCGGCCACTGCCGACCGTTCGCCCGAAGCCATCGCGGGACTGGTCTTCACCTCGACAATCGTATCTTTTGTGACGTTGCCGCTGCTGCTGGCGCTCATCCTGGGTTGAACGCGGCAGGTCCGGCGTCCGGGTCTAGACGGTGTAAGCCGGGGTCTCCCGCGCGTACCCGTCAAAAAGGTCGAACATCCGCTCACGCCAGCCGTGGATCGGGTCACTGGTCTCCAGCAGAGGGTAGTCGCTGATCGACCGGGCCCACTGAAACATGCCGAAAAAGATGTAGTCGGGATAGGCCGGCGCGTTGCCCCCGAGAAACGGGAATTCGTCCACCACGACCCGCGCAGGGCCCAGCGACTTTCGCCAGGTCCCGAGTAATTCGGCAGAGCGGCCCCTTTGCAATTCCTCGGGCGTCGCCCCCAGCCTTTTCGTTCGGGACTCCCAGAAATATTCCTGATCTTCCGGCAGGACGTGCCGGTAGATATCGTGGATTACATGGGGAATGAGGGCCAGTTGAATTTCATCGACCCACCGGTTCATGAAGCGCGACATCGCGTGCCCCGTCTCGCCGTTGAACAGGCTCGGTCCGTCGGGATAGGTCTTTTCAAGATATTCGGCGATAGCCCAGGAATCGGCGACGACGTTGTCGCCGTCCATCAGGACGGGGACGAGTTTCTGCCCGCTAAAGGCAATTTTTTCCTTGTCTGTAAAACGAACCGGCTCGGACTCGAAATCCAGCTCTTTGTGGCGTAGAGCCAGCTTCGCGCGCCAGCAATACGGGCTGAAACGGCGGTCGTCCCGGCCCGCCAGGTCATAGAGCACACGTGTCATGTCGCAGCCTCCCCAACCGCACCCGGGGCTAGCCGGGTAGCGGTCTTCACCCATTCTTTTTTATCCCGTTCTCGCCTAAGGTTGACGTTTCGGGGTGCGGTGATCCTAGCATTGCGAGCCATCGGCATGGCAATAACCATCATGCCGGAAATTCCATCACAGAACCGTCGAGGTGAGATGAACAGTCTGCAAGCCTATTTCATCAAGCTGATGCTGCGCTTGACTTTCAAGCACAAGAATTTCGGAAAGATGACCCCGGAGGAGATGCGGGCCGATTTTCGCGCTTCAGCCGCGAAACTCTACAAGGCATCCCGCGAAGTCGGACGGACAACGCTCGATGCCGATGGCATCCCGGCCGAGGAAGTAACTCCGCTGAGCCGGTCCATACGCCGGACGGTACTTTACCTGCATGGCGGGGGATACGTTCTGGGTTCAGCCGAAACGCACCGCCCCATTACCGAAGCTCTGGCCGGGCAGGCCGATGCGCGGATTATTGCGCCCGATTACCGTCTGGCGCCAGAACACAAATTTCCGGCCGCTGTCGAGGATGCGGTCCGGGTATACCGTTGGCTTCTGGCGGAGGGAACGGCGCCGGCGGACATCGCGGTGGCGGGCGATTCGGCGGGTGGCGGGCTTGCCTTCGCTCTTTGTCTCGCGCTCAGGGACCGGGATATCGACCTCCCCGGCGCCGTTGTCGGGCTGTCACCCTGGACCGACCTGACGGGATCCGGCGATTCGGTCAAATCCAACGCGTGGTCTGATCCCATGCTCAAGCCCGACGGTATCGAAAATCTGGCGACGACATATCTGGCTCCCGGTGAGGACCGGACGACTCCGTTGGCTTCGCCGCTCTTCGGCAAATTTAACGGATTTCCGCCAACGCTGATTCATGTGGGTAGTAGTGAAATACTGCTGGACGATTCGACTCGTCTGGCGGAGAAATTGATTGAGGCGGGGGTGGAGGTGGAGCTGGACATCTGGGACGGCATGCCTCACGTCTGGCATCTCATGGCCGCCCAGCTTCCCGAAGCGCGTGGCGCGCTCGCGAAAATCGCGACCTTTCTCAAGGCGCATGTCGGTGAAATCGACAATGATGCGGCGACGGCGGCCTGACGGCTGTCCGGCGCCGTCCAAGCCAGGAACGGTCTTGGGCCGGTCTGCGGGAAAGCCACGCTACATGGCTGGGGGAGCGGAAATTGGATGAGTCTTCAAGCCAGTCTCTTGCCGGGACGGGGCCCCTGGTCCGGGCGGAGGCGGTAAGCCTTTCCTATGGTGGGCGTGCCGCGCTCGAGGACGTATCGCTTGCCCTCGGACCCGGTGAGATCCTGAGCCTGATCGGGCCAAACGGGTCGGGAAAGACGAGCTTGGTGCGCGTGCTGCTTGGCCTTGCGGTCCCGGATGCCGGGCGTATCGATCGTCGGGAGGGGCTGCGCGTGGGCTACGTGCCTCAGGCGGTAACGATTGACCGTACCCTGCCGCTGACGGTGCGGCGCTTTACCGGGCTTTTCATGCGTAACGGGCGGGATGAGCTTGAGACCACGCTGACCGAACTCGGTGTGGCCCATCTCGCGGACAGTCCCTTTCAAGACCTCTCGGGCGGCGAGCGGCAGCGGGTCTTGCTTGCGCGAGCCCTGTTGGGCCAGCCGGAACTCCTTGTGCTGGACGAGCCGACACAGGGCGTCGATGTAACCGGACAGGACGAAATCTATCGCCATATCCGCGCCGCGCGCGACCGGACCGGATGCGGCGTCCTGATCGTCTCCCACGACCTGCATCTCGTCATGGCATCGACCGACCGGGTGCTTTGCCTTAATGGCCACGTCTGCTGTTCGGGTACAGCCGCCGTCGTCGTCCAGTCCCCCGAATTCAAGGCGCTCTTTGGCAGCCAGGCGGTCTATGTTCACCATCACGACCACGTGCATGATCGCGCTGAGGCCTCGGCCGAGGACACACAGGCAAATGGTCAGGCGACTGGACCGTCACATCATGCTTGATGACTTTCTCTTTCGTGCCTTCCTGGGTGGAGCGGGGTTCGCGGCTCTCGCGGGGCCTCTCGGTTCCTTCGTGGTGTGGCGTCGGATGGCCTATTTCGGGGAAACACTGGCCCACGCGACGCTTTTGGGCGTGGCCTTGTCCCTCGCCATCGGCACTAATTTCTACTTGGGCGTGTTGGGCGTCAGCATAGCGGCCGTCCTGCTTCTTACAGCCATTCAGCACCGGGTCCGCGATCTGCCGATGGACACCATTCTCGGTGTCCTTGCGACCGGGGCGTTAGCCAGCGGCGTCATCGTCGCCGCACGGGACCCTGCGATGCGGGTGGATTTGCTGGCCTATCTTTTCGGGGACATTCTGGCGGTATCCGGCGCTGACCTTCTCTGGATACTGCCGGGCGCTCTCCTGGCGGGTGTCGTGCTTTTCCTGGCGTGGCGTGATCTTCTGGCGGTGACGGTGCATGAGGACCTGGCCCGTGTGCAGGGAATCAATGTCGGCCGGGTCAATCTGCTCTTTCTTCTCATGCTGGCCTTCGTGGTGGCGATCGCCATCAAGATCGTGGGCCTCTTGCTGATCGTTTCCCTACTGATCGTGCCGCCAGCCAGTTGTCGACCGTGGTCGCGCACACCCGAAGCCATGGCGCTGTTGAGCGCACTCGTGGGGGTACTTTCGGTGGGCGGCGGGCTCGCCCTGTCCATGGAGTTCGATTTTCCGGCGGGGCCGGCCATCGTGGTGACGGCGCTCGGTTTTTTTGCCTTCTCCCTTGCCGGGCGAAGCGTCGCAGCCGCCGTCGGACGTCAGAGCTGAGAGCTCAGGCCTCGGCAAGCCGCCGAAACCCGGCCTCGAGGTCCCGAGTCAGGTCATCCACCGCCTCAAGCCCGATATGGAAGCGCAGCACGGTGCCCGGCGCGTCCCATTCCGTGGCCGTCCGGTTGTTCCGTATGCGTGCCGGCAGGACCAGGCTCTCGAAACCGCCCCAGCTGTAGCCCATGGCGAAATGGGCGAGATTGTCGAGCATGCGCGCGAGACGTGCCTCGGCATAGTCTTCCCTGAGAATGACGGAGAAGAGCCCGCTCGAGCCCGAGAAATCGCGCTTCCAGTTTTCATGCCCGGGACAGGACTCGAAAGCGGGATGCAGCACGCGGGAGACCTCCGGGCGTTTTTCGAGCCAGCGGGCCACCGCAAGCGCACTTTCCTGATGACGGGCGAGGCGCACGGACAGGGTGCGCAGGCCTCGAAGTCCCAGGTAGCACTCCTCGGTCCCGGCGGAATGCCCGATCAGGCTGGCGGTTGCCTTGAGATTGAACCAGTCCTCTTCGCGCGCCAGGGTGACGGTGCCGAGCATCGCATCGGCATGGCCGACGATGTATTTGGTGGCAGCGTGGATCGATACATCGACACCATGCTTGAGCGCGGGAAAGAAAATCGGCGTCGCCCAGGTATTGTCCATCATCACCGTCACGCCCTTTCGGTGTGCGGCTTCTGCTATTGCAGGGATGTCCTGAACCTCGAAAGTGAGGGAGCCGGGCGCTTCGGTGAAAATTACCCGCGTGTTCGGGCGGATCTGCGTCGCGATTGCGACGCCGACCATCGGATCATAATAGGTGGTCTCGATACCGTAGCTGGCGAGGACCGAATCGCAGAATCGCCGGGTCGGGCCGTAGACATTGTCCACCATCAGGAGGTGGTCGCCGGACTTGAGAAAGGCCATGAGGGCCGTGGTGATGGCGGCAAGGCCGGACGGCAGAACCACGGTGCGATAGCCATCCTCGATCAGGGTAACGGCTTCTTCCAGCGCCTGTGTGGTGGGGGTCCCGATCCGGCCATAATAGACGCCTTCATAGGGGTTGGCCGAGGCATGGTTGAGCGCGGCCAGGGTCGGGAAGGTCACGGTTGAAGCCCGGTACACGGGCGGATTTACCACACCGTGCTGGTCTTCGGGATGGCGGCCGCCGGTCACCAGCTTGGTTTCCTGACTTGTCGTGTTTTTTACCATGTGCCCCTGGGTGCCCCTGGCGGGAAAGATAATTCAGGATTTTGCGGATGCCGGCCCGGTTTTCACGGGAAGGGCAGGGTCGCTCCCCCATTCGGTCCACGACCCGTCATAGACGGCCACGTCCGGTTTGCCCATCTCAAAGAGACCGAGCGCCAGAATACAGGCGCTGACCCCGGACCCGCAGGTCGTCACGATCGGACGCCTCATGTCCACATTTCGCGCGCGAAGCCGCGCGGCGATGGTCTCGGTCGGGGCGAAATTGGCGCCGTCCGCGCTCACGATCTCGGAATAGGGGAGGTTCAGGCTGCCAGGGATATGGCCCTGGCGCACACCGGGGCGGAGTTCCGGCTCGCGTCCCTCAAACCGCCCCGGCGCCCGCGCATCCAAAATCGCGAGCGACCCGTCTGTCCGCATGCGCGCCATATCCTCCTTGAGGCAAACCAGATCATCGCGCCGGCGCGCCCTGAAGGGGGGCTGTGACGTCGCCTCCCTTGCGGCCTCCGGGCCGCTTTCCAGCTTGCCGGCATGTTCTTTCCAGGCCGGCAGGCCACCGGCCAGAACATGCACCCGGTCGTGGCCGAAGACCCGAAACATCCACCACACCCGGGGGGCGCTGAACAGGCCGATCCCGTCATAAATCACGACGGTGTCGGCTGCGCCGATTCCAAGCTCGTTGACCGCCGCCTCGAAATCCGCTTCACCCGGCAGCATATGGGGAAGGGGATTGTCCGAGTCGCTGATCCGGTCGATATCGAAACGCCGGGCGCCCGGGATATGCCCGCTCAGGAATTCGGCTTCCGGGTCACGTGCCTGCATCGGCAGATACCAGGAGCCGTCCAGCACGCGAAGATCCGGATCGTCCAGGTGCTCGGCCAGCCAGTGAACGGTGACAAGGGCGGATGAAGGATCGGCGTTCATGACAGTTTTCGTCCGGGTCATGGCGTAAGTTTGGGTTTGCGCCGGGCCTTCAGCGCCTGTTCGGCGCCGTAAGCGATCTTGATCAGTGTCGGTTCGCTCCAGGCGGTGCCAATAAAGCTGATGCCGACAGGCAAGCCCCCCTTGGTGAAGCCGCAAGGCAGGCTGACCGCCGGATATCCGGCCTTGCCGGTCAGCTTCGCGCCTCGGTCCATGGGACAGAGTATGGCATCGAGCTGATGGGCCTCGAGGCAGGCATCGATCCCTTCCTCGCGCGACAGGCGAATGTCACGGGCCCGGTCGAAATGATACTCCGGTTCCGACCAGTCGCCGGCGGTCGCCTCGGCAGCCTCAAGCAGATCCATGCCATAGGGAACGACCTTCTCGCCGTGCTTCCTGTTGAAGGCGACGACATCGGCCATGGTTTTCACGGGGGCGTCCGGAACCGATTTGAGGAAATTGTTGAAGGCGGCCTTGAAATCCGTCCGAAAAACCCGCGACGGCATCGGATCGACGAAACGGTCCGTCGGGATGGGGGCCGGGTCGACAATCACGGCCCCGGCTTCGTGCAGCTTGAGAAGCGCCTGTTCGATCACCGGATAATGATCGGCCAGATTCTCGCGTTCGAAAAAGACCCCGCGCGCGATGCCGATTCGTTTGCCGATCAGCCCATCCGGCTGGCAGAACTGGGTGTAGTCATCGTGAAAATGGCCGAGCCCCTGCAAAGTCGTCAGGTCATCGAAATCCGGCCCGGCGAGGAGACCCAGCAGAAGGGCAGCATCCCGAACGGTCCGGGTCATGGGGCCGGCCGTGTCCTGATTGATGGCGAGCGGCACGATTCCGGCCCGACTCCACAGACCGACCGTGGGCTTGATGCCGACGATATTGGAATTGCAGGCCGGTGCCTGAATGGAATTCTGCGTCTCGGATCCGACCCCGATGGCGGCCAGATTGGCCGCGATGGACCCGGCGACGCCGGTACCGGAGCCGCCGCCACGCTGATATTCCTCGCCCGTGTAGGGGTTATTGAGAATGCCACCCACGGCGCTGAAACCCGAGGGCATGACGGACGACATGTAATCACAGAAATCGGGCACGTTGCCTTTGCCCAGAATGACAGCACCCTCCTCGCGCAACCGTTTGACGATGAAGGCGTCGAAGGGCGTTTTCAGGTTCTCCAGCGCCTTGACGCCGACCGTCGTGCGCATCTTGTCGCCGGTCCCCATATTATCCTTGATCAGGACAGGAATGCCGTGGAGGGGGCCGCGTGGTCCCCTGGTCTTGCGCTCGCGGTCCATCGCCTCCGCGTTCTTGAGCGCGTCCGGGTCGGTCTCCCGCACCAGATTGAGCTTCAATCCCGACTTGTTGCTTGCGTCGCTGTATTTGTGGATGCGATCGAGGTAGATCCGCGTCAACCGGGCCGAGGTTACCTTTCCGGCCGCCATGGCGCTTTGGAGCTTGGCTACCGTGGCCTCGTTAACGTTGAAATCCGTTGTTTTCGTTCGGGCCATGTCGGCAATCCCCTTTTGCTCATTGTCAGCCTTCCCGACCGGCTTTGCGGCCGGAGAGGAAGTCGAGAAGAAGTATAGAATCAGATCGCCGTCTCAGCCATGGTGATGCGTCCGCGGTTTATTTGCAGCCATTGCAGCGCGACGATCGTCATGGCGTTGGCGATTTCACCTTTTTCCACCATCTCGTATGCGGTCCCGCGGGACATGACATGGACCTTGATGTGTTCGTTTTCGCCATCCTGACCATGTACCCCGCCATGGACGGCCCCGGCCTGGCCCGCATCCACGGGTGCACAGAAGAGTGAGCAGGTTTCCGACGTGCCACCCGGACTGACCAGGTAGCGCGTGATGGGGATGAGACGGCCGAGGGTCAGGTTTGCCTCTTCCCGGGCTTCGCGCCGGGCGACCGCTTCCGGCGTCTCGTCCGCCTCCATGATCCCGGCGATGGCTTCCAGCAGCCAGGGGTGCCAGCCGGCCGCGTAGGCACCGGCGCGGAACTGCTCCACGAGCACCACGCTGTCCCGCTCCGGATCGTAGGGAAGAACGGCGACGGCATGGCCGCGCTCGAATACCTCCCGCGAAAACTCTCCGGTCCAGCCATGATCGAAGCGACGATGGCGAAAGCGGTACCGGTCGATCCGGAAATATCCCCGAAAGCAGGTTTCCTTGCCGAGAAGCTCAATATCGTCTTCACCCATTACAGAACCTCCGGTTTGCGGCGCGCCCGCGGCGAAAGCGGGCGGGCAAATCCAGGACCTGCGATAGGCGGGCTCGCCCCTACCGTCAAGCGACGATCGCGGGATAAGCCACGACTTTACGCCGGGTTGGGCTCGGGACCGGACTCAGTCAGGAAGGTTCTCCGCCCGCCAGGCAGCGGCGCGCTCCTGGGCGCTGGCCAGCTGGGTGGGGGCAAGACGCTCGGCGAGTTCATCGCGAAGCGTCACGGCGTCGGGTTCTCCCGCGGCCGCCGCCAGATTGGCCCAGAAATAGGCCCAGATCGGGTTGGCGTGCAGTTCGGGTCGGCCGGGGAGGCCGGTCCGGTAAAGCCGGGCCAGCGCCAGTTGAGCCGGAGCGTGCCCGGATTCAGCGGCCGCCTTGATCAGATCGAGGGCCCGGCCATAGTTCTGGGCCATGCCGTCCCCCTTGAAACTCATTTCAGCCAGACGAAATCGGGCAGCATTGCTGCCGTTTTCTGCGGCGCGCTCATACCAACGCACTGCTCTCTGGGGATCGGCGATGACATGCCGCCCTTTCTCATAAAGAAATCCTATAAAAAATCCTGCATCGGCAATATTTTGTGAAAAGGAATTGCGAAGCCACTTCATCGCTTCGCCGGGTGCCTGAGACAAATCCGGGTGTTCGACCAGCAACCGGCCGAGCGCGAATTGGGCGTTTCCGTGGCCGAGAAGGGCCGCCCGCCGATACCATTCGGCGGCCTGAATCCGGTCGGGTTCCGTGCCCAGGCCCAATCGGGTCATCTCGCCGGCCATGAACTGGGCCTCGGCGGTCTCCTGAAAGGCGCCAAGCCGGCGAAAAGCCTCGAGGGCAGCGGTGAAATCGGCCGCTGCATAATCGGCCCGGGCTTTTTCCAGATCGCCCGCGCCAACGGCCTGCGGGGCCGCCGCCAGCACCGCACACGCTGCCAGAAGCAGACGGACGGCCCGGTAGAAAGGCGGAAACCGGAAACCAGATGTTGTTGGCCAGCGCATATCGGGTGCCTGATGGTCGGTTACAGGGAGCCTCCCGCCGGAGGGTCTACGAATCTAGCGGGAAAGGTTAAAAACCCCCTGAACTCCGCGAAAAAAGTATGATTCCACCTTTCCCGTTTGAAGCCGGCCGCGGCACGGCCCGCGCGCGTGATTTTCGGCCGGGACAAAGGGTTCGCGGGCCGGGACAAAGGGTTCACGAGAATGCCGCGGGGACCCGACGGCGAACGCGACGGCGAAAGCGCAGCCCCGCCTGCTGCGGCTCAAGTTTGCGCGCCCCCTGAAACAGGACTTCTTGGGATCTTCGCTCAGGTCAAAAGAGGACCATGGCGCCCGGTATTGGCGATCAACGTTGGCGATCAACGTTGGCGATCAACCGTTTCGGTGATCTGGGCTGATCCGGATTGACACGCGAGGTGCGGCTGAAACATTGACGGCGCCGACAGCCCGGAAGCCCCGCTCCGTCCGTGATACGTCAGCCAAACGCGGTCATCGCCGGGGGCGCATTTTTGCAAAACCGTACCGCCCGTTATATCGTGTGGCAGACCGTGCGCGATCTTCGGATCTTCGTCCGTCGGATGAAAATCCGATGGACGCGCCTGCGAGGATCCAAATCGAACGGAAGACGAGCCCCATGGAACAGACCGACAAAGACCCGTCCAAAGGATACGTTGCGCTGCTTGGCTGGAGCCTGGGCGCGATCGACGCCGCAGACCGCTTCAACAGGCGCTATGTCGTCGTCGCACCGGACTGGGCGGAGGAGTATGCGAACAAGCATAATATCCCGTTCATCAACTGGAATTTTGACCGGCTGAACGAGCGTTCGATGGAGATTGCGGAGCGCCTCAAGAACGAGGGCGTCGACGTGGCGATCCCGCTGTTCGAGGAGACTGTCGAATGGGCCGGGGCGATCAATGCCGTTCTGTTCGACAGCCCGCGCCTGCACGGGCAGGCTGTGCTGTTCCGAGACAAGGCGCTGATGAAGCGCCGTGCCCAGCTGGGCGGCCTGCGCGTGGGAATTTTCGAGGAGGCCCACGATCGCGAGGACATCACGCGCTTCCTGAAAAGGGTGAATCAGACGCTGCTCAAGCTCGACGGCGACCTGAACGACCCGATCCACCTCAAGGCGTTCGACAAGGCGGGCTGCCTCGGCCACCGGGTGATTCGCACGCCGGAGGACGTCGAAAGCGTCTCCGACGAAGAGTTCCCGATTCTGATGGAGAGCCATCTCGACGGATGGGAGTTCGCGGTCGAGGCCTGGGTGTTCAACGGTAAGGTGCGGTTCCTGAACATTTCCGAATACGTCACCCTGGGCTATTCGGTGTTCGTGCCGGCGACGCCCGAGCTGGAGAGCTGGCGCCAACTCATCACCCAGCAGGTCGAGCGACTGGTGAAGACCTTCGACATCCAGTTTGGCTTCATCCATCCGGAGTTCTTCGTCACCAGTGACGGCGAGATGTACTTCGGCGAGGTCGCCTACCGGCCGCCCGGCTTCAAGGCGTTCGAGCTGATCGAGCGAGCCTATGGCTTCAACGCCTATCAGGCGCTGATTCTGTGCTTTGACCCGAAGACGACGGAGGAAGAGATCGAAGCCTTCTTCCCGCGCGAGGTGGTCGACGCCAACGGGCACGCCGGCACCTTCGGTGTTTATCCACGGCGGCGCGTCGTCAGCGCATTGAAGATCCCAAAGGAAACCGAGGAGCACCCCTATTTCGATTATCACGAACTGACCGAACCCATGGAGGAAATCGTAACCAAGCGATCCGCCTTCGGCACGCATTGGGGGCTGGTGTTTTTCCATGGCGACGACCCGCACAAGATGCGCGACCTGCTGAAGCATCAGGAAGAACTGGATTTCTATGTCTGATCCTAGCGGGCCTGACCCCGCCGGCGGCCGGACGCGGTGGACGGACCCGGCACGACCTCGGGCCGGCTGGCCGCGTGCCGCACCCTGCGACCATCGCCGAGCCACAAGGGGCGCGCCTTGGAGGGCATGACCGATAGCGAACGGCTGAGACAGCTCGGCGAGAAGCTGGATAATGCGACGAGCCGGCTGGGCGAGACTCGCAACTTCGCGAAATGGACCGGCGCGGCCCGCCTGCTCGACGCCGCGCGCCGGCTACTGGCTACTCCTGACGGCGTGGCGGTGGTCTACGAGCGTGTGCAGGAGCTCGAACAGGCCGGCATTTTCTGGGGCAGCGACTACGCTCAGCCGGAAATTCTGCAGGCGCCGATCTCCGCAAAGACCCTGCGCGAGGGCGATCAGTACGCCACCACCCTGGAATGCCTGAGCCAGCTTCGCATGCTGGCAGTGGCGCGCGGCATTTACCTGCACGATTCGCTGTCGGCCGAGCAGGCCCAGCATTTTCTTTCGCAGGCGGTCGGGCTCAACCTCGACCTGTTGTTTGACCAGATGAACGAGGCTGACCGCCTGCGGCCGGGAAACCTCGGCCCGGTGGTGCACAACGTGTTCCGCTTCCTTGTCGAGCATGTCGGTTACTCGGAGATCTTCGGCAAGCTGATCGAGGAGATCTGGCGCATCCTGGCGCAGCGGCCGATCGTGGTGACCGAGGTCAAGGACATGGTGACCCAGATCGCCGCTTGGCTGGTCGAAGGCCAGGGCGAAGGTGTCGACGGGGCGAGCAGCCTCGGCGCGGACCGGCTGATCAGCGCCCTGTTCCGGCCGACCAACGCCAGTCGGGAGGACCCGGGTTTGGACCTCTACCGCGAGCGGGTGGCGGCAATGGACGCCAAGCTGTTGCAGCAGGAGGCCCGTGCCTTCGCCCGGGCGATGCACGACACAGGCCTCGTCTCAGCCTACCATGCCGTGTTCCTGCGCCACGTTAACGAGACCAATCCCGAGCTGCTGGCCACGACCCTGGGCCTGAGCAGCACCGGGATCGACGGGCTGAACTTCTATCAGACCCTGTTCCGCTCGCTGATCCGCGAGGCAATTCACATCGAAACCTGCCAGGCGATCTACGGGCTGGCCATGCTGCTGGAACGCGGCATCATCCACGTTCCCGCGCTGGCGCCCGCGCTGTGGCGCCAGATGGCCCTGCCGCTCTGTGCCGAGGCGGAGCAGACCATCGCCATACGCTTCGGCACGGGGCAACCGGCCCGGGTACACCTGCTGGCAGGTGTGCTTAGCGTGCTGGGCCAGCCGCTCGGCATCGGCCAGGGCAACAACCCGACCTGCCAAGCGGCCCGGGCCACGGCGATGTGGTCACATATTGTGCCCGACTATCTGATGCAGCTGATTCGCTGGGCGGCGCGCGACAACGAGGTAGTGATGCATTTCGAGGGCCAGGCGATCTCGTCCAGCGCGCTGGGTGCCGGGATGGCGAACCGCCCGCCGGCCGACGTCGATCCGGTGTCGAGCGTGCTGGTACCGCATCTTGACCGGATCTATGTGGAGATGGGCCGATTGTGCGCGGACCGGCCGGGTGATCCGCACCGCTGGGTCAATCCCGAGTTGCATGGCTGGTGGGTCGGCCGCGGCTGCCGGCTGGCGGTCGATGTGGCGACCGGCAAGCTGTCGGCCTACGAGGATTTCTTGCGCGAATTCTACGCCGCCTACCACCCGCATAATAACGGCGACCAGCCCCTGATCCATCCGCAGCCGGCTGGCCTTGCCATGACGGACAGCGCCGCACGCTTCGTTGGCTGGCACGCGATCGCGATTTACCGCGTGGCGCCGGATCCGGAGGGGCAGATGCGCGTCTACTTCTACAATCCGAACAACGATAGCGGCCAGGATCTGGGCGACGGCGTGCAGGTCTCCACTGCGAGCAAGGGCGAGATGTTCGGCGAATCGTCTCTGCTTTTCACCCAGTTCGCCTCGCGCCTCTACCTCTACCACTACGACCTGCTGGAGGAGGGCGACCCGGCCAGCGTACCCGCCGAGGAGATCGTGGAAATCGAACGGCTCGCCCGCAACAGTTGGGCTGCCAATCGCTGAGACATCGAATGCCCGAGGATGGAAATGGCCGGGTCGGGCAAACCGGAGGACGACAGGGGATGGACAGCGATTTTTTTGCGCTCGAAGGGGCGGGACTGCGCTGGTTCCTTTTTGGCAGCGGTTTCGTCATTCTGTGCTGGGCCGGCTGGCTCTGGGCCAATTTTTATGGTCGCCGGCTTGAGCGCCGTGAGGAGGAGGCCGCCCGGGAGCGCGAAAGGACTGGCGAGGGAGCGGCACCGACGCCGCCGCGCTGGGACCGGATCGGTTACCGCCCGGGGACTTCGGAAAAGGGGGACGGACCCGAAGAGCCGGGGTCTTCATGACCGGGGCCTCGGCGACGCTGGAACACCGGCTGCTGGATTTCTGGTTCTGGCCACCAACCCACGCGAAATTCGGCCGCGTCCGCGGGATCTGGTTCGACAGCACGCCCGACTGGGATGCAGCGATCCGGGAGCGGTTCGAAGCCGATTATCACAGGGCCGCCGCAGGCGCCTATGACGGGCTTGTGACGACGGCCACCGGGGCACTCGCCCTCGTGCTCTTGCTCGATCAGATCCCGCGTAATCTTTTTCGAGGCCGGCCGGCGGCCTACGCGACCGATCCCCAGGCACGGGCCGTGGCGGAAAGCGCCCTGGAACAGGGCCTGGACCGCGAGCTTTTGCCCGTGCAGCGTCTTTTCCTCGCCCTGCCGTATCTCCATAGTGAGGCGATGGCCGATCAGCGGCGGGCACTCTGTCTCTACGCGGATCTCCGTCCCTACCCGGAAACGCGCGACCTTATGGCCCATGCCATCGAGCATTTCGAGATCATGGCCAGATTTGGCCGGTTTCCGCACCGCAATCCTATTCTGGCCCGAGCCTCGACCCGGGAGGAAAAGGCGTATCTGGCGGCCGAAGCGCCCGCATTCGGCGCGCGGCCACCAGAGGACAACATAGTGAGTGGCGATGGTTAGGGTGATTGGGCCGCAGATTGGCTGTTGCGCGCCCGGAGTCGGATCGAGGCACCAACCACATGCGTCTCCGGTGCGTGCGACTCGGAACCGTTTTGGGGAACCTCGCATATGAACTCGCATATGAATATGAGTTGGTGGCCCAGTGACAACACCGGGAGCCGGCGGAGATGCAGGATTGCCGGCGTGCTCGGCGGAATTCTGGCAATCTGGCTGACGACGCCGGGCTGTGCGCCGACCCAGGCAGAGCGCCAGGAGGCGATGCCCTACCACCACACCGCGGATGGCTTCCGGAACCCCGAGGGCAGCCCGGTACGCACGGCAAGCACCGTTGAATTTCTCGGTTTCCTGTTCAACCAGCTGGTCCTGTCCAAGACCGTGACGGTTCCGCCCGGTCATCTCCTCGATCGCGGGGAGGCGCTTGCGCAACTGACCGAAGGGGCGGGGCGCGACAGCATCACCTGGGTCGGCCACGCGACATTCCTGTTGCGCCTGGACGGGGTGACGGTGCTGACCGATCCCTTCTTCATGGAACGCGCCTCGCCATTCAGCTGGGCCGGGCCCAAGCGGTTTGTGCCGCCGGGCATTCCCATCGAATCCCTGCCGCCCGTCGATTTGATCATCGTCTCGCATAATCACTACGAACATCTGGATCTGAGGACGATCGAGGCCCTGCCGCACAAGGCCCGAGCCACGGTGATCGTGCCGCTCGGGCTTGGACACTACTTCACCGAACTCGGCTACCGGGATGTGCGGGAGCTCGACTGGCTCGACGGCACGGAGGCGGCCGGGCTCAAGATTACCGCCTTGCCGGCCATTCATTTTTCCAAGCGCGGGCTGTTTGACCGTAACGAAACCCTTTGGGCCTCTTACAGCGTCCAGAAGCCGGATGGTTACCGGCTGTTTTTCAGCGGCGATACGGCTTATGGCCCGGTCTTCGCCAGGATGGGGGAAAGTCATGGCCCGTTCGACTTCGCCATGATCGGGATCGGGGCTTATGAGCCTCGCAGCATCATGGTGGCCAGCCATGCCACGCCGGAAGAGGCCGTTCGTTTGGGGCGGGATATCGGGGCTCGCCAGATGGTCGGCATGCATTGGGGGACCATCAGCCTCACGCCGGAGCCGCCCTTCGAGGCCGCGGGGCGGTTCAAGCGCGCGGCCGGGAATGCCGGATATGGCGAGGAGGACGCCTGGATCATGAAGATCGGCGAAACGCGGCGACTGGCCCCCCAAGGCGCGAATGAACGGGGACCGGCCAGACTGGAATCGAAGTCGGATATGCCCGCGGGTCAGCCGCTGGCTGTGGAAACGGCAAGACAGGACTAAAAATAATATTAAATATCAGTCGGATATCGGATTATTCTTATGTCTTGCGAGAAGGATGTGGCGGTGGGCCGGGCTGGCTCCGCGGGCAGGACTCGAACCTGCGACCCGATGATTAACAGTCATCTGCTCTACCAACTGAGCTACCGCGGAACAGGGCCCGTCAGGCACCGACCCCGGCGACGGCGCAGGCAGGCGCCCGCCGCGTTTCGCCAAGTCGGGGGTTATACCAGCGGCTGCCGGGCTTCGCCAAAAAGAATTTAGTCTTTTTAGCCCGCCAGGCTCCGGAAGGCCAGGGAACCGGTCAAGCTTACGGTGAAAAATGGAGGCCGAGGACGGAATCGAACCGACGATCGGGGATTTGCAATCCCCTGCATTACCACTTTGCTACTCGGCCATCTTGAGGGCGGGGTGGGGCTCCGCCACCGGGGCGGGTGCTCCCGTCAAGGGTAGGAGGAGATATACGTTTCATGGCGCTATCTGGCAAGCGGGCGCGCGGCCACTGGAGCGGGCCGGAGCGAGATGGGGCGGACCCCGAGCGGACCCCGAGAGCGGGCCCGAGCGAACAGAAGCGAACAGAAGCGAACCGGGGGGCGTCCCGGCCGAAAAACGACGGAACCTTTCGTGCCGAAAACCCGGCGACGGCCATTGCCCTTTAACCGGTGCTAAATCCTTTCAACGCATTGTCTTTTTGGCCCTTCGGCCGTATAAACGCCCGGCGCCGCTGCGCCAGGGGCTGGCGGTTTACTGGCGGCCAGTCCCGTTCGTCGAGAAGATAAAACCCAAAGGCAAATCCCCAAGGGCAAATCATGGACTTTGAGACCGCCCGGCGTAACATGATCGAAAGCCAGATCCGGCCCAACAAGGTGACGGATTCCAGGGTACTCGCGGCGATGGCTGAGATTCCGCGAGAGAAATTCCTGCCACTTTCCGAAGTGGCGCGCGCCTATGTCGACGAAGATGTCCCCGTCGGGCATGGCCGCTACCTGATGGAGCCCATGGTGATCGCACGGCTGCTCCAGGCCCTCAACGTCCGAGACACCGATGCCGGGCTTCTGGTCGGCGCCGGCACCGGCTACTCGGCCGCCCTGCTGGGCAGGCTGGCGGGCGCTGTGGTCGCCATCGAGCCGGACCGTGCCATGGGGGATATGGCTGAGGCGGTGCTGGCCGATCTTGGGGTCGCCAATGTTTCGATCCTCGATCGGCCCTTCGATCAGGGCTGCGCTGAGCAAGGGCCCTACGACGTGGTGCTTTTCGACGGGGCCGTCGCCAGGATACCCGATGCGATCATCGCCCAGTTATCGGATGGCGGGCGCCTCGCGGCAGTGGAGCGCCCCGGTGGCTGGATGGGCAAGGCGATTCTGGTGACGCGCCATGGCAATGGCGTGACCCGGCGCCCGGTGTTCGACGCTGCGATCCCCCATCTGCCGGAAATGGAAGAGGAAGCTGGTTTTGTATTCTAGGGTGGCATCCGCGATAAATACGCCATGGCCCGGTTTCGTCAGGCTGGGCGGTTGCGCCGCGCTGGCGCTCTATCTCGTGTTTCAGACGCCGGCCGCATCGGCCCAATCCCTGACCGAGGCCCTGACCAGAGCCTACAGCGATAATCCGTCCCTCCGTGCCGCTCGCGCGGAATTGCGGAGCGTCGATGAGACCGTGGCCCAGGCCCTTTCGGGGTGGCGGCCCACGCTGTCGGCGCAGGGCGATTACGGGCGCACACGGGCAAAGACCCAGAGCGGGCTAGCCGGCCTCGCCGTGGGCGATCGTGAGTACCGAAATCCACGCCGGGCATCGGTCTCGATCGACCAGCCACTTTTCCGGGGTGGTCAGACGGTCGCCGAGACGAAGCGGGCGAAAAACAACGTTTTTGCCCAGCGCGCCGCGCTGACCGATACCGAACAGACGATTCTGCTCGACAGTGTCAGGGCCTATGCCGACGTTTTTCGCGATCAGGCGGTGCTCGACCTGGCGATCAATAACGAACAGGTGCTGCGTCGGCAACTCGAGGCAACCCAGGATCGTTTCCGTGTCGGCGAGGTCACCCGGACCGACGTGTCCCAGGCGGAGGCGCGCTACCGGGGGACGGTGGCAAACAGGATCCGCAGCGAAGGTCAACTCGATATCACACGGGCCGCTTACCAGAACGTGATCGGCGCGGTTCCGGGCGATCTGGATCGGCCCCCCATGCCCGGCAATCTGCCGGATTCCAAAGAGGCGGTCGTCGGCGCGGCCGTCAAAAACCAGCCCGCGCTGCGCCGCGCCCTTTTCGCCCATCGTGCGGCCGAGGCCGAGGTGTCGGTTGCCGTCGGTGGCTTGATGCCGCAAGTTTCCCTTAACGGCTCGATCAGCGATAACGAAGAAACCTTCAGTCGTGACAGCGGTTCGAACGACTGGACCGGTACGGTGCAGGTGCAGGTGCCGCTCTATCAGGCCGGTGCCCAGACGGCGAGCGTGCGCGAGCGCCGCCAGCGTGTCTCGCAACGGGCACTACAAGTCAGCGAGGCCCAGCGGAACGCGGTTGAAAGCGCGACGGCCGCCTGGGAGGCGCTCAAGACGGCACGCGCGCAAATCTCGTCCTTCGAGTCACAGATCAAGGCGAACGAGCTGGCGCTCGAGGGCGTCCAGCAGGAAGCCCTCGTGGGCTCGCGGACCGTGCTCGACATTCTCGATGCCGAACAGGAACTGCTGGATTCCCGCGTCAGCCTGGTCACCGCCCAGCGTGACGAGGTGGTTGCCGCCTATCAGGTGAAGGCAGCGATGGGGCAGTTGACGGCGGCGGATCTGGGATTGCCGGTGGACATTTACGACGTCGAGGAACATTACGACGAGGCGCGCAATACCTTCTGGGGCCTTGGCCGCGGCGAAGAAGACTGAACGATCCGCGATTTTCGGCAACTTGGCCTCTGCCCGGCACCCGAATTTTGGCCAATCGATGGTGGTTTCCCCGTCGGCAATTGTGCGTTAACCATTATCAGTCCATGATTTCGGGGGCTTGACCGGAATCGGCGGCTCTTCGTACGGGCGTTTAGGCACTGCAGGACATCATGGCGGAAGACGGCTCCAAGAACGGTAACCAGGATGAGCCCTCCATGGAGGAGATTCTGGCTTCCATTCGTCGGATCATTTCGGAAGAGGATGAAGAGGGGCGCGGGAGCGGCGGCGACGGGGCCGGTCCGGCGGAAGATGGAGACGCTGGTCAGGCCGGCGGCGGTGGGGATACCGCGGCCGAGCGGCGCGGCCAGCCGGAGACCGGAAACGGCGCCGAAGGGGCGTCAGCCTTTCAGAACCGGAATGACGGGGCGAGTGAAATGGCGGAAGACAGCGAAAACAGGGAAGAAGACGACGTTCTGGAACTGACGGATGTCGTCGATGACGAGGAGGCGACCGCTGAGGCGCCCGGCGAACCGGAGACGGACAAAACCCTGGCCGCCGGCGACCAGGGTGCGGGGAACGAGGCCGACGAGATCGTCATCAGTGAAGAGAACGAGAACGGCGAGATGCCGGTAGAGACGGCAGGCAGCGTGGCCAACACTCAGGGCTCGAAAAACAGCGACGAGGAACGCCTGGTCTCGGAGGCGCCGGCCGCGCTGACGGCGACCGCAATGGCGGCCCTGCATCGTGAGATCGGAGGCGCCGGCGCGCAAACGACGCCCGATCCCACGGGGCTGGGCAACCGAACCCTCGAAGCCATCGTTCGGGACCTCCTGCGCCCGCTTCTCAAGGATTGGCTGGACCAGAACCTGCCGGCCATCGTCGAGCGGCTGGTGCAGGCGGAAATCCGAAAGATCGCCCGCCGGGCGGAAGACGACTAGGTCGTTTTCACGGATTCCGCGGGGCCCGCCTGCCGGAACGCCCATCCCTGCCGGTTTCCAAGGTTTTCCTCCGGGCCGTTTTCCTGTAACTCAACCATCCCTGTGAGTTTCGAGGCGCCGCCAGAGGTGGCGCCGCAACCGATGCGCAATGACCATGCTCGATAAGCATTATTGGCCGGCCGACGTCGAAGCCGCGCTCTACAAGCGCTGGGAAGACGCAGGCGTTTTCGCCGCTCGCCCGGAAGAGGATCGCCCGCGGTTTACCATTGCGATGCCCCCGCCCAACGTGACCGGTAGCCTTCATTTGGGTCACGCGCTCAATCATACGCTCCAGGATGTCCTGATCCGCTACAAGCGGATGCGCGGGTTCGATGCCTTGTGGCAGCCCGGGACCGATCATGCCGGGATCGCCACCCAGATGGTCGTGGAGCGCCAATTGGCGGAAGAAGGCAAGACCCGCCACGATCTCGGGCGCGAAGCCTTTGTTGACCGTGTCTGGAAATGGAAACAGGAATCGGGAGGCACGATCGTCAGCCAGCTGCGCCGGCTCGGAACGTCACCCGACTGGGAGCGCGAACGGTTCACGCTGGACGAGGGCCTGTCCCGTGCCGTGCGCCGTGTTTTCGTTGCCCTGCACCGGGAAGGTCTCATTTACCGGGACAAGCGATTGGTGAACTGGGATCCGGTGCTGCACACGGCGATCTCGGATCTCGAAGTCGAATCGCGGGAAACACGGGGTCATCTCTGGCATTTTCGCTATCCGCTCGCAGATGGCAGCGGCAGCATTACGGTCGCGACGACCCGTCCCGAGACGATGCTCGGTGATACCGCCGTGGCGGTCCATCCGGACGATGCGCGCTACCGGGATATCGTTGGCCGGAAAGTGCGCCTGCCCATCATGGATCGCGAAATTCCGATCGTCGCCGACGATTACGCCGATCCTGAGACAGGTTCCGGTGCGGTCAAGATCACACCGGCTCATGATTTCAATGATTTTGAGGTGGGCCGACGGCACAGCCTAGATCTTATCAACGTGCTGGATGACCGCGCGCGGCTGAACGAGAATGCTCCTCCCCGTTTCCGGGGGCTCGACCGGTTCGAGGCACGCGAAAAAATCGTCGAAGAAATGGACAGGCTGGGGCTCCTCGAAAAGGTCGAGGACCACATCCACATGGTGCCCTATGGCGATCGGTCCGGCGTTATAATCGAGCCGTGGCTTACGGATCAGTGGTATGTCGACGCCAAGACACTCGCCCGGCCGGCGATCGAGGCGGTCGAAGGCGGGCGTACCCGCTTCGTGCCCGAACACTGGGCGAATACCTATTTCGAATGGATGCGGAACATCCAGCCCTGGTGCGTGTCGCGTCAGCTCTGGTGGGGCCATCAAATTCCGGCCTGGTATGGCCCTGACGGAGAAATCTTTGTCGCCGAGACGGAAGAGGATGCGCACCGGCTGGCCGAAGCCCGGTACGGAGAAAAAGCCGTCCTCGTTCAGGACGAGGACGTGCTTGACACCTGGTTCTCATCGGCCCTCTGGCCGTTCTCAACTCTTGGATGGCCGGACCAGACCGAAGCCCTCGAGACCTATTACCCGACGGATGTGCTGCTCACGGGATTCGACATCATCTTCTTCTGGGTCGCCCGGATGATGATGATGGGCCTCCATTTCATGGAGGACGTGCCGTTTCACACTGTCTACATCCATGCGCTCGTGCGCGATGCGCAGGGGCAGAAAATGTCGAAGTCGAAGGGCAATATCATCGATCCTCTCGAGTTGATCGATACCTATGGCGGCGACGCCCTCCGATTTACGCTGGCCTCGCTCGCCGCACCCGGGCGGGACGTGAAAATGTCGGAAGGCCGGGTCGAAGGATCGCGCAACTTTATCACGAAACTCTGGAACGCGGCCCGTTACGCCGAGATGAACGATTGCCGTCTCGCGCCCGATTTTGACCCGGCGCAACTTCGCCTGCCGGCCAACCTGTGGATTTCGAGCGAACTTCATCGCACCGTCGGGCGTGTGACGGACGCGCTCGAGGCGTTTCGCTTCAACGAAGCGGCGCAGACGCTTTATCATTTCATCTGGGGCACCTTCTGCGACTGGTATCTCGAGATTACCAAATCGGTTCTTCAGAGTGACGACGCGGCAGAGAAGGCCGAGGTGCGCGCCACCACCGCCTGGGTGCTTGACCGTCTGCTGCATTTGATTCAGCCATTCACGCCCTTTGTCGCGGAAGAGCTGTGGTCGAAGTTGGGGTTTGGCGACGAGGCCTTCCTGATGTCACAAGCATGGCCCGACGGGGCGGTGGTGGAGGACAGGGATCAGGCGGTCACCGATGCGTGCAAGGATCTGGAGTGGGTGATCCGGTTCGTCAGCTCAATCCGCACGGTGCGTGGCGAAATGAATGTACCCCCGGGCGCCCAGGTGCCGCTTTTCCTCAAGGGGGCGGGCGACGACACCCGTGCCCGGCTGGTCCGGCACGGCGAAATCGTGCAGCGGCTGGCGCGCATCTCGTCGATTGACTTTCAGGACGCAGTGCCAAAGGGGGCGGTGCAGACGGTGGTCGACGAGGCGACGCTGATGCTGCCGCTTATGGATGTCATTGACGTTGATCAGGAGAAAGCACGACTGAAGAAGGAAATGTCAAAGCTGGAAGCCGATATCACCCGCCTTGACAAGAAGCTCTCCAATGCCGGCTTTCTCGAAAAGGCTCCGGCGGAGGTGGTCGCCGAGCAGCGCCAGCGGCGTGATGAGGCGGCCGACATATGTGATAAGCTGGGCGCGGCGCTGGCCCGGTTTGACAGGCTGTAGAAAAAGCGAAAAGGGAGGGGGCATGTCCAAAGGACTGAGAGCGGCCCGCACGATTGCCGGGGGCGTGGTAGCACTGGCAGTCACCATGGCGGCAGCATGGTTGCTCCATGACCGCTATGGGGTAATTTCCCTGACGGACTCGATGGTGATGCAGCAGGATTACTGGACGGGTCGGGCCCGAGTTTGCGCCACTTCCGAGCTGGCGGATTCTTCCGCGCCGGAGTTGAATTGTAGTGACTGGAAATAAGACGCCTGCCCGGACGGGCAGATTGTCAGGAACGGAATAGCAGAATATGGGCGACCGAAAATACGACAAAATGAAACTGCCATCCCGCCACGTGACGGTTGGACCTTCCCGCGCGCCGCATCGCTCGTATTACTATGCGATGGGCCTCACGGAAGAAGAGATCAATCAGCCCTTCGTCGGCGTCGCGACCTGCTGGAACGAGGCGGCGCCCTGCAATATCACCTTGAATCGCCAGGCGCAGGCCGTGAAGAAGGGCGTGATAGCGGAAAGCGGAACGCCGCGCGAATTCACGACAATCACCGTTACCGACGGGATCGCGATGGGTCACGAGGGCATGCGCTCTTCCCTGGTCAGCCGGGAAGTCATTGCCGATTCGGTAGAGCTCACGGTTCGCGGGCATTGTTATGACGCGCTGGTCGGGCTCGCAGGGTGCGACAAGTCCCTGCCTGGCATGATGATGGCGATGCTGCGTCTCAATGTGCCTTCGGTCTTCATGTATGGCGGGACGATCCTGCCCGGCCGGTTCCGCGGAAAAGATGTCACGGTTCTCGACGTGTTCGAAGGCGTCGGGCTGAATGCGGCCGGAAAAATGACGGACGAAGACCTGCATGAGCTCGAATGCGTGGCCTGCCCGTCGGCCGGTTCCTGCGGTGGCCAGTTTACGGCCAACACGATGGCCTGCGTGAGCGAGGCGATCGGACTTGCCTTGCCGGGCTCGGCCGGCGCGCCGGCACCCTACCAGACCCGGGATGAATACGCCGAAGCGAGCGGCAAGACGGTTATGGAACTGGTGGCGCGAAACCTCAGGCCGCGAGACATCGTGACTCGCAAGGCGCTTGAAAACGCCGCCATCGTCGTTGCGGCCACGGGCGGATCGACCAACGCGGCGTTGCACCTGCCGGCAATCGCGCACGAGGCCGGGCTCAGTTTTTCGCTGAAGGAAGTGGCCGAGATCTTCCGCAAGACCCCCTATATCGCTGACCTCAAGCCAGGCGGGCGCTATGTGGCAAAGGATCTCTGGGAAATTGGCGGCGTGCCGGTCGTCATAAAGGAACTGCTCGATGCCGGCCTCCTGCACGGCGATTGTCTGACGGTGACCGGAAAGACTCTGGCCGAGAACCACAAGGATATCGTCTTTCCCGAGGATCAGGATGTTGTCGTCCGGGCCGCCAGGCCCCTTAGCACGACGGGCGGGGTCGTGGGGTTGTGGGGCAATCTCGCGCCCGACGGCGCTATCGTCAAAGTGGCGGGAATGAAGATGCTTCAGTTTGCCGGAACGGCTAAATGTTTCGATCGCGAGGAAGAAGCGTTCGAGGCGGTTGTGAAAGGCCGGATCAAGCCGGGGGATGTGATCGTGATCCGTTATGAGGGCCCGAGGGGCGGGCCGGGCATGCGCGAGATGCTGTCCACCACTGCCGCGCTTTATGGCGAAGGGCTCGGCCAGGATGTGGCGCTCATCACCGATGGGCGGTTTTCCGGCGCGACGCGCGGGTTCTGCATCGGCCATGTCGGTCCCGAGGCCGCAGTCGGGGGGCCTATCGGCCTGCTCCGGGACGGTGACAGGATCGAGATCGATGCCGAGGCCGGTACGCTCAACGTCGCACTCAGCGACGAAGAGCTGGCCAAGCGCCGCGACGCCTGGCGCCCGCGTGAGAACAACTACCAGTCGGGCGCGCTCTGGCGCTACGCACAGATTGTCGGCAGTGCGTCGGACGGCGCGGTCACCCATCCGGGCGCCAGGGCGGAGACCCATTGCTACGCCGACATCTGACGGCAGCGACGCCTGAAGGGGCCGGCTTGCCGCGCTAGGGAGCGGCAGCCCCCTCGATCTCGCACCAGATCGGCGTGTGATCGGAGGCCTTAGGCCTGCCCCGTGGCTTCTTGTCGACATCGCAGGCGGCCAGCCGGTCCGCCGCCTGGGGCGAGAGAAGCAGGTGGTCGATGCGGATCCCGTCATCCTTCTGCCAGGCACCTCCCTGATAGTCCCAGAAGGTAAAGGCGACGCGCTCGGGATGAAGCGCGCGAAAGGCTTCCGTGAGCCCAAGGTTGAGGAGGGCGCGGAAGCGCGACCGGCTTTCCGGCAGGGCCAGGGCGTCGCCGGCCCATTTCGACGGGTCGTGAGCGTCGGAATCCTGTGGGATCACGTTGTAATCCCCGCCCAGGACAAAACTTTCCTCTGACCCCAGAAGGTCGCCGGCATGGGCCAGCAGGCGATCCATCCAGGCCAGCTTGTAAGGGAGACGGGGGCCATCGACGGGATTGCCGTTGGGCAGGTAGATCGAGGCGACGCGCAGCCAGCCATCCACGACGGCATCGATATAACGTGCCTCGGTGTCGGTCTCGTCGCCGGGCAGGCCGCTCCGGATATCGCTTAACCCGTATTTGGAGACGATCGCGACGCCGTTATAGGTCTTTTGCCCGTGCACCGCCGTCTGGTAACCGGCGTCGGAAAACTCGAGCGCCGGGAAATTCTCGTCAACGCATTTGATTTCCTGAAGAAGCAGGACGTCGGTCTCGGACTCCTTGAGCCAGTCCATGACAGCGGGAAGACGGGCCTTGATCGAATTGACGTTCCAGGAGGCGATTTTCACGACGCCAGCACTTCCGGGGCGGTTGCGAACAGAAAAGGGCAGGGATGAAGACAGAACCCCCGCCACGGCGGGGGTCTTCTAGCACATTTGGCTGGCGGCAGGCCAAAAACCGGCCAACCGGGGCGCCGGCCTGTCAGGCCATCGAGAACGATGTGCCGCAGCCACAGCTCGAGGCGGCGTTGGGGTTATCGACCGTAAAAAAGGCGCCGCCGAGCTCGTCCTTGAAGTCCAGTTCGGAGCCGTTGAGCATGTCGAGCGAGATGGTATCCACAATGATCACGGCCGCCCCCTGTTCCAGCACCAGATCATCCTCGGTCCGGTTTTCATCCAGGGTAAACCCGTACTGAAAGCCCTGGCAGCCGCCGCCATCGACGGATACGCGAAGCATCAGCCCGCGGTTTTCCTCCGCTGCCAGAATTTCGGATATTCGCGCGAGGGCCCGGTCGCTCACTCGGAATTGCTGTCCACCCGACCTTTCGAGAACCGCCGTCATCTTGTCCGTCTCCTTTCAGGGGCGTCAGGGTCACGCCGCGCCCTTGGGGAACACTCCAGTGGCCCATAGGTAAGCCAGGGCCCTATAGGTAAGCGATTTTGTCGGAATTTCAATCCTCTCGCAAACGTCTGTTGGCGGGGCGCTTTGCCCTTTGTCGGCAAGGGTTTTTCCAGCCCCGTGCCGCCATGGTGATTGCGCGTGACCCGGGCCGGGTCTAGGTTCCGCGCCATGTCCAACAAGTTCCGGCCAGGACTGGCCCTCCAGCCCTTTGCGACCGACGCGAGTCGGTCCCGCGGCCGCCTCCACGCCGAGGATGAGAGCCGCATGCGCTCGCATTTTCAGCGCGACCGGGACCGGATCATTCATTCGGCCGGTTTCCGGCGCCTGAAGCACAAGACCCAAGTCTTCGTCTACCACGTGGGGGACCATTATCGGACCCGATTGACCCATAGTCTCGAAGTGGCCCAGATTGCCCGGACCGTCAGCCGGGCGCTTGGTTTGGACGAGGATCTCGCCGAGGCGGTCTCGCTTGCCCACGATCTCGGTCATACGCCGTTCGGGCATGCCGGCGAGAGCGCGTTGAACAGCCGGATGGCGCCGTTCGGCGGTTTTGATCACAACGAACAGGGCCTGCGCCTGGTCACCCGGCTCGAGCAGCGATACGCAGAATTCGACGGGTTGAATTTGACCTGGGAGACCCTCGAAGGGCTGGTCAAGCATAACGGTCCCCTCGGGGGCGCCAGCGGCGGACGTATCCCCCCCTATATCGCCGCATATTGCCGGCGGCACGATCTCGAGCTCGCGACCCATGCCGGGCCCGAGGCCCAGGTCGCGGCCCTGGCCGATGACATCGCCTACAACAACCACGATATCGACGACGGCCTCCGGGCCGGTCTTTTTGCCGTCGACGACCTCATGGATGTTCCGCTGGTGGGCCCGGTCTTCGCCGAAGTCAGGCGGCGCTACCCCGGTATCGACCAGCGCCGCCTGAAGCACGAGGCCATCCGGCGTCTGATCGACCGCATGGTTTCGGACCTGCTGGCCGAAACCGAACGGCGGCTGGCCGAGGCGGCGCCCGAAAGCGTCGAGGAGGTCCGGCATCTGGGCCATCCTGTTGTCGATTTTTCGCGCGAAATGCGGGAAAACGATCGGGCGCTCAAGACCTTCCTCTTCGAGCGTATGTACCGGCACGAGAAGGTCAGGGAGATGGCGGAAATGGCCGCCCGGGCCGTGGAGCAATTGTTTGATCGACTGATGGTCCGGCCGCAGGAGCTGCCGCCCGAATGGCGGCAGGCCGCCGGGCCGGCCGGGTCGGCCGAGACTGCGCGGGTCGTCGCCGACTACCTTGCCGGCATGACGGACCGCTATGCGCTACGGCTTTCGGGGATAGAACCAGAAAAGATATATGACTAATTATTTCAAATGGGTAGAGGCCGACATTGAGTCGGCGATCAAAATCCTTCAAGGGCGCGGGGTATTGCCGGCCGCGCTCGAGGGGGTGAGCGTCACGGTCGAGCCCCCGAAAGACCCGGCTCATGGCGATGTGGCAACCAACGCCGCGCTGGTATTGGCGCGTCAGGCGGGACAGAAGCCCCGCGAGCTTGCGGCGCTCATCGCGGACGAGCTGGCCCGAACGGGCGATGTGCTGAACGCCGAGGTGGCGGGGCCCGGGTTTATCAATCTGCGCCTCTCGCCTGAATTCTGGGGCGACAGGTTGCGCGATATCCTGGCACTGGGCATCGCCTATGGAGAGAGCGAACTGGGCCGGGGCACCAGGGTAAACGTCGAATTCGTCTCCGCCAACCCGACCGGGCCGATGCATGTCGGTCACGGGCGCGGCGCCGTATTCGGTGACGTGCTCGCCCGGCTCCTGGCCAAGGCCGGGTTCGAGGTCACGCGGGAATACTACGTCAACGACGCCGGCGCGCAGGTGGACCAACTCGCCCGGTCGGCTTTCCTGCGGTATCGCGAGGCGCTGGGCGAAGAGATTGGTGAAATCCCGGAAGGGCTCTATCCGGGCGACTACCTTCGTCCCGTCGGGCGCGATCTGGCCGATCTGGACGGCCGGAAATGGCTGGAGGCACCCGAAGCCGACTGGCTGCCTGTCTTCCGGCAGTATGCCGTGGAATCGATGCTGGCCCTGATCCGCGAGGATCTGGCGGGGCTGGGCATCCATTTCGATCTGTTTTCCTCCGAGCGCGCCCTCGTCGAGGGCGGGGCGGTGGACCGGGCCATGGCACGGCTCGACGAGAAGGGGCTTCTCTATACGGGCGTCCTGGAACCGCCGAAGGGTAAACTGCCGGACGATTGGGAGGAACGCCCGCAGACGCTTTTCCGGGCGACGGATTTCGGCGACGACGTGGATCGGCCCATTCGCAAGTCGGACGGAAGCTGGACCTATTTCGCCGGCGACATTGCCTATCATCACGACAAGATCGAGCGCGGCTTTTCCGAGATCATCGATGTCTGGGGCGCGGATCACGGTGGCTATGTCAAACGGGTGGCCGCGGCCATGAAGGCGCTGGCAGGCGGGAATGCGCGGCTCGACGTCAAGCTCTGCCAGCTGGTCAAGATCCTTGAAGGTGGCGAGCCGGTGAAGATGTCGAAACGGGCGGGCAATTTCGTCCTGCTGCGCGACGTGGTCGATGCCGTAGGCAAGGATGTCGTGCGGTTTATCATGCTGACCCGGCGTAATGACCAGGCGCTCGATTTCGATCTCAAAAAAGTCACAGAACAGTCACGGGAAAACCCGGTTTTCTACGTGCAATATGCGCATGCGCGAATCTGTTCGGTTCTGCGCCTGGCGGCAGGAGAAACGCCGGATCTGGACCTGTCGGCGCCCGGCCTGACAGCCGCTGCGCTGGAGCGTCTGACCGCTCCGGCGGAAGTGGATCTGGTCCGCCTTCTCGCGGCCTGGCCCCGGCTCGTGGAGGGGGCAGCCGAATCGCACGAGCCTCACCGTATCGCGTATTATCTGCAGGAAGTGGCGGCGGCCTTTCATGGCCTCTGGAATATGGGCAAGACGGATGCCACCTTGCGCTTTCTCAATACCGATGACGGGGCGCTGACGCACGCGCGTCTGGCTCTCCTGTCAGCAACACGACTGGTGGTTGCTTCGGGCCTCGATGTGCTTGGGGTAACCCCGGTCGAGGAAATGTGATTTCCGACCTTGGCCCTGCGCCGGCCGGACGGATAGCGAAAGGCGAAAACTGATGGCGACGGAATCGGATCAGCGACTTTTCAGGGGAAGACGTCTCGCAGGGGCCGCGGCAGCCGGGGTGGTTCTGGCCGGCTTCGCCAGCATCGTCTGGCACGCCTATGATGTGGGGCAGGGAAGTGGCTCGATCGAGACGACTCCCATCATCGCGGCCGATCAGGCGCCTGTTAAAACCCGGCCCGATGACCCGGGCGGCATGGATGTGCCGCATCGCGACAAGCTGATCTACAACCGCCTCGATCCGGCGGCGGGCGACGACGAAACGGTGGAAAACCTTCTGCCGCCGCCCGAAGCGCTGCTGCCTGCGCCGAGCGAGGAAAGTCCGGCGGAAAATGCGCCGGCAAATGCTGATGCCGCGCCCGAGCCGGCTGAAGAAGTTGCGCCCAGCAGGATCACGCCCGCGCAAACCGATAGTGCTCGGGCGCCGTCGCTCCGCGAAAATGTGCCGCCCGCGGCCCCGGAGATCGCCGCGCGTCCTCCCGAACCGGCACCGGCGGCGCCGGAAGCTCCAGCCTGGGAGAGCGCGCAAGCGGCAAATCTCGCCACATCTGCCCGAGTGCAATTGCTTTCGGTCCGCTCGCGGTCCGCCGCACTCGAAGCCTGGACCCGGGTGCTGGCCTCGCAGGAGGACCTGCTGGGCAACCTCAGCCCCCATGTCGAACGCGCTGAAATCGCCGGCAAGGGGGTCTTTTATCGCCTGCAGGCGGGGCCGCTTCCGGACAAGGCGGCGGCCGAGCGGCTCTGTCGGGAACTCAACGCCCGCGACCAGGGCTGCCTGGCGGTGGGCGGCGGCTGAGCCCGGCGGCGAGGTGGGACAGCCTGATATGATGGCGGCGATTTTCGGCCTCGCCGGGCCGGGTATCACAGCCGCGGAGCGGGCTTTCTTTGGCGCCTGCCGCCCGGCCGGCTTCATCCTGTTCAAGCGCAATATCGAGACGCCGGACCAGGTCCGCCGCCTGACCGACGGACTTCGCGATCTGACCGGACGGAGCGATTTGCCCATCCTCATCGACCAGGAAGGCGGACGGGTCGCCCGTCTTGGCCCGCCGCACTGGCCGGCGCTGCCTGCCGCCCGCACCATCGGGGGGATCCATGCTCTGGACCCTGCGCGCGGCCTGCGCGCGGCGCGCCTGCTGGGCCGCGTGTTGGGCGGGCAACTGGCGCCCCTAGGGATCACGGTCAATTGCACTCCCGTTGCCGACGTACCCGCACCTGGTTCGCACGACATCATCGGCGATCGGGCCTTTGCCCGTGATCCGGCGGTGGTCGGGGAACTCGCGGCCGCCGTCGCGGACGGACTGCTGGCCGAAGGCGTGATCCCGGTCGTCAAGCATCTGCCGGGGCATGGCCGGGCCCGGGTTGACAGCCACCACGAACTGCCGGTCGTGCGGGCAAGCCTGGATTCCCTGCTGCACACGGATTTTCAGCCTTTTTTCCGGTTGCATGACCTGCCCTGGGCGATGACCGCGCATGTCACCTATCTCGCCCTCGACCGTGCTGCGCCGGCCACCCTGTCGCGAGAGGTGATCGAGACCATCATCCGAGGCAGGATCGGGTTCCAGGGCGTGCTTGTCTCGGATGATCTGTCCATGGCTGCCCTGTCGGGCGATCTGGCCTCGCGCGCCCGCCGTGCGCTCGCGGCGGGTTGTGATCTGGTACTGCACTGCAACGGCGACATGGCCGAAATGCGGGCTGTCGCACACGGGACCTCGCCGGTTTCCGCCCATGGCCGGGCGCGTCTCCTGGCGGGGGAGGCCCGGCGGCGGGATCGCCGTCCCGTCGGCGGAACGGACATTGGCGCAGTCCTGGCCGCGTTCCGCGAAGCCTTGGCGATATGATCGGGGTGGCATGATCGGCGAGATTCTCGGCTTCCTCTCGGTCTGGGGCCTGCCGGTGCTCCTCGCCGTGACCCTGCACGAAGCCGCGCACGGCTTCATGGCCTTCCGGCTTGGCGATGACACGGCCAAGCGCGCCGGACGGCTGACCCTCAATCCGTTTCGCCATGTGGATCTTGTGGGAACCGTCCTGATCCCGGCACTTCTGCTTCTCAGCCGGGCCGGAATCCTGTTCGGCTATGCCCGCCCGGTCCCGGTGGATTCCCGAAATCTGCGGAATCCTCGGCGCGACATGGTCTGGGTCGCGCTGGCCGGTCCCGGGATAAATCTCTGCCTCGCCACGGCTTCCGCCCTGCTGCTCCACCTCACGGTCTTCCTGCCCGCCGGAATCGCACAATGGGGGTCGCAAAACCTTATAAATTCTATTTTTATCAATGTTCTACTAGCAGTATTTAATATGTTGCCTTTGCTGCCCCTCGATGGCGGACGGGTGGCGGTGGGACTTCTGCCCCGGAAACCGGCCCGTGCGCTTGCCAGAATCGAGCCTTTCGGGCTTTTCATTCTCGTGGCGCTGATTTTTGTGCTACCATTTGTGGGGTCTCGGCTGGGGATTGACCTCAATATCTTCGATTGGCTTGTGGCAGAGCCCAGCCGGTTCCTGATAAACATGATCCTGTCCGTGGCCGGGCTGAGCGGCGACGGCGGTTGAGATGAGGGACCTTCGTTCAGGGTCGATCATGCGAGAAGGCAGAACGAGATGACTGACGAGGACCGCCCGGAAGAGACGGGTCCTGAGGCCGGGCCCGGAACTCCGCCGGGTGCCCGGATATTCGAGGAAGACACCGGCGGGCCCCGGCCTTTGGACGGGCCGGCGGAGACGGCGGATCTCGTTCTCGACCTCGACGGTTACGAGGGGCCTCTCGACGTCCTGCTGAGCCTGGCGCGGGACCAGAAGGTGGATCTGACCCAAATCTCGATCCTGCAACTGGCCGAGCAGTATATCGCCTTCATCGAGCGGGCCCGGCAATTGCGCCTCGAGATCGCGGCCGAGTACCTGGTGATGGCGGCCTGGCTCGCCTACCTCAAGTCGCGCTTGCTCCTGCCCCGGGAGGAAGAGGAGACAGAGGAGCCGACCGGCCCCGAGCTGGCCGCAGCGCTCGCGTTTCAGCTGCGCCGCTTTGAAGCCATGCAGGAGGCGGGTGAAAAACTGTTGGCGCGCCCCCAGCTTGGGCGGGATGTTTTTACCCGGGGAGCGCCCGACGGGATCCGGGTCCGGCATAACGTCGTCTACGAAGTTTCGCTGTTCGACCTCCTCAAGACCTATGGCGACCAGCGGCGCAAGATCGAAACCTCAAGCTTCACCATCGAGGCGCCGGACCTGTTCACCATGGATGACGCGATCCAGCGACTGAATTCGTTGCTTGGCACCTCTTTCGAATGGCGGGCGCTCGAAACCTTTCTGCCGGACGGGTTGAGAGATCCGCTGGTTCGCCGCTCCGCCGTGGCGGCCACCTTCGCGGCAGGGCTCGAAATGGCGCGCCAGGGCCGCGTGCAAATCCGGCAATCTTCCGCTTTCGGACCAATTTTCTATCGGACTCCTGCAGGAAACCCATGAGCCAAATTTCTCCTGATTTGCGCCAGTTGGAGGCGCTTCTTTTCGCATCGAGCGAACCGATGAGCATCGAGGCAATCCGGACCCAGATGCCGGACGGAGCCGATGTCGAGGCGCTGCTGACAGAGCTGGGCACCCTTTATGACGGCCGCGGCGTCGAGCTTGTGGTGGTTGCCCGGAAATGGACCTTCCGCACGGCGCCTGACCTGGCGGACCTGCTGACGGTCGAAAAGACCGTCAAGCGACGCCTGTCCCGGGCCGCCGTGGAAACGCTCTCCGTGGTGGCCTATCACCAACCGGTCACGCGCGCCGAAATCGAGGAAATCCGCGGCCGCAGCCTGTCGCCGGGCACGCTTGAAATTCTTCTCGAGAATGGCTGGATACAGCCGAAGGGCCGTCGGCGGACTCCCGGACGCCCGACCACCTGGGGCACGACCGAAGAGTTCCTGCGCCATTTCCAGCTTGCGTCGCTCGAAGACCTGCCCGGCATCGAGGAACTCAAGGCGGCGGGCCTCCTCGATACGCGCGCGGCGACGCTCGTAACCAAGGGCAACCTTGCGCCGGCCCAGGAGACCCTGCTGAGCGACGACAGCGACGGAGAGGGGGATGGCGAGGGCGAGAGCCTGATGGGCGAACCTCTCAGCGCCGGCGACAATGGCGACGGGCCGGCGGCGTGGCCAACGGCCGAGGAGGAGGATGAGGAGCCCGGTGCCGCGGCTGACGGCGCGGACGATCCGGAGGACGAGGCGGCGCACAGGGTCTCGCGCTTCGGCGATGACCGGGAGGAGGACCCGGACGATGCGTCCGAGCGGGGTCACGGTCTGGCCGCCCGCGCACCACATTGACAAAGGGTTTGACGAACCACGCGCTGCGTTGCGGCAGCAGACGGAAACTGTCATGATCGATCGGCGCGAGGGAGCCCCCCGGACATGCGCGCCCGGCGCGGGACCAACCCGGCGCGAGACCAACCTGAGAGGACGACCATGAGCTTGGGCCTTCCTGAAATCCTGATCATTCTGGTGATCGTGCTGATCATCTTCGGCGCGGGGAAACTCCCCCGGGTCATGGGCGATATGGCCAAGGGGGTCAAGACCTTCCGCGCGGGCCTGAAGGAGGATGACGACACCACCGCCGCCGAAAGCGACACCTCCACCGCCGGCAAGGGTGAGACACAAACCGCAACGGGGCCTGAACCCCGAAAGGACGCCAGCGGCGGCTGACAGCGTCCGCCTTCCTGCCGCCGTCCCGGGCTCTCGCGCCGGTCACCGGCCCATGGCCAGGACGTGAGACAGTAACCGGGGCGGGGATAGACCCAGCATGTTCGATATCGGCTGGTCGGAACTCCTGATCATCGTGGTCGTGACCATCCTCGTGGTCGGCCCGAAGGACCTGCCGAAGGTCCTGCGCCAGCTCTCGCGCCTGGCGCGCAAGGCGCGCGAGATGGCCCGCGAGTTCCAGGCCGGGATGGATGAACTGGCGCGAGAGGCCGATCTCGACGACTTGCGCAAGGACCTCGACCGGTCCATGCGGGTCGATACAGGCTTGCCGCCCCGGCTCGATTTCGATCCCTACCGCGATCCGACCGGCCCGGCGCCCAAGGCGGCCCCCGCAAAACCGGAGGAAAAAGGCCCGGACGGGGAGCGGGAGCGGGAGCAGGGGTCCGACGAGCCGGGCAAGAAACACCGCACCGGCCAGACCCCCGGATCGGGGGACGGCGCGTGAGCGATTACGATCCCGGCGGCGGCAAGCCGTTTTCGCCCGAGGGGCCGGGCGAGGACGACGATGGTCCCGACGGCGCGCGGATGCCCTTGCTTGACCATCTCATCGAATTACGCAACCGGCTGATGATTTCCTTTGCCGTGATGCTGGTGGCCTTTGCGGCAAGCTATTATTTCGCTGAGGAAATTTTTGGCTTTCTGGTTCAGCCGCTCGCCGAGGCGCTCGACGGGCAGGGGCAGCGCCGGCTGATCTACACGGCTCTGACCGAGGCGTTTTTTACCTATCTCCGGATCGCCTTTTTCGCCGCCGCCTTCATTTCCTTTCCCGTCATCGCAAGTCAGATCTGGATGTTCGTGGCCCCCGGTCTCTACAAGAACGAGCGCCGCGCCTTCCTGCCATTCCTTGTGGCGACGCCGGTGCTGTTCCTGGCCGGTGCGGCGCTGGCCTATTACGGCGTGTTTCCTTTGGCCTGGAAGTTCTTCATCAGCTTCGAGACTGTTTCGGGCGCCACGAACCTGCCAATCGTCGTCGAGCCCAAGGTCAACGAATACCTGTCGCTGGTCATGAAACTGGTTCTGGCCTTTGGCCTGGCCTTTCAATTGCCGGTCCTGCTCACTCTGCTGGTGCGGGCGGGGCTTGTTTCGGCTGCAAGCCTGGCCCGGTCACGCAAATACGCAATCCTGATCATTTTTCTGGTCGCGGCCATCCTGACGCCGCCCGATGTCATTAGCCAGATCGGGCTGGCAATACCGATCATTCTGCTGTTTGAGCTCTCGATCTGGATGGCGCGCGCGGTGGAAAAACGCCGACGCCAGGCCGATGAGGCGGAAAACGCCGACACCGGGTCCGATGCGGGCGGATGACGGGCCGAAAAGGCCAAGGCTGGACGGCGCAAAAACCGGCCCCTATAACCCCCGGCAGTGGCGATCGACGGGGCCCGGCAGGCCGGACGCCGCGAGTGGGGGAAGCTGACCGCCGATGCTGGACCTGAAAAAAATTCGAGACAATCCGGAACGGCTCGATGCGGCACTGGCGCGTCGCAGGGCGGAGCCGCTTGCCGCCCATGTGCTTGAACTCGACAGCAAGAATCGCGAGATCGTCACGCGGCTGCAGGAAATGCAGACACGGCGCAACGATATCTCCAAGGAAATCGGCGCAAAAAAACGCGCGGGCGAGGACACGGACGACCGGATGAATGAGATGGCCGGCCTGAAATCCGGCATCCAGGCAGCGGAAGAGGAAGCGCGTCGGTTGGCGGCCGACCTCGCGGACCTGCTGGCCGGCATCCCGAACATCCCCGATGATGATGTCCCGGTCGGGGCGGACGAGGAAGCCAATCTTGAAATCCGGCGGATCGGTACGCCGCCCGAATTCACCTTCGCGCCGCGTGACCACGTGGATATCGGACAAGCGCTGGGCATGATGGATTTCGAGGCGGCGGCCAAACTCTCGGGATCGCGCTATGTGGTTCTCTCGGGGGCCCTGGCCCGGCTCGAGCGGGCGCTTGGCGCGTTCATGCTGGACGTTCACACTGGGGAATACGGCTATACCGAGGTATATCCGCCCCTGATCGTGCGGGACGAGGCCGTGTTCGGGACCGGCCAGCTGCCGAAGTTCTCGGAGGATCTGTTTTCGGTGTCGCAGGATGGCTGGCTCATTCCAACGGCGGAAGTCTCCCTGACCAACCTGGTCGCCGATGAAATACTCGCCGAAGACAGTCTGCCCCGGCGCTTTACCGCCTATACGCCCTGCTTTCGGAGCGAGGCGGGCGCCGCCGGCAGCGACACGCGCGGCATGATCCGCCAGCATCAGTTCGGCAAGGTGGAACTGGTCTCGATCGCCCATCCTGACAAGTCAGACGAGGAACACGAGCGGCTGACGAGCGCGGCCGAAGACATCCTGAAGCGTCTCGGGCTGGCGTATCGCGTGCTGGTTCTCTGCACGGGCGATATGGGGTTCTCGGCCGCGAAGACCTACGACCTCGAGGTCTGGCTGCCTGGACAGGGGCGCTACCGGGAAATTTCGAGCTGTTCCAATTGCCGCGACTTCCAGGCCCGGCGGATGAAGGCGCGTTTCCGGGCTGAAGGAGAGAAGGGGACGCACTTCGTGCATACGCTGAACGGATCGGGCGTGGCGGTCGGGCGGGCGCTGATCGCGATCCTCGAAAATTTCCAGACCGCGGATGGCAGCGTCCGGGTGCCGGAGGTGCTGGTACCCTATATGGGCGGGCTCGAGGTGATCCGCCGGGATGCTTAAGGGCCCGCTCAATCTTGCCAAAAGCCGGGTGCTTCTCGCCAACGACGACGGGATCGACGCGCCCGGCCTGAAGCTGCTGGAGAAGATATTGCGCCCGCTGGTCAAGGATTTGTGGATCGCGGCGCCGAGGGACGAGCAAAGCGGCACGGGCCATTCCCTCACGCTGCGCCGGCCGCTCAGAATCATCCGCAAGGGCCGGCAGAAATTCGCCATCGACGGCACGCCGACCGACGCGATGATGCTCGCGATCAACCACATCCTCAGAGACTCCCCGCCGGACCTGGTACTGTCCGGAATCAACAGAGGCGGCAATCTGGGCGAGGACGTGACCTATTCCGGCACGATCGCCGCCGCCATGGAAGGCACGCTCCTGGGGGTGCCGTCCATTGCCCTGTCGCTGGTCATCAATGGAAAGAAGGCTCACTGGCCCACGGCGGAAAAATATCTGCCCCTCGTGCTGGACAAGATCACACGCACCGATTGGCCGGATAACGTGCTGATGAACGTGAATTTTCCCGACGTCACGGCCGATCGGGTCAAAGGTGTCATGGCCACGCAGCAAGGCCGGCGCAAGCTGGGCGACGAGCTTATGGTGGGCCATGATCCAAGGGGCGAACCCTATTACTGGATCGGCAGTATGCGGACAGAGGAGCCGACGATGAAGGGCAGTGACCTGGCCGCCGTGGAGGCCGGGATGATCTCGGTGACGCCCATTCACCTCGATCTGACCCATCGCTCTTTTCTGAAAACTCTTCGGACCGTTCTGAACTGACCGGTTTGGGCCGAGGCGGGATAGAATGAGCACCGACGCCCATAAGATACGGCTGATCATGGAGCTTCGCCGCGAAGGTATCTCGGATACCCGGGTTCTCTCCGCCATCGAGCAGGTACCGCGCGAGATTTTCGTGCCCGACAACTTTCGGGATCAAGCGTACCGGAACACCGCGCTGCCGATCGGCGGTGGACAGACGATCAGCCAGCCGCTGATCGTCGCCGAAATGACGGTGGCGCTCGCGCTGAACGATCGCTTGCGGGTTCTCGAAATCGGCACGGGATCGGGGTATCAGGCCGCAATTCTGGCGAAGCTCGCGCGCCGCGTTTACACGATCGAACGGCACAGAGAGTTGATGAGCGAAGCGGAAGCGCGATTTGATGCGCTTAAGCTGCGCAATATCACGACCCGGGTCGGCGACGGCAGCAAGGGCTGGCCGGAACTGGCGCCGTGGGAACGGATACTCGTCACCGCCGCAGCCCCCGATATTCCGCCCGTGCTGGCGGACCAGCTCGCGGTCGGCGGGCATATGGTCGTCCCGGTGGGCGGAGAGGGGGAGGAACAGCACATCCTTCGGGTCACGCGGACGGAGACCGGATTCGAGACCGAAAAGCTCTGGGCTGTCCGCTTCGTGCCGCTCGTCGCGGGCATGCCGGACGAGGACGAGATTCCCCGCAATTGATGCCGGGATCAGCGGCGATTAGGCTGTGTGCCATGGACAAGCCTTCGGCGTTCCGGCAACGCTGCGCCCATCTCCTGCGGCTGGCCCTGATTCTGTCAGGGCCGATGGCGCTCGCCGCCTGCAGCATATCACTCGACCTGTCGGGCCTTTCAGGACGGGCTCCGGCATCGTCCTCCGGCACGGTTACCGTCGAGAAGGGTGATACCGTCTATCGGATCGCGAAACGCAATAATGTCCCGTTGCGCGATCTGATTGCCGCCAACAGCCTCCGTCCGCCCTACCTTATTGAGGTCGGCCAGCGCCTGCACCTGCCCCGGCCGCAGATTCATGTCGTGCGAAAAGGGGATACGCTCTACAGCATCTCACGCGCCTACGGGGTCAGCATGAACAGCCTCGCCCGGGCCAACGGGCTGGGCGCGCCCTACACAATTTATGCCGGCCAGAAGCTTCAGCTTGCGGCCACCGAGGCCGGCACCGCCAAACGCACGGTCTCGCGTCGGGCGGCAGCGTTGCCGGCGCCGCCCGCCCGTACGGGCAAGGGATTCGCCACTCCGGTCAAAGGGCGGATCATCAGCCGTTTCGGGCCCAAGGAGGGCGGATTGCACAATGACGGGATCAATATCGCGGCGCCGCGTGGCAGCGACGTCAGGGCGGCGCAAAACGGCGTGGTCGCCTATGCAGATAGCGGGCTGAGCGGATTCGGGAATCTGCTGCTGATCAAGCACAGCGACGGCTGGGTTTCGGCCTATGCCCATACCGACAAGATGCTGGTCAGGCGTGGAGACAGGGTGACGCGGGGACAGGTTATCGCCAAGGTTGGCAGCACCGGCAGTGTCGACCGGCCGCAGCTTCATTTCGAATTGCGGCGGGGCAGCCGGGCCCTCGACCCGTTGCCGCATCTGGATGGGCAGCTCGCGGCCTTGCCCTAGCCTGTGGGTGAGAGGATGCGCCCCTGCCGTCCGGCCTCGTCCTGGATGAACTGCCAGGCGACGCGGCCCGATCGGGCCCCCCGCGTCATCGCCCATTCGAGCGACCGGTCTTCCAGCCCGCCGTCATCTCCAAGATCGAAATACGCGGCATAGGCACGGACGATCTCGAGATAGATATCCTGATCGCACGGGTGGAAGCCGAGCCAGAGGCCGAACCGGTCCGAGAGTGAAACCTTCTCCTCGACCGATTCGGAGGGGCTTATCGCCGTGGAGCGTTCGTTCTCGATCATGTCGCGAGGCATCAGGTGCCGGCGATTGGAGGTCGCATAGAAGAGCACGTTGTGGGGCCGGCCCTCGATCCCGCCCTCGAGCACGGCCTTCAGGGATTTGTACCCGGTGTCGGCAAGATCAAAGGAAAGATCATCGCAAAAAAGAAGGCAGCGCCGCCGGCTGTTTCGCAATGCTTTCAGCAGGTCGGGCAGGGTGGCAATATCCTCGCGGTGGATCTCGACCAGCGCGATCCGGCCTGCCCCCGCCTGCGACTCGTCGTTGACGGCCGCGTGCACGGCCTTGACAAGGGAACTCTTGCCCATGCCGCGCGCGCCCCATAGAAGCGCGTTATTGGCGGGATAGCCCAGGGCGAAGCGGCGGGTATTTTCGAGCAGGGTCTCGCGCTGGCGGTTGACCCCCTTGATCAGCGCCAGATCGATCCGGTTGACACTGGAAACCGCCGCGAGACGACCGGTTTCCGGAGTCCAGATATAGGCGTCGTCCGCCGGTTGCCCCGTGGTTTCGCCCGATTCAGGCAGAACGTGATTTTCGCGCTTCGGGGCGAGGCGATCCAGGGCATCCGCCATCCGAGCGAGCAACGTGACCAGCCGGCCTTGAGACATGGTATTTCCTGACGTTTAGCGCCGGAAACAGGCGCCGCGCGCGCGTAAATCGGGATTTTCAGCCGGCCGACGGTACTGCCCGGTCGAATTGCCGTCAAACCCGCTCTAAGTCATGACGATAAAATGAAAATATGAGACCCGTGGCCGTTTGCATCCGGCGCGTCGACGGGTATAGTCCCGCCCGTTCCGGCGGTTCCCCGGCGGGACCGAGACTCGCCACCACCCGAGGATTGGACAGAAGATGCTTATTTCGCCCGCTTTCGCTCAGACCGGTGCCTCTGGCGACGGGATGGGTTTCGCCACTTTCGTGCCGCTTATCCTTATCTTCGTCGTGTTCTACTTCCTGCTCATCCGGCCGCAGCAGAAAAAGATGAAAGAGCACCGCGAAATGGTCAAGGCGCTGCGCCGCGGGGACAAGATCGTCACGGCCGGCGGCATCATCGGGACCATTTCGAAAGTGCCCGAGGGCGACGAGGTGGAGGTCGAGGTCTCGCGGGGGACGACGGTCAGAGTGGTACGCTCCACTATCCAGCAGGTCATGAGCAAGCCAGAGCCGGCGGACAGTGACGAGAAATCTGCCGAAAAATAACACAAGGTGACGCGGCGGGCCGGCATGGCCCGCGAGACGCCACGGGCCACGCCTCACATGCTTCACTTTCCTACCTGGAAAATTCTTCTTGTCGCCGCCGTTTGTCTGATGGGCGTGGTGTTCGCGCTGCCCAACCTGTTTTCAGCGAAGACAGTGGCGGAATTCCCCGATTGGATGCCAAGCAACCAGATCAATCTCGGGCTGGATCTGCAGGGCGGGTCCCATCTCTTGCTCGAAATCGAGGTCGATGCCGTGCTGCGCGAGCGCCTCGAGGCCGTGGTCGAGGCGCTTCGCCTCGAATTGCGCCGGGCCAAGGTGGGATATACGGGACTGGGAGTGTCGAACAACGCCGTCACGCTGGGTCTCAGAAATCCCGGTGATTTCGAGGCGGTGCGCGAAGCGATCGAGGAACTGGAGCCGGAGGTGACCGTCGCGCGCGTGGGCGAGGAGCGGGTCCATGCCACTTTCGGAGAAGAAGCCCTCCGGCAATTACGGATCAACGCCGTCAATCAATCCATTGAAATCATCCGGCGGCGGGTCGATGAGACCGGCACGCGCGAGCCCGTGATTCAGCGCCAGGGGCAGGATCGGGTCCTGGTCCAACTGCCGGGCCTCAAGGATCCTGAGCGTATCAAGGCCTTGCTGGGCCGCACGGCGAAGATGACGTTTCATCTCGTGGACGAGAAGACTCCGGTGGCGGATGCCCGGCGGGGACGGATGCCGCCCGGATCCATGCTGGTGCCCAGCGCCGACGATGTCGATCCGCAAGGCAATCCGGTGCTGTACGTGGTCCGCAAACGGGTCTCGATTTCAGGTGACCGCCTGGTGGACGCGCAGCCCAGTTTTCAGCAGAACCAGCCGGTCGTCTCGTTCCGTTTCGATACGCTGGGCGGCAAGAAATTTGGCGACCTGACCTCGGAAAACGTCAATAACCGTCTCGCTATCCTGCTCGACGGCAAGGTCATCAGTGCCCCTGTCATTCGCTCGCCCATCCTCGGGGGGAGCGGTATTATCACCGGCCGCTTTACGACCGAAGAAGTGAACGATCTGGCGCTCTTGTTGCGGGCGGGCGCCTTGCCCGCGCCGATGACCATTCTCGAGGAACGGTCGGTCGGTCCAAGCCTCGGGGCGGATTCCGTGCGCGCCGGCGAGATCGCGGGGATCATCGCCTTCGTCGCGGTCACCATCTTCATGATCGTTATCTACCGTCTTTTCGGGGTGATGGCGGCGACCGCTCTTGTCCTGAACATGATCATCATCATCGGGGCCCTGTCACTGCTTCAGGCGACACTGACACTGCCGGGGCTCGCGGGCATCGTTCTGACGGTCGGCATGGCGGTGGACGCCAACGTTCTTATTTTCGAGCGTATCCGCGAAGAATTCGCAGGTGGCCGAACGCCGATGTCGGCCGTGGATGCGGGCTACGGTCGCGCCCTGACGACAATCATCGATTCAAACCTGACGACACTCATCGCGGCCATGTTCCTGTTTTTCTTCGGCTCCGGGCCGGTCAAGGGTTTCGCGGTCACCCTTTCTATCGGCATCGCCACAACGATGTTCTCGGCCATCATGGTGACGCGGTTCATGGTGGTGACGTGGCTCCGACGGACGCGTCCGGTAGCACTGAAAATATAGAGGTATCGGGCCACCGGCCCGCGGGATCGGACCATGTTCAATCTGAATGCTCTGCGCGCGAAGACAAATATCGATTTCATGACCTTTCGCCGGTTCGCGTTTGTGATATCGATCGGTGTCCTGCTGCTTTCCGTCGGCTCCGTCGCGGTTCAAAAAATGAACTTCGGCATTGATTTCGTCGGCGGCACACTGATTGAGATCCGTTTCGATACGCCGCCCTCGCTGGCCGACCTTCGGGGCGAGCTGGGCGCCCTTGAGTTGGGTGAAGTGGCCCTGCAGGAGTTTGGCGACCCGACGGACGTCCTGATCCGGATCGAGAAACAACCGGGCGCCGAGCGCGAGCAGATTGCCGCCATCCAGAAAGTCAAGGACACCTTGGGAGAAGAGGGGCTTACCTACCGGCGAACCGAATTCGTGGGACCGCAGGTGGGAGACGAGCTCATCCAGGCCGGAATCCTGGCGATCGTCCTCTCGCTCCTGGGTATCATGATCTACGTCTGGTTTCGCTTCGAATGGCAGTTCGGGATCGGCGCGCTTGCTGCGCTGGCCCACGATGTCGTTGCCATTGTGGGCCTTTTCTCGCTGTTCCGGCTCGAATTCAATTTGGCCTCCGTCGCCGCCATCCTGCTCATTGCGGGGTATTCCATCAACGACACGGTGGTGGTTTACGATCGTGTTCGCGAGAACATGCGAAAATTTCGCAAATTGGAGTTCACCGATCTCGTAAACCTGTCGATCAACGATATGCTGAGCCGGACAGTCCTCACCAGTCTGACGACACTGCTTGCACTGGGGGGACTGTTTCTGTTCGGCGGTCAGGTCATTCGGGACTTCACGCTGGCCATGATCGTCGGTGTCGTTGTGGGCACCTATTCTTCGATTTTCGTGGCCGCGCCGCTGCTCAATTTCATGCCTGGCTCGGACCTCGCCGAGACGACAACCGATTCCAGGCCCTGATCGGTTTCGCCTCCGATCGAATTTGACTGGGAGGCTCCTTGAGCGATATCACCCCCCGCGTCCCGGTTGGCGCGAAGCTCATCCAGGCCTATGGCGATGGCGGGTTTCGCGTCTCGGGCGAGCGATACAAGGGATCCCGGATCATCACGCCCGGCAAAGTGCTGGCCTGGCCCGTTGTCCGGTTTGAAGAGGTGGATGGCGAGGCTCTCCTCGACATCCTCGCAGAAGAGGGCGGGGTCGAGCTCCTCCTCTTCGGGACCGGAATGGCGCTTCGGCCTCTGCCGGAAGCATTGCGAGCCGGCCTGGCGGACCGCGGGATCGCGGCCGAAGTCATGGATACAGGGGCGGCCTGCCGCACGTTCAACGTACTTTTGGCCGAAGGCAGGCAGGTGGCCGCTGCCCTTATCGCTGTCGACTGACGGCGTTTTTCCGGTGATAAAAAGACGGGCGGCACCGACCGGCGCCGCCCGTTCCGTTTTCGGGATGAACCCGTGCCTAGACGATATTCTGCGCCGCGATCATGCAATAGAGCATGGGGAGGGACAGCGCCGTATTCGTCCGCGAAAAAAGCATGGCCGTGCGGGCCGCTGCCTTCTTCGCGTCGGCCTCGACTTCCACCATGCCGAGCGCCTTTTTCTGATTCGGCCAGATGACGAACCAGACATTGAACGCCATGATGAGGCCCAGCCACATACCGATGCCGATTGTCAGATGCTTGACGACACCGTCGCTGCCGAGCGCGAGGCCCTGCATAAGGTAGCCGTTCATATGCGCCAGAATCAGGCCGAACAGAACTGTGCTCGCGGCCGACCAGCGGAACCAGAAAAGTGCCGCCGGCGCGATCACCTTGCCGATCGCGGGCTTCTGGTCATCGGGGATGTTGGGCATGTTGGGAATCTGCACGAAATTGAAGTAATACAGCAGACCGATCCACATGATACCGCTTAGAACGTGCAGAAAGCGGACTAGAAAGGTCCACCAGATATAATCAAGTTCCATTGGACTACCCCCGTTTCCGCTATGCCATTTGCTGGATGATAATGGCGACGATGATCGTCAGGACGACGCCGATCGTAATCGTCATGCCAAGTGACTCGAGCGGGTTTTTCATTGGCTATGCACTCCCGTAATGATCTGAAATCCCCTTGCGACCACAGACTATAGGCGAAAACACCAATCAATAAAAGATGCCAGATTTTTCAAGGGTTTCGCAGATCAAGCTCGTGTCTTCGCGGGGTCATAACTCACGAACGGTTAAAGACGGAACCATGGCCAGACGCCGATCCAGACAGGACCTCGATCCGGCTTTCGACTATTGCGTCGAGCACGTCCGGCGGTACGACCATGACCGGTTTCTTACCGCACAATTCGCTCCGGCCGACCGGCGCAATGCGCTTCTGGCGCTTTATGCCTTCAATATCGAGATTTCCAAGGTCCGGGAGGTAGTGGCCGAGCCTGTGCTGGGACAGATGCGCCTCCAATGGTGGCGCGATGTCATGGAGGCCATTTTCGCGGGCTCTCCGCCATCCAACGAGATTGCGCGGGCACTGTCCCATACCGTCCGGCAGTTCACCCTCGACCGGGAGAAGATGGGTCGGCTCATAAACGCGCGCGAGTTCGACCTTTTGGACGAAGCGCCCGACGATCTGGCAGCGCTCGAGCATTATCTCGATGCCTCGGCCGCAGAGCTCGCCGACCTGGCCCTCACCATTCTGGGCATAGGGGCGGAGGATAAATCCACACGCGCCGCCGCGCGCCACGTGTCGCTGGCTTTCGGGCTGAGCGGGATCGTCCGGGCGACCCCGTTCCTCGCGGCACAGCGCCGAACCATGATTCCCAAAGCCTCGCTGGCAGCCGCCGGCATCCGGCCGGACGACCTTTTCACCGGCCGGCCGGTGCCCGGGTTAGGAGACGCGGCGCGTCACCTGGCCGAACGGGCCGTCCTTCATCTCGAACAGGCGGCTTCTGATCCGAAAAGAGGGACCGACGGGAGAAGGGTGGGAGCTCCTGTTTTTCTCTGGGGCCGGCTGGCGGGGTATGATCTCGCGCGGCTCCGCAAGAGCGGCTTTGACCCCTATGACCCCCGCCTCGCCAAAACGGGCACCGGGCGGCTCCTCGCCCTCATCGGGGCGGGACTTTCGCCGCGGCGATTCCTGGGCTGACGGAGCGGTTGCGCCGACCTAAGCCGCCAGGCGGCTATCCGTCAGCCAGCGGTCGACGTCCTGGAGCGCGCGCCGGGCCAGCGCCTGCTTGCGTGCCCGGCCCTTCATCCGGCGCTTGCCATCGCCCGCTGGGGACTCCAGATCGGGGAACAGGCCGAAATTCACATTCATCGGTTGAAAACTCGCGGCATCCCCGTGGCAGGTCAGATGCGCCAGCAGCGCGCCCAGTGCGGTCGTCACGGGCGGTGGCGCGGGCTGACCGCCACCCTGCTCAGCCGCCGTGAAACGCCCGGCGAGAAGTCCCATCGCGGCACTTTCCACATATCCTTCGACGCCTGTCATCTGACCGGCGAACCGAAGCCTGGGCTCCGCCCTGAGGCGGAGGGTGCCGTCCAGAAGCTTTGGGCTGTTCAGGAAGGTATTGCGGTGGATACCGCCCAGGCGAGCGAACCGCGCCTGTTCCAGTCCCGGAATGGTGCGCAGGATGCGGACCTGCTCGCCATGCTTCAGTTTTGTCTGGAATCCAACCAGGTTATAAAGCGTGCCGAGCGAGTTATCCTGCCGCAACTGGACAACGGCATAAGGGCGTCGGCCGGTCGCGGGATCCGTCAGTCCTACGGGTTTCATCGGACCGAAACGGAGTGTATCGCGGCCTCGCGCGGCCAGCACCTCGATCGGCAGGCAGCCCTCGAAATAAGGGGTCGTTTTTTCCCAGTCCTTGAAGGTCGTTTTCTCGCCGTCGAGCAAGGCTTGAACGAAAGCTTCATATGCCGACGCATCGAGAGGGCAGTTGATGTAATCCGCCCCGTCGCCGCCGAGATCGGCACCGGGGCCGATCTTGTCATAACGCGACTGCCGCCAGGCCCGGCTCATATCGATGGATTCGGTGTGCACGATCGGCGCGATAGCATCGAAGAAGGCGAGACTGTCCTCGCCCGTCAACTCGCTGATCGCCTTGGCCAGCGGCTCGGAGGTCAATGGTCCCGTGGCGACGATCACGCTGTCCCAGTCTGCCGGCGGCAAGTCCGTGATTTCGTCCGTTTCGATCCTGACCCGCGGATGCGCCGAAAGCGTTTCGGTCACGGCCCGGGCGAAGCCCTCGCGGTCCACTGCCAGCGCGCCACCCGCCGGGACCTTGTGCCGGTCAGCCATGGCAAGGATAAGCGAGTTCGCCCGCCGCATTTCCTCATGCAGAACGCCGACGGCATTGAATTCCGGGTCGTCCGAACGAAAGGAGTTGGAACAGACGAGCTCCGCCAGATGCCCGGTCTGATGGGCCGCCGTCGGCCGCGCGGGGCGCATTTCGTGGATCACCACCTCCTGGCCCGCCTGCGCCAGCTGCCAGGCCGCTTCCGAGCCCGCGAGCCCGCCGCCGATCACATGCACCGGTTTCGTCATCGCTGCCGTCCTGTCACTTTCCCGGCATTCGTCCTTCCCTGCCGCCGTTTGGGGGTGGTCTTCCGTTTCGGGGCAGGTTTCTGCCGTGCTGACGTCTTTGCCTTTTTCACAATCTTGCCTGTGGAAGAGGCGCGTTTCCGGGATTTCTTGGCCGCATTTTTTGGCGATTTCCGCGGCGCCAGCGGTTTGTGCCGGTCAGCCAGAAGATGCGGCCCGGGCCGAGCCCGCGTGCCGTTGCTCAAGAGGGGCCGCAGATAATCGCCCGTGAAGCTGCCGGACGTGGCCGCCACGTCCTCGGGTGTCCCTTCGGCCACGATCCGTCCGCCCTTGTCACCGCCCTCGGGGCCCAGATCGATGACCCAGTCCGCGGTCTTTATCACTTCAAGATTGTGCTCAATCACGAGGACGGTGTTCCCGGTTTCGACGAGCGTGTGCAGCACCTCGAGAAGTTTTCTGACATCCTCGAAGTGGAGGCCCGTGGTGGGCTCATCAAGGATGTACAATGTCCGGCCGGTCGCACGACGGGAAAGTTCCTTGGCCAGCTTGACGCGCTGGGCTTCGCCGCCCGACAGGGTCGTCGCCGGCTGCCCGATATGGATGTAGCCAAGGCCCACACGACGGAGCATTTCAAGCTTGTCGCGGATCGCTGGCACAGCGCGGAAGAAATCGACACCCTCATCCACCGTCATGTCGAGGACATCGGCGATCGATTTGCCGCGATAGGTGACTTCCAGGGTTTCCCGGTTATAGCGCCGGCCCTGGCACTCGTCGCAGGTCACATAGACATCCGGCAGGAAATGCATCTCGATCTTGATGACGCCGTCCCCCTGGCACGCTTCGCAGCGCCCGCCCTTCACGTTGAAGGAGAACCGCCCCGCCTTGTAACCGCGTGTCTTGGCTTCTGGCAGGCCCGCGAACCAGTCCCGGATGGGGGTGAAAGCGCCCGTGTAGGTCGCCGGATTGGACCGTGGCGTGCGGCCGATTGGAGACTGGTCTATATCCACGATCTTATCGATATATTCGAGGCCGAGAATGTCATCATGTTCGCCCGGATGCTCGCGCGCGTTATGCAGGCGCTTTGCCGCCGCCTTGTAGAGAGTCTCGACAATCAGGGTCGATTTGCCACCACCCGAGACTCCGGTAACACAACTGAAGGTGCCCAGCGGCACGGTGGTCGACACATTTTGCAGGTTATGGGCACGCGCGCCACGAATGGTGATCGCATTGCCATTTCCCGAACGGCGTTCTTCCGGAATATCAATCTGGCGGGCGCCCCTCAGGTACTGGCCGGTCAGACTGGCCGGCGCGGCCATGATGTCCTCCGGCGAGCCTTCCGCGACGATCTGCCCGCCATGAACGCCCGCCGCCGGCCCCATGTCGACAACATGGTCCGCCGCCCGAATCGCTTCTTCGTCGTGCTCCACGACAATGACGGTATTCCCAATGTCCCGCAGGCGCTCGAGAGTCTCCAGCAGGCGTCGGTTGTCCCGCTGATGCAGACCGATCGACGGTTCATCCAGCACATAGAGGACGCCCGTCAGGCCCGAACCGATCTGGGAGGCGAGCCGGATGCGCTGGCTTTCACCACCCGACAGCGTGCCTGACGCGCGCGAGAGAGTCAGGTAATCGAGCCCGACATTGACGAGAAAGCCGAGGCGCTCATTGATTTCCTTGAGGATGCGCCGGGCAATTTCGCGGCTCTGTCGTGAGAGCCCGGCCTCCACCGTGCCGAACCATTCGGCCGCCCTCGCGACGGAAAACTCCGTCACCTCGGAAATGTGCTGGCCATCGATCTTGACCGCCAGAGCTTCCGGCTTGAGGCGCGCACCGCCACAGGCCTCGCACCGGTTAACCGTCTGGAACCGCGACAGCTCCTCGCGAACCCAGGCCGAATCCGTTTCCCGCCAGCGCCGGTCAAGGTTGGGTAACACACCCTCGAAAGGCTTGGTGACCTGGTATTTCCGGGTTCCGTCATCGTACCGGATGGTGATCTCCTCATCGCCCGAACCGTGCAGGATCGCATTCTGAACCTTTTGCGGGAGATCGCCGAAAGCCTCGTGGACCGAGACCTTGTAATGGCGGGCGATGCTGTCCAGCGTCTGGGCGTAATACTGCGCCGTGGCGCTGGCCCAGGGCGCGATCGCACCGCCACGCAGACTGCGCGAGCGGTCAGGGACTACCAGTTCCGGATCGAAATACATCTGCGTGCCCAGTCCATCACAGGCAGGGCAGGCGCCGAACGGATTGTTGAACGAGAAAAGCCTGGGCTCGATCTCGTCGATGGTAAAGCCGGAGACCGGACAGGCAAACCGGGCCGAAAAGGTCGTTGTCTGGCCGCTATCGGCGTTTTCCGCGAAGACCAGCCCGTCACCGAGCTGCAGGGCGGTTTCCAGACTGTCGGCGAGCCGGGTCTCGAGCCCCGCGCGCACGGCGACGCGATCCACGATAACGAAAATGTCGTGTTTCAGCTTCTTGTTCAAAGTAGGACTCTGGTCGATCTCGTAGACTTCACCATCGACCTTCACACGCTGGAAGCCCCGTTTCTGGAGGGTTTCGAGTTCCTTGCGATATTCGCCCTTTCGGCCGCGCACGATGGGGGCCATGAGATAGAGGCGGGTACCTTCCTCCATCGCCATGACCCGGTCGACCATCTGGCTCACCGTCTGGCTTTCGATCGGGAGCCCCGTCACGGGTGAATACGGAATGCCGACCCGCGCCCAGAGAAGGCGCATGTAATCGTAAATCTCCGTCACCGTCCCGATGGTCGAGCGGGGATTGCGCGAGGTCGTTTTCTGCTCGATCGAAATCGCCGGAGACAGCCCCTCGATCGAATCCACGTCCGGCTTTTGCATCAGCTCCAGAAACTGGCGGGCATAAGCGGAGAGGCTTTCCACATATCGGCGCTGGCCCTCGGCATAGATCGTGTCGAAGGCGAGGGAGGACTTGCCCGATCCCGAGAGACCGGTGATGACCACGAGCCGGTCTCGCGGGAGAACGACATCGATATTCTTCAGATTGTGTTCGCGGGCGCCGCGGACCTCTATGTCAGACTGCATCAACCCAACTCTTTGCTATTGCGGCCGGGACGGGAAAGCCGCCGGCGGCTCCCCAGCGCACGGGTAAAACAGACGCTGGAACATTACAAGAACTTCTGGCCTCTGCGTCTGGCTTGCCCTAGAGTGCCCGAGAGGCGTGAGGCCCTGTGGGTTATACACGAAACAGACGCAAAACAGATGAGATGAAGGGGGCGGCCGCATGGCAGGCAGCGTGAACAAGGTAATCCTGGTGGGCAATCTGGGGCGCGATCCCGAAGTCAGAAACACCCAGTCGGGACAGAAAGTCGTCAACCTGTCGGTTGCCACGTCCGAAAACTGGAAAGATCGCAATACCGGCGAGAAACGCGAACGGACCGAATGGCATCGGGTCGTGATTTTCAATGACCGGCTGGCCGAGGTGGCCGAGAAATTTCTGTCCAAAGGCTCGAAGGTCTACCTCGAGGGCCAGCTCCAGACCCGGAAATGGACTGACCAGTCGGGCGTGGAAAAATACACGACCGAGGTGGTCCTGGGACAGTTTCGGGGCGAGTTGCAGATGCTCGATTCGCGGTCGGGCGGAGCCGGTTTCAGCGAGTCGGGACCGGATGATACGAGCGAACCGGCGCCGGCCCGTACGAACGGTGGACGAGACGATTTGGATGACGAAATACCATTCTAAATCAGGAGCTTATGAACGGTTTTGCGGCGCCATTTCCGTTGTGCAGGGGGGCAAAATTTGCTAGCCTCCCGGAGGCTTCCGGGACGGTTTCGAACCCCGTTCCAGAGCGCCGTTCCGACCGGCCCCCGGCCTGACGGAACCCCCGGTCCGACCCATCCATCTAGGCAGCATCCTTGAGCACATCCCCGCCTCCCGGCGAATTCGGCGTCAGCACGGTCACCATCGAAGAGGAGATGAAACGCTCCTACCTCGATTACGCCATGAGCGTGATCGTGTCGCGGGCGCTCCCCGATGTGCGCGACGGCCTCAAACCGGTCCACCGCCGTATCCTCTATTCCATGAAGGAATCGGGCTACGATCACACCAAGCAGTACCATAAGTCAGCCAGGATCGTGGGCGACGTGATGGGCCGTTATCACCCCCACGGCGATCAGGCGATCTATGACGCGATGGTCCGCATGGCGCAGCCTTTTTCGCTGCGCCTGCCGCTGGTGGACGGACAGGGGAATTTCGGCTCCATGGACGGCGACCCGCCGGCCGCGATGCGCTACACGGAAGTGCGGCTTGCCCGCGCGGCTTCGGCCATGCTCGACGATATCGACAAGGACACGGTCGACTTCCAGCCCAACTACGATGAAAGCACGAGCGAGCCCACCGTGCTGCCCGCCAGGGTCCCCAACCTGCTGGTCAATGGCGCCGGCGGGATCGCGGTAGGCATGGCGACGAATATCCCACCGCATAATCTGGGGGAAGTGATCGACGCGTGCTGTGCCTATATCGACAATCCGGGCGTTACGGTGGACGGGCTGATGGAGTTCGTCCAGGGGCCGGACTTTCCGACCGGGGGCATTATCCTCGGCCGGTCCGGATTGCGTCAGGCCTTCCATACCGGTCGGGGCTCGGTCCTTATCCGCAGCCGGACATCCGTCGAGGAAATACGGAAGGACCGCGAAGCCATCATCGTCACCGAAATTCCCTATGCGGTGAACAAGGCCCGAATGATCGAGCGCATCGCCGAGGTCGTGCGCGACAAGATCGTCGAGGGGATTTCCGATATCCGCGACGAGTCTGACCGCGAAGGCGTCCGCGTCGTGATCGAGATCAAGCGCGACGCCGATGCCAACGTGGTTCTTAACCAGCTCTACAAATTCACACCCCTCCAGACGAGTTTCGGGGTCAACACGCTGGCGTTGAACAACGGCCGGCCTGAAATGATGACCCTGAAGGACGTCATTGTCGCCTTCGTGAGATTCCGCGAGGAGGTGGTTACCCGCCGCACGATCTTCGATCTCGGAAAGGCCCGCGACCGGGCGCATGTCCTCGTGGGGCTGGCGCTGGCTGTGGCCGATCTGGACAACGCCATCGCCATTATCCGCAAGGCCAAGGACCCGGAGGCGGCCAGGCGTGAGCTGATGGCCCGCGCCTGGCCGGCGGACGAGGTTGCGCCGCTGATCGAATTGATCGACGAGCCGGGCCGGACGGTGGTGGATGGGCACTATCAGATGTCCGAAACCCAGGCGCGGGCGATCCTGGACCTGCGTCTTCATCGCCTGACCGGTCTGGAACGGGATAAAGTGGCCGAAGAACTCTCGGCAATTGCCGAGCAGATCAAGGAATATCTGGCCATCCTGGGATCCCGGGAAAAGCTGATGCAGATCGTGCGCGACGAACTGACGGGGGTCCGCGAGCAATTCGCCGACCCGCGGCGGACAGACATCGTCGAAGCCGAGGCGGATACCGAAATTGAAGACCTGATCCAGAAAGAGGACATGGTGGTAACCGTGTCCAATGCCGGCTACATCAAGCGGGTGCCGCTGGCCACCTACCGGGCCCAGCGCCGGGGCGGGAAGGGCCGCGCCGGTATGACGACGCGGGACGAGGATGTCGTCAGCCAGGTTTTCGTGGCCAACACCCACACCCCGCTGGTCTTCTTCTCCTCCCGCGGTATCGCATACCAGTTAAAGGTCTTCCGCCTGCCCGAAGGCACGCCACAGGCACGGGGCAAGGCGATGGTCAACCTGCTGCCGCTCCAGCCGGGCGAAACCATCTCCACTGTCATGCCGCTGCCCGAGGATGAGTCGAGCTGGGAAAACCTTAACATCGTGTTCGCGACGCAGAGTGGTTACGTGCGCCGCAACGCGCTTTCCGATTTCCTCAATATCAAGGCCAACGGCAAAATCGCGATGAAGCTGGACGAGGGCGATAAGCTGATCGCCGTGCGGACCTGCAACGAGAGCCAGGATATTCTGCTGTCCACCTATAAGGGGATGTGCATTCGATTCCCGGTTGCCGCCGTGCGCGTCTTCAGCGGGCGGACATCCATGGGGGTCCGGGGTATTCGCCTGGGCAAGGATGATGGCGTGATTTCGATGACTATCCTGCGTCACGTCGACGTGGATACCAACGAACGTGAGGAATATCTCCGCCGCGCCTCGCAATTGCGTCGGGCCATGGGCGACGAATCGCCTGATGACCTGCCAGGAGACAGTACGGGAGAAGAGTCGGAAAGCCATATTTCCGAAGAACGGTTCGTCGACCTTTCGGCTCGCGAGGAGTTTATTTTGACCGTCACCGAACGCGGTTTCGGCAAACGCAGTTCAGCTTATGAATACCGGGTTACGGGGCGCGGCGGAAAAGGCATCGCCAATATAGATGTCACGGCCAAGAACGGCCCCGTCATCGCCTCATTCCCGGTCGAGGACGGCGACCAGCTGGTAATCGTCACCGATCGCGGCAAGCTGATACGGCTGCCCATCGACGATATTCGCATTGCCGGTCGCCGGACCCAGGGGGTTACCGTTTTCCGGGTTGCGGACGACGAAAAAGTGGTGTCGGTCACACGGGTTTCGGATCTGGTCGAAGAGTCGGACACGGATGACGAGGAGCCCGGAGACGACAATGCCTAGGCCCAGGATCGGCGTTTACCCCGGCACGTTCGATCCCATCACCAATGGGCACGTCGACATCATCCTCAGGGCCGCACGGCTGGTCGATCATCTGATCATCGGCATCGCTGTCAACGACGGGAAGGGGCCGTTATTTACCCTGGACGAGCGGGTCGACATGGTCGTCAATGAGGTCGACGGCCAGCGCAAGAGCGGCGGCAGCGGGGAAACCAGAATCGAAGTCAGACCATTCGATTCCCTGCTGATGCATTTTGCGCAGGAAATCGGCGCCAGTGTCATTATCCGCGGATTGCGCGCAGTGACCGATTTCGACTATGAGTTTCAGATGGCGGGCATGAACGCGCGGCTCGATCCCATGATCGAGACTGTCTTTCTCATGGCGTCCGAAACCCAGCAATTCATCTCGAGCCGGTTCGTGAAGGAGATCGCGCGGCTGGGAGGCGACATCACAAGCTTCGTCCCCGAGGCGGTCGCCCGGAATATTCGCCAGAAATTAGGTTAATCGCGGTCTGCAGTCTCATCGGCGGGCGGCATTGTTTTTCCATATCCGAGAGGTCCAGATCATGGCTGACACCCCTGAAAACGACGCGCTTTATCTTGATACCCGCCACGGCCGGACGGTCATCCGGCTACGCCCCGATCTTGCCCCCAATCACGTCGCCCGGATCAAGGAACTGGCCAGGGACGGGTTCTACGATGGCCTCAAATTTCACCGCGTGATCGAGGGATTCATGGCCCAGGGCGGCTGCCCCAAGGGGGACGGCACCGGCGGGACCGGGCAAAAGCTCGCCGCTGAATTCTCTGATGCGCCCCATGTCAGGGGAACGGCATCCATGGCGCGGGCCGCGGACCCGGACAGCGGGGACTGCCAGTTCTTCATCTGCCTCGACAAAGCCTCGCACCTCGATGGACAGTACACCGTATGGGGGGAGGTGGTCGAAGGCATGGATCACATTGACGCCATAAAAAAGGGGTCTCCTCGGTCGAACGGGATGGTCGAAGACCCGGATGAAATCCTCAGTTGCGCGGTTGCAGAAGACTGACCGGGTTTGAAATCAACCTGACATGAAGAGAGGGGAGTCCTGCGAAGATGCTTTTACGTCGTACCTTCATCGCCCTGAGCGCCGCGTTCGCCGTCGCCGCGGGTCTTTTGTCAACGCCCACGCATGCCGAACAGCCTGAGGGCATTGACCCGGAAAACACGTTGTACCTGGACCTGGACTACGGTCGCGTGGTGATCCGGATGCGGCCGGACCTGGCCCCTAATCACGTCGAGCGTATCAAGCACCTGGTGCGACGGGGCTTTTACGACGGACTGAAATTTCACCGCGTGATCGAGGGGTTCATGGCCCAAACGGGTGACCCCAAAGGGGATGGCACGGGCGGATCGGGACGCAAACTCAATGCCGAATTCTCGGCCGAGCCGCATGTTCGAGGCACGGTCTCGATGGCCCGCGCGCGCAGCGTCAACAGTGCGGACAGTCAGTTCTTCATCGTCTTCGCGCCAGCACCCTTCCTTGACACCCAATACACCGTTTGGGGCGAGGTGGTCAGCGGCATGGAATACGTCGACCAGATCAAGAAGGGGTCGAGCGCCAATAACGGTGCGGTCAGCCAGCCGGACAAAATTCTCCGTATGCGTGTCGCGGCTGACGTCGCCGAGGCCGGATAAGGCATGATCAGACGCTGGCTCTAGCGGTCTAAAAGAGGCAAGAAGCCCGGAAAAAATGTTGAAGTACGCGCACTCCTTGCGACAGGGTTTCCAGCCGAGGACAAATTTCTGGCTCTTTACCATCCTGGCCTTCGTTTCGATTGAAACGATGGAGAGGGCCGGGCTCGCGATATGGGTCGGATTCCTGCAACCCGAGGACCTGCCCGCTCTCCTCGACTCTCTTCCCGTCGGCCTTCTGAACGATCTCTCGACCGGGATCCTGGTAGGCATCCCATTCCTGGTGGGCTTCATACTCCTTGGCAATTTCGTGAAATTCAGGTGGGTCCGTTACCTTCTTCACGTAATATTTTTCAGCTCTCTTTTTTCGTTACTGATGTATGAGGTCGCGGAATACGTCTTCTGGAACGAGTTCGACTCCAGAATGAACAGCATCGCGGTTTTTTACCTGATGTTTCCCAGAGAAGTTCTCGGGAACATCAAGGAATCGTTCGATCTCCAATACATTCTGCCGCCAATTCTTATTGTCACTCTGGTGTTGTATTTGAAAGTCTTTCGAAATCGCCTGGACAGGGCGATCAGCGGACAGCGGCCGGATTTCGACCTTCGCCTTCCTTTAGCTGGCCTGGTGATGGCTGCGCTGGGAGTTAATCTCGGACATATGTCGCTAGAGAGTAATTCGCGAGAGGTAGAGGAAATAGCCAAGAATGGCGTGTCTACCTTTATCCGGGCGGCCGTTACAAACGACATGGAATATACTGGTATATATTCAGAACTGCCGGAAGACGCTGCCGAGGAAATGGTAAAAAGCGAAGTGCGGGCGGACGGCTCACTGCTATCCCGAAATATCTGGAACATCCCGACCGAACGGCACGTCCCGGCCCATTCGAACGGATCTTCTCCAGAGAACACCGCCAAACGCCTGAATGTGGTTCTGGTCCTGGAAGAATCTTTTGGCATGACGTACATGGATGGCTTTCGGGCCAAGGACGACCACGGTGTCGTCGCGCCAAACCTGAGAGAGCTGATCAAGGGAGGACTCTACTTCAAGAATATTTATGCAACGGGCAACCGGACCGTTCGCGCTCTCGAGGCCGTCCTCACTTCCTTTCCTCCGATTCCTGGAATCTCAACCGCTCGTCGCAACGGGTCGGCCGGGATGAATTCGTTGCCGTTTTTCCTTCGTCAACAAGGATACCAAACCGCCATGCTGTACGGAGGGCGCGCCCTTTTTGACAACATGGGCACTTTTTGGGAAGGAATCGGCTTTGAGGACATCTTCGATGTTGCAGATATTGAGGAGCCCGGATTCACAACTATTTGGGGAAGTGCTGACGAGTACCTCTTTACCGAAGCCATCAGACGAATGGATGAGGCGGCCAAGCAGGAGAAGCCTTATTTTCTGACATTGCTGACAGTTTCGAACCATCGGCCATATGTTTATCCCGCGGGGAGGATCGATCGTGATCCAGAGGAAAAGGTAAAAGAGAATTCAGCGGCCTATGCTGATTGGGCTTTTGCGGATTTCTTGAACCGGGCCAAAAGTCATGATTGGTTTGACAGCACAATTTTTGTTTTTGTGGGAGATCATGGACCTAGAGCCAATGGCCGGGCGATGATCCCGGTCGCCTCCTACAGGGTGCCGCTTTTGTTTTATTCGCCGGCCAATATCGAGGCCGAAGAAATTGAAACACTGGGCTCTAGTACGGACGTGGGGCCAACGCTCCTCGGGCTTTTGAATTTGGATTACGAGTCGCCTTTTTTTGGCCAGGATCTGAGACGGCTGCCGCCAGGAAAAGGACGGGCGTTTTTCGAGCATAATTATTCAATCGGCATGGCGGACCCGGAACATGTTGCCGTTCTGGTGCCGAACCAGGAGCCTCGGGGCTACAAGATGTCCCTCGGACCGAACAGATTGGCGCCGGTACCCGCTCCGGACCCGGATTTGCTGAGGCGTACAGAGGCGGTTTTCCAGGTCGCTCATCACATGTTCTATAATCACCGTTATCATCAGTTGAATGAATCTCTAGCCCACTAGGCCCGCACGTATCAGAACCGGGGAAATGGAAGAATTATGAAAAAGATCATAATCGGGGGCCTCCTGGCCATCCTCGTCATTGTCGGCGCGATTGTCCTGTTCACCGCCTCCGAGCTGGACAGCCTTGTCGAGGCCGCGATCGAGAAATACGGTCCGCCCATCACCGGCACCGGGATTGAGGTCGCCTCGGTCGATATCTCCGCACAGGAAGGGAGCGGCACTCTGAACGGTCTCGTCGTCGGCAGTCCGGAAGGCTTCGATGCGCCCCGGACCTTCTCGCTCGATCAGGTCCGGATCGCCCTCGACACGAGCACGCTCCTCGACGATGTCATCGTCGTTCGCGAGATCAGCATTGTGGCCCCGCAGATCACCTACGAGCTCTCGGCCCGCTCGGGCAGCAATATCGCCGCCATTCAGCGCAACGTCGCCGCCGCATCGTCGGGCGGCGGCGCGCGTACGGGCGCCGAAAAACCCGGCAAGAAGCTCATCATCGAACGGCTCGAAATCCGGAATGCGGTGCTTTCCGTGGCCTCGAGCGACCTGGGTGGCAAAAATCTTGCGGCCGATCTGCCGGATATCACGCTTACGGATATCGGACGCAAGAGCAACGGGGTGCAGGCGGCCGAGGTGACGCGCCAGGTGCTGGCGGCCCTTGGGCCCGCGATCTCCAAGGCGGTGGCCGATCTCGGCGTCGACCGGCTCGTGGGCGGCGCGATGGATGAAGGCAAGGGAGTCCTGGAGCAAGGCAAGAAGGACCTTGAAGACGGGGTCGGCGGCGCGATAAAAGGCATATTCGGCAATTAAATCAAAGTTTTATAAATTTCTGCCCGGCAAAGTTTCCTTAACGTGACGGTATTAGCCTCACCCGTCTCAGCCTGAGACAGTTGGATTACGGTGATGGCGGCGCCCGCATACTATGAGGAACTGAAGCGCGCTGCGCGCAGTCCCGAGCTTGACGCGCGGCTGGCAGTCGCGGCAAACCCGCGGGCCCTGCCGGAGATCCTTTATTTTCTGGTCAACGATCCCTCGCCCAGGGTCCGGGCTGAAGTTGCCGGCAATATCGCGACCCCGCCCCAGGCTGACCAGCACCTGTCCCAGGACCCCGATTACGGCGTCCGGGTCCGGCTCGCACGCAAATTTGCCGCGACCGGTCTCAGCCCGGCCGAGCGCACGCGCCTCTGGCGGCTCAGCAGTACCGCCTTCGAGACCCTCGCCCATGACCGCCTCCTGCGGGTCCGCCAGCTCCTCGCCGAATCGCTCTGTATCCTGGCCGATGTGCCCCGTCTTATCGTCATGGCCCTCGCCCGGGACCCCGCCGAAGCGGTCGCCAGTCCGGTCCTCCGCCACTCTCCCGTGCTGGAGGATGAAGACCTTGTTGAAATCATGACCGGCGAGGGGGCGCCGGTTTGGGTCGGTTCGGCGATTGCCGGACGCAAGACGGTCAGTGACCAGGTCGCCCGGACCATCCGCGCGCAGGGCGACGCGCGCACGATGGCGATACTGGCTAATAATCCGGGGGCGGGGGCAGCGCAAAAGGCAACGGAAAGGCCGCGCGACGGGTGGTCCGGGCCGGACACCAGTCCCGGCGGGCAAACCCGTCCCGCGGCCGGACAACAGGGTGGCGACACAAGTCCTCAAGCCGATCCGAGGCCGACCCCTTCAGAACTCGCTGCCAGTGCCGAAAATGCGCGGGAAAAGGCACTTGAACTCGCACGGACCGGACTGCTCTCGACCGGGCACCTGTCGGAGGCGCTGGCCAGCGGCGAGCGGGATTTCCTAGAAGCCGGGCTGGCAATCCGGGCCGGTCTGCCGCTGGACGCGGTCCGCCGGATCCTGGGCTCCCGCAGCCCGCGCCGGGTCACGGCCCTCGCCTGGAAGGCCGGCTGTTCCATGCGGTTTGCCGTCGACCTGCAAATCAAGGCAGCGAAGGTGCATCCGGCCGCTATTCTGTATGCTCGCGAGGGTGTCGCCTTTCCCCTGAGCGACCGCGAGATGGAGGACCAGCTCGATCTGTTTCTCGACTGAGCCTCAGTTGATGTCCCAGACGGTCCAAATGGTCACCGAAACCTCGTTCTCACCGGCTTCGATCGGAACGTCGGCGTTCATCACGGATGCGCCAAGCCGGCGCGTTTCCATCGGTATCGCGGTCCCACATTCTGAAATTTCCCGTATTTTTCCAATATCTTCCCCGATAGAATTAAGGTAACGCTTTGCCTTTGCCCGCGCGTCGAGCACGGCTTTTTCCTGTGCCCGGGCGAGGAGTTTCTCCGGCTCGGAGAAGCCGAAGCGAATGCCGTGCACCGTATTTGAACCCGCCGCGACGAGCCGCGTGAGCAGACCGCCCAGGGCGTCCATTTTTCTCGTCCGCAAGGTGACTTTGTTGCGAACCTCGTAAGCCTCGATCGAGCGTGCGCCGCGGCGATCCGCCGGCATCTCGGAATAGACCGGCGTAATGGCGAAGTCGCGGGTCTGAATCATTTGCGGGTCGAGCCCGGCCTCCCGCAGGACCTCGCGGACCCGATTGGCAGCCGCCGTATTGGCCTGGAGCGCCACCTCGGCACTCTTGTCACGCGTCACGACCCCGAGATCGACCTCGACCATATCGGGGACGGCCTGCACCCGTCCGGTCCCCTCCACGGCGACCGTACGCGGCGCGACCGGCCCCTGGTCCTCGGCCAGCGCGCCGGCCGAGGCGGCCAGTCCCGAAAGGCAGGCCACAAGCCCTGCGAAGAGTGCAAGACCGACGACCCGGCAAGGGCGCTGGCGCAAGTTCCCCAAAAAGGGGAGTGTTCTCGGGGGCTGGCTGGAGGACATATCGAGGCCTTTCTTGATGTTTTGGGGAAGGGGAACCAGGTTCAGAACTCTAAGCGACGGTTTGGGGCTGATTTTAGGCAGGCGGGAAATCCGGCGAACCAAGGGGAACGGGCTAAAAATTCGGTTGGCGAAAGACCCAAAAACTTGCAAGCGGCCGGCGGGTCGCTTAGGTTCCGGGCGGATTTCGGCCCGGACGGGCGCGTAGCTCAGTCGGTAGAGCAAGTGACTTTTAATCACTGGGTCGCAGGTTCGATTCCTGCCGCGCTCACCATCCGACCGAAGATCCCGGCCGTGGAAATATCACGGATACGTCCAGGGCGCCGCGAAGAACTGGCAATTCGGCGCAAACCCCAGTCTCACTGGGGACATTCCGGCGTTGCATCGAACCCGCCGGAATGGTCAATTCCTAGTTCGCAGGTGCGGCCGCAAGCCGGCCGCGAGGAGGAGTTTCGCACGGGATGGGGCGAGCAAGCAAAACCACGCGCGAGAAAATCCTGGATGCGGCCGAGGCCCTCTTCGCCGAGCGGGGGTATTACGGCGTCTCGATCCGGGAGATCACCTCCAAGGCCAAAGTCGAGCTGGCGCTGCCCAATTACTATTTCGGGCGCAAGCAGAACCTTTTTCAGGCCACGATCGAGCGCCGGGTCAGCATCATGCGCGAAGAGCGCCGCGCGGCGTTGGCAGGTTCCCGCGCCAGGGCCGGTGGCGGGCCGATCCCGATCGAAAACATCATCGACGCGTTCGTCGGCCCGTTCCTGACCCGAAGCCGGACCGGTGGACGGGGCTGGAAAAACTACGCCCGCCTGATCGCCCAGGTCGCGAATTCGCCAAGCTGGCAGGCCAACATTATCAGCCCGCAGTTCGACGAGGTCGCGGAAGAGTTCATCGATGAAATCCGGCGGACGCTGCCGGACTGCGATCCGCGGAATGTATACTGGGGGTTTCATTTCCTGCTGGGCGCCATGATCCTCAGCGCGGCCGAGACAGGGCGGATCGAGGCGTTGTCGAAGGGCCTCTGCGAATCGGCCGATCTGGAGGCAATTCACAAGGCCATGGTGCCGTTTGTCACCGGCGGATTTAAGGCCCTGTGTCAGCCGGAGTCCGCGGATGCGGAGACGACGGGGACAGCAGATTCCGATTCAAAAAATGATCCCGGATCGCCGGCCGGCAGGGTAAGAGAAGACGCGGCCGAGTAGACGCCGCGCCTTCCCCCTGAGAGGCGAGGGCGGTCCCTAGACCGCCGCCATGCGCCGCTGGAAGGTGGTGCTGAACTCGGGCGCCACTTCCTCAGCGAACCGGGTGAGGCTGCGGATCTGATCCTCTCGCGAGACGCTATGCAGGTCGACCTGCACGATGATCCGGTCATAGCCGATGTCGATATATTTTTGCACCCTCTCACGGACCGTCTGGGGCGAGCCGATGAACTGGCGCTGGATGAATTTCTCGTTGGCCTCGGAATTGATGTCGGCGAATCCCTTGAGGCCCGAGAAAATCTTTCCGGTAGCGGCAAAATTGGGATCGTCCTGGAGATAGTCGCTGGTATCCCAGCCGCCGTGCTCGTAATGAGCGACGCTGTTCTTGAAGAATTCCGAGACATGATGGCGGCCGGCCTCTACGGCCTCCTCGTCGCTGTCGCGGATCAACGTGTTGACCCAGACCGCCTTCTGGCGCGGACTGCCACCAAGTTCGGCCACCTTGTTGTCGAAATTCGCAGTGTTCGACTGGCCCACCTCGAAGGGAAACCATGACGATCCCAGCATGTTGAAGCCGAGATTGGCGACTTTCTCGGTGCTCTTGGGGTCGATGACCGCGCCGTAGAAATTAACGAGCTCCGGGTGAGGGTGGGGTCTGATCTGGATCGGCTTGGAGACCTTGTATTCCTCGCCGTCATACGTGAAGGGCTCACCCTTCAGGGCAAGCTGGATCACTTCCATGCCTTCGCGGAACAGGGTGACCGATTTCCGCATGTCAGCACGATAGATCTCGTACTCGATCGGTGCCGTGCCCCGCCCGACGCCGAGATGAAGCGGCGCGCCCGTGAGCACCGTGAGCATCGAGATTTCCGACGCCAACCGGATCGGGTCGTACCAGGGCGTGACCAGGACGCAGGTGCCGAGGCCCAGGCCCGGGAAACGCGAGGCGACGTAGGCGTAAGCGAGAAGTGGACTTGGGATGGGGTAGTAGTCGGTAAAGTTGTGCTCGGCCATCCATACGGTTTCGAACCCCAGCCTGTACCCGGCTTCCGTCACGTCGATGAAGGTCTGGTAGCGTTCGTCATCGGTTTTGCCGAGAGTATCGTAGGCGCTGGCCGAGAAGTTGAACGTCGCTTGATCCAAAGGCATTTCGGTTTATCCCTCCGCAATGATTTTTGGGGACTTCGCATTGGCCGCAGCGACGTGCACCCGGCCCTTGAAGTTCAGCAGTGCCTGAAAAGTTCCTGCCCCTTGGTTTTACTCCCGCCCGGGAACGACCCCCGTGAGGACACCCCCGAAATAATTTGAACGATCGTATATATCTTGCGCGACTGTTTCAACATAAAATCCTGTAAACTATAACCGATTTAGCTCTTTAAACAATTTATTCTCACCGTTAGAATACGGCCTGTCGCGTCGCACCCGCCCGCATTGTCAGAATCAGCGAGGCCGGACAGTCACGATACCGGGGCGCGTTATCGCGTCGGGACAAGGCCCGGGCCAGCCGGCCAGCCGATGAGGGGAGACACCGCCAGAAATGAAATTGATCACCTTTCGTCTGACCGACGGCGTGCCTCGGCTCGGCGCCTGGCTGGAAGACGGGGTCCGGGCGGTGGACCTGGCCAGGGCCGCACTTGCGCGCGATGGCGACGCTACTCCGGTGCTCACCTCCATGCAGGCGCTCATGGATGCCGGCGAAGCAGGGCTCGACCTTGCCCGCAAGACTTCCGACTGGGCCGCAAATACCGGAGACGAGGATCTCGTGGTAAGTGCGAATAACGGCTTTTCGCTGATGTCGCCCGTGCCGGTGCCGGCCCAGATCCGGGACGGGCTGTTTTTCGAGGATCACCTGAAACAGGCCTTCGCCGTCCTGCGACGCACTCGAGCCCGGGCCGAACCCGATCCGGAAGAGGCGTTGCGCCGCTTCGAGAAAGCCGGGCTCTTTGGCATTCCCGAGGTCTGGTACAAGCGACCGATCTATTACAAGGCCAACCGGTTTTCTGTGATCGGTTCGGATACCGACATCATCTGGCCGTACTACGCCGAAAATCTCGATTATGAGTTGGAATTCGGCTGCTTTATCGGCAAGCGAGTCCGAGATGTAAGCAGGAAGGACGCGGCCAGCCATATTTTCGGCTACAGCATTTTCAATGACATCAGTGCCCGCGATGTCCAGTCGGAAGAGATGCCAGGGCAGCTTGGGCCGACCAAATCAAAGGATTTTGATACAGGCAATATAATCGGCCCGTGTGTTGTGACAGCCGATGAGATCGGGGATCCCTATAATCTGACCATGATCGCCCGGGTGAATGGCGAGGAATGGTCGCGCGGCAATAGTGGTTCGGCCTACTGGCGCTTCGAGGACGCGATCGAAATCATGTCGCGGTCCGAAACGCTCTATCCTGGAGAATTCATTGGCTCCGGCACCGTGGGCGGCGGCTGCGGACTTGAGATGGAGCGTTCGCTCAGCCCGGGCGACGTTATCGAGCTGGAAGTCGAAGGAATCGGCATTCTCAGAAATAGGATCGTCCGCCTAGACAGCTAGGGCGGCGCGATCAACCGGTTGGGTAATTTAAATTTGACAGGGGACAGAAAGCCATGGCCCGACGTTTCGTAGACATCTCCGTTCGCCTTGAAGACGACATCGTTTCGGACCCCCCCGGATACGGGCCGAAAATCGAATACGTGACCCACAAGGACACGGCCAAGGATGTCGCGGGTTTCTTCCCCGGGGTAAAGGAGAGCGATCTGCCCGATGGAGAAGGGTGGGCGCTCGAATGGATTCGCCTCATGACCCATAACGGGACCCATCTGGATGCGCCGTACCATTACGCCTCGACGATGGATAAGGGCAAAAAGGCCATGACGATCGATGAGGTGCCGCTGGAATGGTGCTTCAATCGTGGCGTGAAACTGGACTTCCGGAATTTCCCGGACGGCTACGTCGTGACGGCGGAAGACGTCGAGAAAGAACTCGCCCGGATCGGACATACGCTGGAACCCTACGACATCGTCCTCATTAACACTCGGGCGAGCTCGGCCTATGGCGACGACGACTACATTCATGCCGGTTGCGGTATGGGCCGCGAAGCCACGCTCTATCTGCTCGAGCGCGGGGTCCGCGTGACCGGGATCGATGCGTGGAGCTGGGATGCCCCGTTTCTGCACACCAAGAAGCGCTGGGAGGAAACCCAGGATCCCAGCATTATCTGGGAAGGGCACCGGGTCGGCCGGGACATCGGGTACTGCCACCTCGAGAAGCTCGGCAACCTCGATGATTTGCCGGGGACCGGATACACGGTTGCTTGTTTTCCCTGCAAAATCAAAGGGGCTTCGGCCGGGTGGACCCGGGCCGTGGCAATTTTCGACGAGTAATCATTTCCTTGTGAGGCTGCCCAAACCCGAATTCGGGCCCTATGTTTTGAATGAACGACCAAATAATATTCGAGTTTACATGGCGTCAGGCACAGCCCTGCCGAGACCTGGCGCAAATGAGGGAAAAAAACTTATCAACTTGGAGGAGGGGTCAACATGAAACCTGTACGGATAAGCCTGGCGGCTCTGGTTGCCGTCGCACTGTGGGCCGGCGGCGGCAGTGCCCAGGCACAGGAAAATTGCGAAGGCCAGGTCATGAAGCCCGGCACGCTCATCAACAGCCAGAATCTCGATTGCGCCCGCCAGATGACTTTTCACGGCGCAAAGATAGGTGACATGCTGACCGACAAGGTCGATTGGCAAATTCGCGAATGGGGCCTCGAGGTCGAGGTTCAGGACCCGATCGCGCCCAATCGCGACGCGCGCCTCATGGAAGCGACCGAGCGCTATAAGGATACGATCAAGCTCGACCCGATGACCCGCAATCTTGTCAATTACAAGACGGGTGTACCGTTTCCGGATGTCGATGAGAACAGCGAGCACCTGGCGCTGAAGATAATCTGGAATTACATTTACGGCCATCCGCACTCGGACGTGCAGGATTTCAACAAGTTCGCCTATCTCCTGATTGATGGTGATACAGGGCTCGAGCGCAAGCAGTACTGGGGCTATGTCCGCTACTGGATGACCGGGCAGATCGCCGATATCGACAATCCGACACGCGGCGACGGGACAGTTATCGACAAGCTTCTCTTGTGGGCCTGGTATCCGCAGGACATCCGCGGCCTCGGAACATTCACGCTGCGCTATAACACAGGCAAGCTGCCTGACACCTGGGCCTATATCCGAACCGTTCGCCGTATCCGGCGCCTCTCGGGCGGCGCATGGTTCGATCCGATTGGCGGCACGGATCAGCTCAATGACGACATCGAATGCTTTAACGCCCATCCCAACTGGTATCAGGACTTCAAATTGATGGGCAAGCGCAAGGTCCTTGCCGTATTCAACAGCCGCCGCCCGACCTGGAAACCCGACGCTTCATCGGAGGACGCGCAATTCCCGCGGGTGGATCTGACCGAGGCACCATTCTGGAATGTCAAGGACCGCTGGGAGCCGCGCGACGTCTGGGTCGTCGAATCCATCCCGCCGCAGGAACATCCCTACAGCAAGAAAGAATTCTACGTGGATGCCATCAACTGGCGCCCCGTCTATGCCGATATGTATGACAAGGCCGGCGCGTACTGGAAGCACTGCCACGCCGCAGCCTTCGAGTTCGAGGCGGAGGACGGTTATCCGGCCATGGCATCGGCCTGGGGTCAGGTCGTGGATTTCCAGCGTCGCCATGCGACGATATGGAATCTTCACGACAGCATCCGGACCAACCCGTCCGATGTGACCGAGACGGATGTGACGCTGCAACAGCTTGAAGACCAGGCCAACTAGGCCACGGTAGCTCCCAGGGGGTCCGGCACCGCGCCGGACCCGCCATTAAAAGCCCGGCCGCGCTCCCGGCCGGGCTTCTTTTTTTATCCTCTTTGCCGGGTGGGGCGGGGCTCAGCCGGCCGCATAGGTCTCGAAACGCAACGGCGTATGGCGGCTGCCATTGACAACCTCAGGCCAGTAGCACACGGAAACCATCCACATCAGGTCCATCTCCGCCCGCAGGTCGATATAATCCCCCGCTTCCGTAATGGGCTCCCGAATCACCCATTCTCCCTCCGGCGTGTAATCGACCGTCATGAACACGTTAAAGCAGGAGACCGATTGCAACAGGCGCGGATCGATACCCTCCGCCTTGAAGGCATCCTCAAGGGTGTCCCGGCACCCTTTCTGGTCATCCTTGTAATAAAGACGCCGCGCATCGCGCGAGCAGAAGCCCCCACCAGTATAGTGATTCCCGAGACGGTCGTCGGTAATGGTCCAGAGCGGATTCATATGGTTGGTGTAGATGGCATCGCCTTCATTCCACTTCCACCGCCCCAACCGCCAATTGGTATAGATACAGTCGAGGTATTCGCTGGGGTCGTTCAACTTGATGGTGACGAAATCGGCGACCTGCTGTCCCTCGACGTCAACGATCCGCAGCGTTTCACCCTTCCGGACGATGCCTGTACCAAAGTGATGCGGCTGGATCGTCTCGCTTTTGAGAAGCTCTCCCGGTGTGTTCCCCATTGTTTCTCCTTCCTTTTCTTGGTCGATGTCGTCAGGCCGGTTCATTGGCCAGGCTTTTGTGGATGAAATCTTCGGTCGTCATCACATGGGCAGTGGAAACGCCGAGAATTCCGAGGCACACCCGGTGCACCTCCGTTGCGGGAATGGCCCCGAAACCAACATCGGGGTAATCGAATGTGCCGGTGGCGTCCGAGATGAAGGCAACGCGATAATTGTGGAACATTGCATCGCGCGCCGTCGACATGCAGCAGTTTTCCGTCGTAACACCGGTGATGGCAACGTTTTCGATTTTTTTCTCCCGCAGGATCATATCGAGGTCCGTGCCGTAAAAGGCGCTGTAGCGGTGTTTCTTGACCGTGAGTTCGCCAGGCTGGGGTGCTACCGGGTCGTAGATTTCGACGCCAGGTTTCTCGTCCACGAGAGCCTTGTGCTTGCCGATCGGCTCCCAGATCTCCCCGTAAAGCCCCATATCGCTCCCGTCCTCGCGGTGGACGTGGGCAGTATAGATCACCGTCATGCCACGCTGTCGGGCGTGATCGAGGAGTCGCGTGAGGTTGGGCAGCAGGTCCCTGCCCATCGGAGTTTCCAGCGGGGCTCCCGGTGCCACGAAGTCGTGTTGCATATCGACCACAATGACCGCGGTCTTGCGGGGGCTGATCCGGTCTATCTGAAGTGGCATCGATGATCTCCTTGCCCGTCTCTTCCTTTGGGCCGTGCCCTCGCCGGCGACGCCCGGCGCGCAGTCTAGCGTGGATTCGGTCGGAGTGCGCCCCCGGATTAGCCTGCCTGGGCTCTGACTGAACCGCCGGCGTCACGCCTACGTATACCGGGAAAAGGAGGCAGCATGCGGGGTCTGACAATTTTCGTCCTGATGGGGTCAATGCTGGGACTAGCCTTGGGTGGATGCATGAGCAGGAAACCGGCCGACGTGGCCAGAACGGATATCGAATTCCGGCTCGAGGAATATTTCGAGGGCCAGACACGCGCTTACGGACTGTTTGAAGACAGGTTCGGGAAGGTCCGCCGACAATTCGTGGTGGATATCACGGGCACTGTAGGGGGCGATTTGCTCACTCTCGACGAAAATTTCCGCTATGCCGACGGCGAGCTGGATCGCCGGGTCTGGCATATCCGGAATCTCGGCGGGGGCCGGTATGAGGGCCAGGCGAGCGACATCGTCGGGACCGCAAAGGGAGAAATCTTCGGCAATGCGCTCAACTGGCGCTACACCCTCGATCTCAAGGTGGGGGAGGGAACCTGGCGGGTGCAATTTGATGATTGGATGTTCCTTCAGCCGGATGGTGTGCTCCTCAACCGCGCGAGGGTCAGCAAATGGGGCATCGAATTGGGCGAGGTAACCCTTGCTTTTCAGCGTCTTTCGGGTGGTCCGGAAACCGGCGGAGAGGCCCGATCGCGGGCCCCCCAGTCGCCTGGCGCAGCCGCATTGTCCTCGAAATAGGGCCCCGGGGCCTTTTCCGCCCCCCTTCCGGCGGCTAGACTTGGCCGCAAGAACCGGTCAACGGCCGTCTTCATAAGGGAGGAACTCGCATGTCTGACGTCATGTCGCCGGCAAAAGAGGCGCGCCGTCTGCGCTGGGCCGAGAGGTATCCCGAGCTGGGCACCGATCCGCTACCGACCTCGGTGTTTACCTCGGAAGACCACTTTCGCGACGAAGTCGAAAAAATATTCAAGAAGACATGGCTGCAGGTCGGCCGGGTCGAGGAGATTCCGAACGCCCACGACTTCAAGATCCGGCGTCTGGATTTTGCCGAAGCTTCCGCTGTGATCATGCGGAACAAGGACGGCAGCCTGAAGGCCTTTCACAACATCTGTTCCCATCGCGGGAACAAACCCATATCGGAAACCGGATTCGATACCTTCGGTAATGTGCGGGGCGGCAAGTTCGAATGCCGCTTCCACGGCTGGGTGTATGACACCGCGGGCACGCTGGTTCACGTCCCGGAGGAAGATCATTTCCCGCCATGCTTTTCACGCGCCGAGAACGGGCTTACGCCCATTGCTTGTGACGTCTGGGAAGGCTTTATCTTCATCAATCTGGACCCAAAACCGGACCAGGATCTGAAGACCTTCCTCGGCGGGCTAGGTGAGCATCTGTCGGGCTATCCTTATGGCGAGCTGACGAATGTCTACCGCTACCAGCAGGTCGTTCGCTGTAACTGGAAGGTGGCCCTCGACGCCTTTTCCGAATCCTACCACGTGCCCTATCTTCATCGGTATCTTTGGCCCGAGGCTTTCGGTACGACGCTGGAGGGCATAAAGTTCTTCGGGCCGCACCGCACATCCGAGGTCTTTCTCGATCCGGCCTCCATGAAGGTGACCGATGTCGGCAAGATCGCCAACGCGGTTACGGAAAATTCCCTGGGTCAGTCACGTCCGGTCAAGGTCATGCTGCCGCCACAGGTCAATCCGGAGGCCCGGGCGGACTTCGCCTTCGAGCTTTCAGCTTTCTTCCCCAATTTCATGGTGCATATCGGGGAGGGGACGTGCTTCACCCATAATTTCTATCCCATCGACGTGAACACAATCATGTGGGAAGGCACCAGCTATATCCACCAGTCGCGAACCAACCGTGAAATGTTCGCCGAAGTCTGGGCCGAAAAAATGCAGCTTAACAACTGGCTCGAAGACTCGGCGACAATGGAAATTACGCAAGAAGCGTTGCGCTCCGGCGCGAAGGACGTCTTCTGGCTACATGATGAGGAAGTTCTCATTCGCCATTCTCACAAGATGGTCGAGCACTTCATCTCTGGATAAGGTGGAGGAATTGGCGTGAAAAGGCAGCTCTTGCGTCCGATCACTGGTGAGGAAATCGAGACCTACAAGCGCGACGGAGTCGTGTGCCTTCGTGGAATTCTGGACCTTTCCTGTGTTCGGGAACTTGCGGCCGCGATTGCCGATCTGATGGCAACGCCACCAGCGTCCGCCGTCAGTCTCACCAACCTTGGGCTGCTTGCCGACCGGCCCGAAGACATATCGGGTTTCGTCGCGGGGGATTTGTGGCGGAATTCGACCGAGGAATGGGGCAACGAGGGCTATATGCGGGGCACGGTGCTTCTGGACGAACGCGTTGCCGAAATCGACAAGGAAAAGCGAGGCCATTTCTGGTCAATCACGGGTTCCTGGCGACAGGATGAGCGGGTCCGCGAACTGGCGACCCGATCCCCGCTGCCGGAGATTGCCGCCCATCTGATGGAATCGAGACGGGTTTTCCTGTGCGGGGATGGCGACCAGATCCTGGTCAAGCCGCCGCTGACCCGTGAAAAGACCGCCTGGCATCAGGATCTGGGTTACGACCATCTGGCCGGAAGCCAGCGAATAGCGATTCGCGTGCCCTGCGATCCCGAGACCCTGGAAACCGGGACCGTTCGCTACCTGCGCGGCTCCCACCGGGACGGCACGGAATACAAGGTCAATTATTTCATCAGCAACATGACCAGCCCGGACGATCCGGCGGCGGCGCTGCCCGATATCGATGGACACGAGGCCGAGTTCGATCTGGTACATTTTGATGTCGAGCCGGGGGACCTGGTGGTTCATCATATCGGAACCGTGCACGGCGCCGGCGGCAACGCCTCACCCTCCCAGCAACGTCGCGCGATCACCATCCGGTACTGTGGCGATGATGCTGTCTATTACCCGCGCCCGCTGGCCCCGCCGGTCAACACGCCCCCGAAAATCAAAAAGGGGGCCTCGGTCGCCGGAGATCCGGATATTTTTCCGCCCGTCTATCCGTGATAACGTCCGGGGTGGCGACCGGGGAGCGCCTTTCTCCTGACCAGAATTTGGTATCCAAGTGTGTGCGGCCCGGCTCCCGCCGGGACGATCAGGCCTTCGGAGCGGAGTACAGCCGATGATCGAGCTTCATGACATCCGGTATGTCCGAATCGGCACTTCCAGCCGGTCGGAAAGCGTTCGGTTTCTGACCGAAATCGTCGGACTGGAGTTGGTGGATGATGGGGAGGACGGCGCCTATCTCAGGGGCGATGATCGGGATCACAACGTCTGTATCTTCGAGGGCGATCCGCGGGACCATACTGTCGGCTTCGAACTGGTTAATGAGCGCGCGCTTCAGTCCGCGGCCGAGCAACTGAAGCTCAACCATATCCCATACACAATGGGCAGCGACGCCGAAGCCCAAAAGCGCCGCGTGGACGTCTTCCTGAACTTCCGCGACCCGACCGGTAACTCGATCGATCTTGTGGTTCGCCCATATCATTCAGGCCGTCGTTTTTTCCCGAGCCGGGATAGCGGTATTACACAGTTTGGCCATGTCGGGCTGAATACCACCGATGCCCGGCGTGACGAAGCCTTTTGGACAGGGCTTTTCAACGCGCGGGTCAGCGACCGGATCGGGGAGGCAGCGCTCCTTCGTATCGATGAGGTGCACCACAAGGTGGCGCTGTTCCCGACAGACCGTCCGGGCATCCAGCACGTGAACTTCCAGGTCGGGTCCATCGACGACATCATGCGGTCCTGGTATTTCCTGCAATCGCACCAGGTGCCGATCGCATTCGGGCCGGGCCGGCATCCCACCTCGACGGCGATGTTCCTTTATTTCTATGGTCCTGACGAGTTGATCTGGGAATATTCACACGGTGTTCGTTTGATCACCGATGAGAATTATGTCCCCCGCCAGTTTCCTTTGGCAGGCTCGTCCTTCTGCATGTGGGGGGCGACCCCCAATATCAAGGAATTTTCCTAAAGCGTCTCATCCCGGGTCTCCGGGTCGCCCGCAACGAGATAGTCCCACATCCGTTCGATGATTCGGCCGTCCCGCGTTGCCCGCTTCAGGGCGTCCTCGGCAGAAAGCACGGGCGCGCTTTCGCTCATCCCCGCCTTGAGGACGTCGAGCTCCACCCGGGCGGCATCTTCGAGATACCAGGTAAGGACAACCGCTTCCTCCAGCGTTTCCCCCGCCACAACGCATCCGTTACCGCGCATCATGACCGCCGCACCCTCGCCAAGGGTTTTGGCCAGCCGTTCCGCCGCGGCGTCATCACGAAGGAGTTGCGGATCGTCCCAAAGGGCCGGGGCGGGAGCGAAGTAAGTCCCGAACCCATGGCGCGGCCGGGGTGTGCGCTGCAGCACGGAAAGGCTCATCACATGGGGGGGCATACTGCGGCAGATGCCGCCGATCCCGGGGCGTCGGCGGTAGATTTCACGGTGCACCCGGACTTCGCCCAGAACGCCCTCGGGGAGCGGGCCCGATAAGGAAACGACCGTGCCATTTTCCCCCGGCCTGATCAGGCCCATGGGCCGGGGCGCGCACACGAGGAAGCTCTCCGCGTCCAGCCGGATACTGCAATGGCCATAGGCATGAGCCAGGCCGTGACGCCCCAGCGCGCGCGCCGCCTGGCGAAGCCTGGCTTCTATCTGTTGGTCTGGTCCCGGCATCCCCTGTCTTGCTCCCCTCCGTTATCAAGGTGGGCGCAATCTAGCAGGAAAATGCCGCGACGGCTTGGATCGGCGTTCAGAGGGCGATTTGCTGGGTCACCGTGGCGGATGCACCCGACTCGACCCAGTTCAGCCGCCAGCCCGGGATTATGAATTGGGCAGTCGTGCCCCGGCCGAGCGTGCTCTCGAGCCAAAGCTCGCCGCCATGGATACGGACCAGAGCGCGGCTCAGGGGCAGTCCGAGACCGGTACCTTCGAAACGGCGGTTGAGGTCGGTGTCAGCCTGGCCGAACGGCTTCATCACGTCTTCGAGCTGGTCCGGGGCAATCCCTATGCCTGTATCCGTGACATACAGCTTCAGATTGCCGTGCGGATCGATTTCGGTGCCAAGCCGGACCTGTCCTCCTGGCGGAGTGAACTTAATTGCGTTCGACAGAAGATTTAAGAGCACCTGGGTTATTTTTCGCTCATCCCCTGTCACCGGCGGAAGAGCTTTGATCGTATCAAGGGTCAAAACTATTTCATTGTTTATGGCGAGAACCCTGGACACCTGCATGGCCTCCTCGATCACGCGATCGATCCGGAAGGGCACCTCGTTCAGGTCAATACGCCCGGCCTCGATCCGCGCCAGGTCAAGAATGTCGTTGATAACGGCAAGAAGATGGCGAGCGCTGCCCAGAATGTCCCGGGTATACTCGCCGTATTTTCCGTTTCCGATCGGCCCCAGGGTTTCCTTCGCCATCATTTCGGAAAACCCGATGATCGCGTTGAGCGGAGTTCTGAGCTCGTGGCTCATATTTGCCAGAAAGTGTGACTTGGCGCGGCTCGCCTGTGCCTCGGCCGCCCGCGCCGCTTCGAGTTCTTCGGCTCGTGCCGAGACGGACTCGTTTGTCATTCTGAGGAGATTCAGTGCCGTCCCCATGCCGAAATAAATTCCGTTATCGACAATGATGAAGCCCTTGAGAAGGGCGTTCGGGTTGGTCGCGATGATCAGATCGTTCAGCTTTTCCAGCGTAAAGCTTCTCTCCACCAAAAGGGGGCGATCATCCATCAGTTGGACAATCGGTTTCTTTTCATAGAGGGCCCGGCCAAACTGATCTGCCAGTCTGACCAGAAGCTCATGGCGATGGATCAGCCCGATGGGGCGTTCGCGCACGACCACGGGAACGCATAGAAGGTCGGGATTGGCCTGAAAATAGGAGTAGATTTCCCCGCAACTGACGCTGGGGGAGGTAGGATCGACACGTTCGGCCAGATTGCTGATACAGACTGTCATATGGACTGACCCGGGATGATCGAGCGCCGGCGGACGCTCATGCTGAAAAGATGTTTAAAAGACTATCTTTAACGAGCCCTTTCGTAATTGTGGCAGAGGAGTTACGACATGGTGACATCGCATACTCCGGCAGGAACAATCGCGTGACCGAATTGCGTAGGACATTGGAGATCCGCTGGCCCGTTTTGGTCGAACAACTGCCCTGGATGGCCCGTCCGATGGCCAAAGCCGGGCCGGGACGCCAGCGGGGGCTTCCCCGGCTTGTCCAGCGGTTCTGGCGGGCCGCCTTCCGTTACTGGCACCTCCGCTTTCGCCGGCCGGGCCGCGTGATTCTCGCACTTTGGAGGGAGGAAAAGGCGCAGCGGGTCGAGGGCGACGGTCGCAACACGGTTTTCCTGAGCCTCCGCCAGCATGAGAACATCGGCGGCTATGAGCCTGAAGTTGCAGCGATTTTCCAGCTCCTTGCGCCGCATTTGCGGCAGGTTTTCGATGTCGGTGCCAATTGGGGCTATTACGGGCTGTTTTTCGCTCTTCATCCCGGGTTCCGGGGCAGGGTGGCGTGCTTCGAGGCGGATCCCGACACGGCCGCCCAGCAGGCCCATATCATCGCTCAAAGCGGGCTCGGTGACGTGATCTCGAGCTTTCACTTCGCCCTGTCGGACCGGGACGGAACCCTGGCGCTTCAGCGCAGCCGGCACAGCACATTGACCCAGCTTGCCGATCGAGCAGAAGCGAGTGCGGACGAAGCAGAGACCCCGATCGCCCATACGCGGCGGCTGGATTCCCTGCTGGACGGCAGCGAAGGCGAAGCGGCGCTCGAGCCACCCGACCTCATCAAGATCGACGTCGAGGGCCATGAGAAACAGGTCCTGGCCGGCGCCACGCGCACACTTGCGAGCCGCACACCTATTATCGTTCTCGAATCAGGCTATCGCGATGGCCAACCCGAAATCGTCCTGCCGCCGCTCGAAGCTTTGAGCGGGGCAGGATATTGCCTGTTTCAGCTCGACTGGCAGTGTACCGGGCGACCGCCGGAAAAGGGACGCCTCACGCGCGGGACACTGTCCCTGCATCGCTTCGAGACGGTCGAAGAAAGGTTGGCAACCGCGCGCGATTTGAACATTCTGGCGTGGCCGGAAAGGCGACTGGCCGAGCTCGAAGCTTTGTTGAAGGATGATGAGGCAGATCCGGATGGACGATAAGCCTGTTAGCCCGGCGGATGAGGCCGCGGCGCAACAGTCTCCGCGACCCTGCCCCGGCTGCGGGCGCGACAATACCGATCATCCGGCGCTGGCGATCTCGCGGGCGCCCTGGCAGGTCAAGCGCTGCTCGGGCTGCGGGTTCGTCTATCTCGAGAATGCGCCGCACTACGAAAGCTTTGTCGCGGATTTCGCCTGGGAACGGACGATCGGCGACGAGGCCCGCCGCCGGACAGCTCACCAGCCGGCGCAACAGCGGCTGAGCAAGGCCACGCGGTTTCGCATGGGGCTGTTCCCGCGCAAGAAAATTCCGGATTTGCTGGACCGCTTCGCAGCCCCCGGACCGGTGCTTGATCTGGGCTGCGCAGACGCGTTTCACCTGACCACTCTGCCTGACGGATTCGAGCCCTGGGGCATTGAAATCTCCGCCGATCTTGCCCGGCGCGGTAACGAGAACCTGCGCAGCCGGGGTGGCCGGGTCGTGCAGGCGCCGGCGCTCGAAGGCCTGAAACGGCTGGACGGAGACAAGTTTTCGGCCGTGATTCAGCGCTCCTATCTCGAGCATGAGCTCCGCCCGCGCGAGGTTCTGGCCGAGACCCGGCGCGTCCTCAAGCCGAACGGCGTGCTGATTTTGAAACTGCCAAATTTTGCCAGCCTTAATGCCAAACTCATGGGCGGCCGCTGGTGCGGCATCCGGCTCCCGGACCACGTCAACTATTTCACGCCCGGTCACTTGCGCGATTTCGTCAGCGCAGCCGGATTGACGATCGAGAAATTCGACCCTCTCTCCTTTCGTCAGCCAACCTCGGACAATATGTGGATGATCGCGCGTAAACCGGCTTACGCTAAGTCGGATGAGGGTTGAAATGCGGCGACGGGGACGGCGATCGGGCGCCGGAAAAACTCTGGGTTTGCTGGCGCTCCTGGGCGTGGCGGGGATCGCGGGAGTCTGCCTGGGGCGGGCCTGGCTGATACCCTCGAGCCAGATCAAGGTGGAGCCGGCGCCGGCCTATGACCCGCCGGCCAGCGTTGTTGACCGCCTGGCCGGCGCGATTCGTTTTCCGACCATTTCGAACGCCGATCCGGCCCTCACGGACGAAGTTGCCTTTGAGGGGTTACGGGCCTATCTGGTGCGCGCCTTTCCGCGTGCGCATGTGACGCTCAAGCGCGAAGTCGTCAACGGTAGCCTGCTTTACAGCTGGATCGGCACCAATGATGACCTTCCCCCGGCTTTGCTGATGGGACATCTGGATGTCGTCCCGGTTGCCGCCGGCACCGAAAATGATTGGGTTCATCCGCCCTTCGCGGGCGTCTTCGATGGCACCCATATCTGGGGCCGGGGCAGCATGGACGATAAGGTGACGGTGCTGGGCGTGATGGAGGCAGTCGAGGCTCTCCTCGTCGAGGGGTTCCGGCCCGCCCGCACGTTCTATCTCGCCTTCGGCCATGACGAGGAGGTGGGTGGCGCCCGGGGCGCCGTAGAGATCGCGCGAATCCTTCAGGGCAGAGGCGTCCGGCTTGGCTTTCTTCTGGATGAGGGACCGGGACTTCTGGCCGGGACGGAGCCGGATATCGGGGCGCCGCTGGCGCAGATCGGGATTTCCGAGAAAGGCTATCTGACGGTCGAACTCGTCGCCCGGGGCGAGACCGGCCACGCGTCCCGCCCGCCGGCCCATACCGCTGTCGGGCGCATCGCCAGGGCCATCACCCGGATCGAGGACAATCCTGCTCCCCTCCATCTGCCGGCGGCCGAGCGGGCCCGGCTGACCGCGTTGGCGTCCCAATTGCCGTTCTGGCGACGGGCCGTTTACGCCAATCTCTGGCTGACCGAGCCCTTTCTCCTGTGGTGGGAGGCGAGAGAGGGGGCGGCCGCCCCTTATCGGACCACACGGGCCGCGACGATGATCCAGGGCGGCGTCAAGGACAATGTTCTGCCCAGCGAAGCTCGCGCCACGGTAAACATCCGCCTGCGGCCGGGGCAGACTTCGCATGAGGCAATCGAGGTGCTGGCCGGGATCATCGACGATCCCGAAATCGCCATAAAAACAGTGATTGCCAGCGAACCCAGTGCCACCGTGCCGATGGAGAGCCGTGGCTACCAGGTCCTGCACCGCTCGATCAGGGAGGTATTCCCCGATGTGGTCGTCGTGCCCAAGCTGGTGACGGGAGCCACGGACAGCCGCCATTATGCGGCGGTCAGCGAGGCTTCTTTCCGGTTTATGCCGATGTCGATCACGCCGGCCGATTTCGGACGCTACCACGGCACGAACGAACGCCTGGCTGCAGAAAACTACAAGGAAATCATCCGGTTTTACCGGCGCCTGATCATGAATCTCAACGGGGATTGGACTCTCGGCGCCCGATAGGCAAGAGTCGGGCCCCAAAGTCGAGGGAGAGAAAGATGGCCCTGCTTGACCTCCATCACGTCACGATCAAGGCCCGCGACCTTGAAGAGACCGAACGGTTTTATGTGGAAATTCTCGGCATGGAAAAGGTGGCGCGGCCAGAATTCGATTTCCCGGGCGCATGGCTTCAAATGGGCCGCACGATGTTTCACCTTATGGGCGGCTACATGGCGGTAGATGATCAGGGCCGCTTCGAGGAGGGTGGCGCAGCGGTCGATCACATTGCCATGCTGGCAAAGGGATACGACGAAATGAAGGCGCGGCTGTTGGCGCACGGCCTGAAGGTCAGTGAAAGCATCATCACCAGCCCACCGCTCTGGCAGCTATTTGTCGACGACCCGAACGGAGTGCGTCTCGAAATGAACTTCAATTCGTCAGAGGAACCAGAGGACGCCCGCGGCCCCGATGTCGGGAGCCCGCGCGCGTGACCGCCTCCCATCGACCGGCCCGCTGAATGGACGATCCGAGAAAAAAGACTCCGCTGGCCGAGGACGGGGGATGGCAGGGGCCGCTCAAGGCGTATGACAATACGGCCTTTCTCAAGAGCCCGGATGCGCGCGAGATACGGATCCTCTCCGAATATCTGGAGCCGGAAAAGCGGTTCCGGGACGCGGACGTATCGGACACGATCGTCTTTTTCGGCTCCGCACGGCTGCAGCCTGAAGATGTCGCGAAAAAGAATTTGGACGCCGCGCGGGCGGGCGAGGGCGACCTGGCGACCGCCGAGCGCAACCTCGCCATGTCCGAATATTACGAGGCCGCCCGCAGCCTGGCCGACCGGCTGACCCGCTGGTCCAAGGACCTTGGTCCGGAATCACTCAGGCGGTTTGTGATCTGCTCGGGTGGCGGGCCGGGGATCATGGAGGCCGCCAACAGGGGGGCCTCCGAAGCGCGGGGACTCAACATCGGGCTGAACGTCTCACTTCCTTTCGAACAGGAGGAGAACCCCTACATAACCCGCAACCTCGCCTTCGAATTCCATTACTTCTTCATGCGCAAATTCTGGTTTGTCTATCTCGCCAAGGCGATGGTGTTCTTCCCCGGCGGCTTTGGCACATTGGACGAGTTTTTCGAGGTGCTGACGTTGGTGCAGACCCAGAAGGTCCGGAAGCATATGCCGATTGTTCTGTTCGGAAAGCGGTTCTGGGACGAGATCATGGATTTGGGAGCACTGGCGCGCCTCGGCACCATCAGCCCGGAAGACCTCGAACTTTTCCTGTCCACCGATTCGGTGGACGAGGCGTATGACTACCTCACGCGCGAGCTCTTGGGATACGCACTCGACAAGCCGGGCGGCCAGCTCTGATAAGGCGCCGGCCGGTCCGGCGGTAGACGCCTTTCCATTAGTGGCCAACCTTTTCCATCATGGCGGGCGGATAACGCTCGCCCGCCGCACTGCCGGGCGGCAGGTCCCGATCGATCCGGGCGAGATCCTCCGCGGTCAGCGTGACATCGAGTGCCGCCAGGTTTTCCTCGAGATATTTCCGCTTCTTGGTTCCCGGAATGGAGATGATGTCGTCTCCCTGCGCCAGAAGCCAGGCGAGCGCCAGTTGCGGCGCCGTGCAGTTCTTCTGCTCGGCCAGGGCGCGAATCCGGCGCACCAATTCCATGTTCCGCGCTGCGTTCTCGGCCTCAAAACGAGGGTTCTGGCGCCGGTTATCATCTTCCGGCAGATCCTCGATCGCCAGCTTTCCCGTAAGGAAGCCGCGACCCAGCGGGCTGTAGGGGACGAAGGCGATTCCCAGTTCGCGGCAGGTGTCCAGGATCTCGCCCTCGGGGTCGCGGGTCCACAAGGAATATTCGCTTTGCAGCGCCGCGATGGGATGGGTCGCCTGGGCCCTGCGAATCGAGGTCGCGCTTGCCTCGGACAGGCCGAGATGGCGAATCTTGCCCTCTTCCTTCAGGCGGGACATCTCGCCGACCGTTTCCTCTATCGCCACGTCAGGATCCACGCGATGAGCGTAGTAAAGGTCGATCGTGTCGATCCCGAGCCGCTTGAGGCTGGCTTCGCAGGCAGCCCGGAGATAATCCGGCCGACCGTTGAACGTAAGCGTGCCATCTTCCGACCGCTGAAAGCCGAACTTGGTCGCGATGAACACCTTGTCGCGCTTGCCCGCTATGCTGGCCGCGACGAATTTTTCATTTTCGCCCCCCTGGTAGATATCGGCGGTATCGAGAAAATTGACGCCCCGGTCGATTGCCAGATCGAGGGTCGCGCGGGCCTCCTTGTCGTCACGGGTCCCGTACCAGCCGACCATGCCCATGCATCCGAGACCGATGGCTGAAACCTGCGGGCCGTTTTGGCCAAGCTCACGGTATTTCATGGCAAGTTCTCCGTCCTTCCTGCTGCTCTTGCCCCGAACGGGAACAGGAGCGCATGATCCTCACTGGTGGCGAGGGCATTGAAAAAGGGAGCTTACCGGAAATGAGCGGACGTCTAAATGGCAAGAAGGTGCTCATTACCCAGTCGGAGACATTTATGGGCCCGGCCCTGACGGCCGCCTTTGCGAAGGAGGGGGCCTCTGTTCTGGCTGATGACGGCGATCTGACCGGCGAGGGCGCGGCCGATGCACTGGTCGAGCAGGCTGGCGAAATCGACGTGTTGATCGCCAATCTCGCCGCCGTCAACCCGCGCGTTCCCACGGTTGACGTGGATGACGCCACTTTCGAGGGCCTGTTCCGCGCCATGGTAATGCCCTTGCACGGGCTGGTTCGGGCGGTGCTGCCGCAGATGACCGAGCGCCAGACGGGCAAGATCGTGGTCATGGGCAGCGCCTCTCCGATGCGTGGCCAACCCCGCGCGGCGGCCTATGCTGCGGCACGGGGTGCGCAACTCGGCTATGTGAAGTCGGTCGCGGTCGAGGTCGCGCGCCATAACGTGCAGATCAACGCCATCGCACAGAATTTCGTCGATAATCCGGTCTATTTTCCGAAGGACTACCAGGAGACCGACGCCTTCAAGGCGCGGCTGAAGGACGTCCCGGCCCGGCGCCTTGGCACGCCCGAGGAAGACGCCATGCTGGCCGTCTTTCTGGCCAGCGACGAATGTAATTTCCTGATTGGCCAGGCCATTCCATTCGCTGGAGGATGGGTGCAGTAAATATCATATTTTATAAAGTATTTAGGAGGGTTATCTGAGATGAAACTCGAAGGCTCTTGCCATTGTGGCGCCGTCCGTTTCTCGGTGATATCCCACACACCCTATCCGTATATGCGCTGCTATTGTTCGATCTGCCGGAAAACCGCCGGGGGCGGGGGATATGCGATCAACCTGATGGGCGACATGGGCAGTCTTGAGATTACGGGACGCGATCACATTTCGGTCTATATGGGGCGGCGACATTTTTGTGCGCGGTGCGGCAGCGCTCTCTGGGTCTGGGATGAAAGATGGCCCGAACTCGTCCATCCCTTCGCCTCTGCCATAGATACAGACCTGCCGGCGGCGCCGGATCAGACTCACATCATGCTGAACTACCGCGCATCCTGGGTGAAGCTGCCGCCGGCAGATGCCTCTAACGCGCATTTCGAGGAATACCCCGACGCTTCCATTGAAGACTGGCATCGCAAACGCGACCTTTGGGTGGACTGAGTGACGCCGCAGGATCCAGACGCTCACGATGTATTGAAGACCCGTGTTTCGGTCGCGCACACTGCGAGAGGACAAGGAAATCCCCGATATTTCCGGCGCGCTATGCGGGCCCGGGAAGCCGGGTAGGGGCAAGGCGCTTGTTTACACTTCGGAAAATACGTATACAGGAATGGTGGGATGTTTCAGTTTGGAAGCGTTCGAAGTCCTGAGAAGCGTGTAACGGCGGGACGTCTCGCGACGAACCGCGCGGTCCCAACCTCAGATGGGGAGCCTCATAAATGAAATTGCTTAAAAGCAGCGCCGCCGTAACCCTGGCGGTGGTTTTTGCCGGCATGTCGTCGGGAGTAGCGGCGCAGGATACAACAGAAGTCGCACCCGGCACCGTGATTACCAGTTCCAACATCGACGAATTGAAGAAGGGAACCTTTCAGGGATATCCCGTCGCCGACCTGCTGTCGGAAAAAATTGAATGGCAGGTACGGGAGTGGAACCTGACACTTCCACTGGTTGCACCGAAGCCTATCCCGCGCGATCCGCGGTTGTTGGAGGCTACCGAGCGCTACTCGGCCAGTGTCCAGTATGACCCGGCGACAAAGATGGTCACGGGCTACAAGGCCGGGGTTCCGTTCCCGAACATCGACATGAACGACCCGCATAGCGGGGCCAAGGTCGTCTGGAACTTTACCTATTCACAGCCCCGGGCCGACGTGCAGGATCTCAGCAAATTCGCTTTCCTTCTGATCGACGGCGAAACCGGCCTCGAACGCCGCCAGTTCTGGGGATATCTGCGCTACTACATGAAGGGCCTCGTCCGGGATACCAACAATCCGGTCGAGGGCGACGGCACGATCCTCGACAAGCTGCTCTTATGGGCCTGGTATCCGCAGGATATTCGGGGACTCGGCACGTTCACGCTGCGCTACGATACGGGCAAGCTCCCCGACGTATGGGCTTATGTCCGGACCGTGCGTCGCGTGCGGCGGCTGTCGGGCGGCGCCTGGATGGATCCTATCGGCGGCACCGATCAGCTTCAGGACGACATCGAGATCTTCAACGCTCATCCAAGCTGGTACCAGAGCTACAAGATTCTGGAAAAGCGTCCGATCCTCTATGTCGCCAACTCTCTGAAGCCGACCTGGGTGGAAGACGCCGCGGACCCGATCCAGCAACATCCGCGTGTCGATCTGGAAAACCCGCCCTATTGGAACCCGGTAGACAACTGGGAACCGCGCGAAGTCTACGTGGTCGAGTCGATCCCGCCGGCGGAGCATCCGTACAGCAAGAAAATCTTCTACGTGGATGCCGGCAACTGGCGCCCGATATTCGGCGAGATGTATGACAAGAAAGGTGAATTCTGGAAGTTCCAGAACTTTGCGTCATGGCCCCTCAAGACCGAGGACGGCGGTTCGGCGGTTCTGTCGGCCTGGGGACAGACAGCCGATTTCCAGCGTCGCCACGCGACGATCTTCCAGTCGCACGACTCCTGGCGGGTCAATCCGCCTGACGTGACGGCACAGGAAGTGACGCTGAACCAGCTGGAAGCGGGCGGCCGCTAAGGCATTCAACGCACAAACCGAAAAACGCGACGAGAAAGGGCGGGTCCTTGGACCCGCCCTTTCCTTAAAGCGACAACCCGGTGCCGCGAGTTACTCGGCCGGTTCTTTCAATCTTTCGATGATCGGCATGTAGCCGTCCTCTGCCATCATCTTGCCGCCCATCGCGACCATATCCGGATCATTCGGCACGCCGAGGCCTTCCACGATCCGGTTGAAGAGATTGGCCAGTCCGACGACATTGGCCAGATGAACGAGCGCGGTCTCGCTCCATCCGGCCTCCAGGATGGCGTCGATATCCGTCTGGCCGACACTGCTCGGCCGCAACGTCAGTTTACGCGCATAGGCAAGAACCGGACGCAGGTTTTCCGGGGCGTTGATCAGGTTTGGATCGTCCACCAGATCCCGGACGAGCCCTTTCTCGCCGCCGAGTATCTCAACCGTGATGGTGTGGGACGTCTCGCAGAACCCGCAGTTGTTCAGGCCCGAACAGAAGGCGAAAACGGTTTCCCGGTCCAGGGCGGAGAAGGGCGAGTCGCCGCGCATAACCTCTTCGACATAAGCGATTTGCGCCCGGGTGAGGGCGGGGTGATCCAACAGGATGTGAACAAGGGAATGTTTCGGTTTCGACGGAAGATAGCTCATTATCCGGTCTCCCTTTGTTTCGGTTCTTGATTTGAAGGTTCAGTACAACTCGTCCTTGTAGACGTGATCGACAAGGGCCTCGATCTTTTCGAGTCCCGTATCCGTCGATGCTCCGTCCTGGGTGACGATGAATTCTGCCAGGCTCGGTACCGTGCCCGGGGCGACCCGGCTGTCCTCATCCCAGAGGCGGGAGCGGACCATGGCCTTGCCACAGTGAATGTAAACCAGGTCGATTTCGATAACGATGGCGGCCGGCGGGTTCTTGCCGTCAACCCTGCCCGATTCGAGAAGCTTGTCATCGAGTGTGATCCGGGCTCGTCCCTCGACCCGCAGGGTTTCCGAGACGCCGGGGATCATGAAGATCAGGGCAATCCTGTCATTCTGGACCATGTTCTCCAAACCGCGGATTTTGCGGTTGCCCGGTCGATCCGGAATAAGCAGCGTGCGGTCGTCCAGCACCCGCACAAAACCGGGGGCGTCGCCCTTGGGCGAAACACTCGGCTGGCCCGACGCATCGGCGGTAGCAAGACAAATAAAGGGCGAATGTGCGATAAATCTTCGGTGCAGCGCGTCCAGGGCCGGCTTGTGAAGTGCGAGGGCCATCTCCAGAGGCTCGCCGTAGTGCTCGCGCAGGGGTCCGGCGTCCTTTACCAGTTTCGCCGGCGAAGAACTGCCGGCGGCGGAGCGGTCCGGCGCCGGCCTGTCGTTTGAAGCAGTCATACCGGCCCCCCTTCGTTGGCGGCGGACGGGATCGGGTGTCGGCCGCTCGGAAAAGCCTAGCAGGACGGCCGGGCCAGGTCTAACGCATGTTCCATGCTGCAGGGGCCTCGGGAAGCCGCTGGAATTGCTTTGATTATTGTGCTCAAAACGCCTCAGGCGCATCATGCCAGGCGCCCGGTAATCCCGGAGAGGGGCGGAAAGGAAGCCGAGTGAGCGAGACATCGCAAACACCAGACGGTCAGAATGACGGCCTCGCCGGGCCGCCACCCAAGCTGCCGTCGGCCCGGGTCCGGCTGCTGCAAAAGCTCAGGGCCTATTTCCTGACCGGCGTTCTTGTGACCGCGCCGCTCGGCCTGACGATCTATCTGGCATGGATATTCATCGATTTCGTCGACAACCAGATCACGCCGCTTTTTCCCGACAAATACAATCCCGAGAACTATCTGCCATTTGCCATACCTGGCATCGGGCTTCTGGTTGCAATCATCGGCCTGACCATCATCGGCGCCGTCACCGCCGGTTTTTTTGGCCGGGCCCTGATCCGCGCAAGCGAGCGGATTCTCGCCCGCATGCCTGTAATCCGGAACATCTACAGCGTCTTCAAGCAGCTCTTTGAAACGGTGCTGGCCGATCAATCTAAAGCGTTCCGGGAAGTCGTCCTCCTGGAATACCCACGACGCGACATCTGGGCGGTTGGCTTCCTCACGAGCGGCACCAAGGGAGAAGTGGGTGAAAAAACCGACAAGGACATGGTCAACGTCTTTCTGCCCACCACACCGAATCCCACGTCTGGCTATCTCCTGTTCGTGCCACGCGAAGACGTCATCACCCTCGAGATGACCGTGGAAGAAGGCATCAAGCTGGTGGTCTCGGCCGGGATAATCACGCCGCCGACCAAGGCGGAGAAGGTGGCACGAGCCGCCGCGCTGGCCAAGAAAAAGGGGCGCTAGGGCGCCGTGACCGGCTGTCAGCCGATGCGGGCGTATTTGACGACCGAATCCCGCTCGAACAGGTAAAGGAGTATCCGGAGCGCGGCACCGCGCGGCGAGGATAAGTCAGCGTCCTTTTCCAGAATCAGCCTCGCATCGTCGCTGGCGATTTGCAGCAGATCGTCATGCTGGGCCAAATCCGCCAGACGGAATTCCGGCAGGCCGCTTTGGCGCGTCCCCAGAACCTCGCCCGCCCCGCGCAACCGCAGGTCTTCTTCCGCAATCCGAAAACCGTCGTCGGTCTCACGGATTACCTTCAGGCGCTGGCGCGCCGTCTCCCCGGCCGTTTTGTGATAGAGCAGCAGACAGGTCGACGGTCGGTCGCTGCGCCCGACGCGACCGCGAAGCTGGTGAAGCTGGGAGAGGCCGAAACGCTCGGCGTGTTCGATAACGATCAGTGTTGCTTCCGGCACATCGACACCGACTTCGATCACGGTCGTTGCCACGAGAACGCGGATCTCCCCGGCAGCAAAGGCTGCCATCATCGAGTCTTTTTCCGGACCTTTCATACGCCCGTGGACGAGACCCACACGTTCGCCGAAGATTTCCTTGAGCTGCGCGAACCTGTCCTCGGCGGCCGCGAGATCGAGGGATTCGGACTCGGCAACGAGTGGGCAGACCCAGTAGGCGCGCGATCCGGCCTCCACGGCGCGCCTGAGCCCGTCGATCACCTCGTCGAGCCGGTCCAGCATCACGGTCCTGGTATCGATGGGCCGGCGGTTGGCGGGCTTTTCCAGGAGGCGCGAGACATCCATGTCCCCGTAAGCTGTCAATGTCAGCGTGCGCGGAATGGGCGTTGCCGTCATCACCAGCATGTCCACCGCCGCCCCCTTGGCGGCAAGCGCCAGGCGCTGGTGGACGCCAAAGCGGTGCTGTTCGTCGATAATGGCGAGACGAAGATCGCGGAACGTCACGTCCTTTTCGAAGACGGCATGTGTCCCGACCGCGATCTGTGCCTCGCCGCGTTCGAGCGCAGCCAGACGCGCCTCACGCGCCGCCCCCCGTTCGCGCCCGGTGACCAGGATGCACTCGATCCCCGCCGTCCGGGCGAGGTCCGAGATCGTGGCGTGGTGCTGGCGGGCGAGGACTTCGGTCGGTGCCATCAGTGCCGCCTGGCCGCCGGCCTCGACCGCGATGGCCATGGCGAGAAGAGCCACGATTGTCTTGCCGCTACCAACGTCCCCTTGCAGCAGGCGGAGCATGCGGGCCGACGACGCCATATCGGTCGCGATTTCCGCCAGCGCCGTTTCCTGGGAGTTCGTCAACGTGAAGGGCAGGGCCGCCCGGATTTTCGCCTGCCGCTCACCGGTTCCGGATACCGGCTGCCCCCGGCGCCGGCGGAGATCGCGACGCACCAGGCCGATCGCAAGCTGATTGGCAAGAAACTCGTCATAGGCGAGGCGGCGGCGAGCGGGGGAAAGCGGAGAGAGATCGTCGGCCTTCTCCGGATGATGAGCCATTTCGAGCGCCTCGGCCCAGCCTTGCCAGTTTTCGCGCGCGAGCAGGGCCGGGTCGATCCATTCCGGCAGCGTCGGCAGGCGGTCGATCGCCGCCTCGATCGCCCGGATCAGGGGACGAGGGGTCAGCCCGGCCGTCAGGCGGTAGACCGGCTCGATACGCAAGGCGCTGTCCGCCGCCTCCAGGGGAACGATGAGATCGGGGTGGGTCATCTGTAGCTGCCCGCGAAACCGTTCCACGGTCCCGCTCACCAGCCGCTCGGCCCCGATGGGCAAGGTTTTTTTGAGATAATCCCCCTTGGCATGAAAGAAAATCAGGGCCATGTCTCCAGTCCCGTCGCTACACAGCACCCGGTAGGGCAGGCGCCGGGTAGGGGGCGGCTCGTGCGCCATCACGGTTACTTTCAGCGTGACCACGGTATTTTCGGGCGCGGCGTCGATCTTCGGCTGAAATCGCCGGTCGATAAACGATACCGGCAGATGCCAGAGGAGATCCACCAGCGCCGGCCCCGCGAGGCGCTGTACCAGCTTGGCCAGCCGGGGACCTATTCCGGGCAGGCTTGTCACCGGTGCAAACAGGGGAAACAGGATTTCGGGGCGCATGCAGGCTCGTTCCCTGAGTGACGGACGGACCCGGCTGGGCCAGCCAGGGATGACGTGGACAGGACCGGTGTCGCGACCCCCGGACTCGCAGGATTCTCGGAGACGATGGGGGACTGGGGCTGACACCCGAATTTCGACGGAGTATATCCTAGGCCCGGTTCCGGAGGACTCAATGGCCCAATCGCGCGAATCCCTCGAGGCGCGCCGCAAAAGACTCGCTTACCGAAGCCACCATCGGGGCTCGAAGGAGATGGATCTCATGATGGGCAGCTTCGCGGACAAATTCCTCCCGGCCTTCGGCCCCAGGGAACTGGCGGAATACGAGCGGATCATGACCTGCGACGATCCCGAACTCTACGACTGGCTGCTCGGGCACACACCTGTCCCGCATGAGTTGCAGAACGGCACCATGGAGTGCCTGTGCCGGCATGTACGGGAACAGTTTGTCCGTTGACCGATTTCGCCACGCTCATCACCGGCAAAGGCCGGCGGCAGTTCTCCGACGTACCCGAGGGCTTTGACGGCTATATTCTGGCCCGCCTCCACCAGGCGGCCAGCCCGGGCCAGACCCTTCTGCACGTCGCCCTCGATGAAGGCCGGGCAACACGTCTCAGGGATTGTCTCGCCTTTTTTGCGCCCGATGCCGACATCGTTCTGCTCCCCGGCTGGGATTGCATGCCCTATGACCGCGTCTCTCCCCGCCCGGAAATCGCCAGCGAACGGGTGGCAGCCCTCGGCCGGCTTGCAGCAGCCGGCCGGAACAACCTCGTGGTAATCGCCACGGTCAGTGGCATCCTTCAGCGCGTTCCCCCCGCCGCCACACTCGCGCAAGCCAGCCTGACCATAGAGTCCGGTACCCGGCTCGTCGCCGAAGAACTGATCGAATTTCTGCAGCGTAACGGCTATGCACGCGTCGATACCGTACACGACCACGGCGATTTTGCGCTCCGGGGCGGCATCATTGATCTCTTCCCGCCCGAGCGGTCTTATCCGCTGCGCCTCGATTTGTTCGGCGACGAGCTCGAGTCGATCCGGGAATTCGATCCAGCGGACCAGCGCTCAACGGGGCCGGTGAAGCGGGCGGTCTTGGGACCGACCAGTGAGGTGCGGCTGGAAGAAGCCACGATCAAGGCCTTCCGGCAGGGCTATCGCCAACTGACCGGTGCTGTGGCCGGACATGATCGGCTGTATGAGGGCATCAGCGAAGGGCGCCGCCATCCCGGAATGGAACAATATCTGCCGTTGTTTTATCCCGAAATGGCGACCGTCTTCGATTACCTGCCGGACGGGATCGTCACTCTCGACTACCAGACGGACGAGGCCGTGGCGGCGCGGCTTGAGCTGATCCGCGATTATTACGAAGCCCGGCTTGGCTACGCCCGGTCAAAATCGGCAAATGACCAGGCCCGCCTCATTCCGCTGTCGCCTGACCGGCTTTATCTGACCCGGGAAGAATGGGAGACGCGCGTCGCAGCATTTCCGGTTCGGGCTTTCTCGCCCTTCGCGGAACCGGGTGAAGCGGCTGGCGACGAACGCGCACCCGTCAGCCTGGGCGGTGGCCCGGGGGAGGATTTCGCCCCGGCCCGCAATACACCCGGCATGAATGTCTTCGACGCGGTCCAGGATAGGGTCAAACAACGCCATGAGGCAGGGGGCAAGGTCGTCATCGCCGCATATACCGAGGGATCGGCCGAGCGACTGCAGAATTTACTGAAAGAGCATGGCGCCGGCCCGATCCGGCGGGTTTCGGCATGGCCGGAAATCGCGACGTCCAGGGCGAGGGCGCTATATCTTACCGTGCTGGGGCTGGAACGAGGGTTCAGCTTCGGGGACACGCTTTTTCTGAGCGAGCAGGATATCCTCGGAGACCGGCTCGTCCGTCGCGGTCAGCGCCGGCGCAAGGCGGACGCATTCATTACCGAAGCTTCGGCCCTGGCCGAGGGCGATCTGGTCGTACATGCGGAGCATGGGATCGGGCGCTACGAAGGACTGGAAACGCTGGAGGTCGGCGGCGCCCCCCATGACTGCCTGAGGCTCCTCTATGCCGACGAGGCGCGGCTCTTCGTTCCGGTCGAGAATATCGAGGTCCTTTCCCGTTTTGGCGCCGATCAGGGAACCGTTCGCCTCGACCGGCTGGGCACCGCGGCCTGGCAGGCAAGATCAGCCCGCGTGCGGGAACGCATCCGCGAGATTGCCCATGAGCTGATCGGTATCGCCGCGGCCCGTGCCCTCAGGCCGGCCCCCGAGATTGCACCGCCTGAAGGCGCTTACGCCGAGTTTTCTGCCCGGTTCCCGTTTCACGAAACTGAGGATCAGGAGCGCGCGATAACCGAGTGTCTGGCCGATCTTACCTCGGGCCGGCCCATGGACCGGCTTATTTGCGGCGACGTGGGTTTCGGCAAGACCGAGGTCGCCCTGCGCGCCGCCTTCGTCGTAGCCATGTCCGGCCGGCAGGTCGCCATTGTGACGCCGACAACGCTGCTGGCGCGCCAGCATTACCAGACCTTCCGACAGCGCTTCGACGGGCTGCCCGTGCAGATCGGTCAGCTTTCGCGTCTGGTTAACGCCCGCCGGGCGGCCGAAATCCGGGCTGGCGTCGAAAGCGGCGAGATCGACATTGTCGTGGGCACCCATGCCTTGCTGTCAAAAAATATCAAGTTCCGGGAACTCGGTCTCGTCATTGTGGATGAAGAGCAGCACTTCGGCGTAGAGCAGAAAGAGAGACTCAAGCGCTTGCGAAGTGACGCCCACGTGCTGACGCTGACCGCGACACCGATACCACGGACGCTACAACTTGCGCTTTCGGGCGTGCGGGAAATGAGCCTGATCGCGACACCTCCCGTGGATCGGCTTGCGGTGCGCACGTTCATCATGCCCTATGACGCATTGACCGTGCGTGAAGCTATAATGCGGGAACACTTCCGGGGCGGTCAGACCTTCTATGTGTGCCCCCGGGTTCAGGATCTGAGCGGCGTTCACGAACAACTGAGGGAGCTGGTGCCCGAGGTCCGGGTCGTGGTCGCCCACGGCGGAATGGGAGCGAGTGAGCTGGAAGACGTCATGTCGGCGTTCTACGACGGAAAATACGATGTGCTGCTGAGCACCCAGATCATTGAATCCGGACTCGATATTCCCAGCGCCAATACCATGATCATCCATCGGGCGGACATGTTCGGCCTGGCTCAACTTTACCAACTGCGTGGCCGGATCGGCCGGGCCAAGACCCGGGCATATGCCTATCTGACGCTTCCGCCCGGGAAGCGGCTGACGGCATCCGCGACCAGACGGCTTGAAGTGTTTCAGACGCTCGACACACTGGGAGCGGGATTTACGCTCGCTTCTCACGACCTTGACATCCGGGGAGCAGGCAATCTGCTCGGGGACGAACAGTCGGGGCATATCCGGGAAGTCGGAGTCGAGCTTTATCAGCAGATGCTGGAAGAGGCGGTCGCCAACCTCCGTGCCGAGGATAAGCCGGGCGGCAGGCCGGAGGATCATAGCTGGACGCCACAGATTACCATGGGGACGCCGGTCCTGATTCCGGAAAGCTATGTCAGGGATCTGAATGTTCGCCTCGGCCTGTACCGTCGGCTTTCGGTCCTGGTCGACCGGCGCGAGATCGAGGCCTTCGCTGCCGAGCTGGTAGACCGTTTCGGCACCCTGCCGCAGGAAGTCGAGAACCTGCTCGAAATTGTCGCCATCAAGCAGTATTGCCGTGCCGCAGGAGTAGAGAAAATCGATGCCGGCCCGAAGGGCGCGGTCGTCACTTTTCGCGGGAGCAACTTCGCCAACCCCGACGGTCTTGTCGGGCTTATTCAGAAGGCCCGCGGCGATCTGAAGCTCAGGCCCGACTTTCGGCTCGTCCGTAGCGCTGACTGGCCGCGTCCCGAGGACCGGGTGAGGGGCAGCAAGACCCTCCTCGAATCTCTGGCCTCGCTGATCGGTGAAGGTCTCGGGGACGGCGCGCCTGGGGAGGCCGCCGGCAGGTCGCGGGCGGCGTCCAGCGTCTAGTCGCGGTCCTTCGGGTCGGCGTTGGCGAGATCGGCATCGGTATCGTTCGCCGTCGTTTCCATCTCGGCAATCCGCTCGAATACCTGAACGAAAGCGTCCGGCTCCTGTGCGCCCACGACCGCATACTTGCCATCGATGATGAAGCAGGGCACGCCCTGGATGCCAACTGACGAGGCGAGGGACATTTCGTTCTCCACAACGTCGAACCCGTCACCACTGTCATAGGTCTCACGGACGGAATCAGGATCAAGTCCCGACACAGCCCCGATCTCGACCAGCGTTTCCCGGTCTCCGATATCCGCCCCCTCGAGGAAATAGGCGCGGAAAAGATTTTCGACCACCTCGTCCTGCATTTCGGGCGTTGGCGCCATGTTGATCAGCCGGTGCGCATCGACGGTGCTAGGGGTGCGCCCGATAGCGTCGAAGTTGAAATCTATGCCTTCGGCCTCACCGGCCTCGCGAACGCGCGCGTAAATTTCTTGCGCCGCTTCGGGGTCGCCGAATTTGGTTGCCATATATTCGTCGCGGTCCATGCCTTCATCCGGCATGCCGGGGTTAAGCTGGAATACGCGCCACCTGATCGCCAGATCGGGTATGGGGTGATCTGCGAGGAAGCGTTCCAGCCGACGCTTGCCGATGAAGCACCAGGGACAAACGGGGTCCGAGAAGATATCGATCTGCATAAGGCTGAGTATAGACTCGACCCGCACTATATCGCCAACAGTTCACGGGACTTGTTGTCTTCACGATTTTCCGGTTCTGAATCGGAACCGTTCGGTGCTTCTGGCGCATCTGATGTATCTGGCGCCTCGGACATCGTGGATTCTTCTGCCGGATCGGGTCCGACCTCAGGTCCGGCCTCGGGTCCTGTGTCGGGTCTCGCTCTGGCCGCGTCTGCCGCCCTCTCGGCACCGGGGGTGTCCGTTGCCGGGTCCGGTGCCATCGGACCGGGCGGGGCCGGCTTGGCCGTTGGAACGGGCACCATGAGGCGTGGAGGGGCCGAGGCCGAGGGACGCGCGGGATCGGGAGGCAGGGCTGCGATCGATTCGGCGGGGGCCGCGTCCGCCTTGCCACCGGTATCGGGAACGAGCCCCACGGCCCGTCCGATCGCCTGAAGATCACCCGACTCGCGCAGCAGCCCGTAATAGGCAAGATTGGCCGCGACCGAGTCGGGAGGCAGATCGAGAGCGGCAATGCGGGCCGCCTCGTCCTCCTCTCCCAGCAAACCGAGTGCCAGGGCGAAATTCTGCCGCGTGCGGGTTCCCGCGCCCGGCATGGCGGTGGCGTTCTGCAGGATCCGGGCCGCTTCCGGCCAGTCGCCCGTGACCAGAAGGGACAGGGCGAGATTATTCTGAAGGCCCCGGGCGCCCGGATGGCGGGCGAGGCCATCGCGATACATCTTTTGGGCGCCGTCATGGTCGCCGGAAAGATCGAGCGCAATGCCGAGCCCGTTGAACAGGCTTGGATCCCGGGCACCGGCTTGCCGCGCATCCTGCAAATGAGACAGGGCGAGGGCCGCCTGACCGGCACTCAGGTAGCTCAACCCCAGGCCGAGATGGGCCGCGGTGTTTCCCGGCACGGTCTCAAGCGCGGCGCGATAGGCGCGACGGGCGTCCTCGTGACGGCCTGCCGCCGCCATGATATCGCCGGACGCCACCAGCGGCGCGGGATTGCCGGGATCGGCCTCATAAGCCTTTTCGTACATGCGCAGCGCGCTCACGGGATCGCCCGCGGCGAGGGTCTTGTCGGCGACCCGGATCAGCCGGGCCGCCTGCGCCGCACCGTCCTCGAGTCTCTCGCTGTGGCCGACGCCGGCGGACCTGTCTGTGATGGGTCGCGGGTCCGTTGGCGACGACGCACACGCGCCAAGCAGGAGGACGGCGAGTGCAAATCCCGCGAACATGCCCGCCCGCCGGCAGGGGCCATCAGCTCCAACCGCTTCCGGGTCCATTCTCCTTGGGTCAGCCATCGCGCCCTCAATCGCTCAGGAATCGCCGCCCGTTTTGCCCGGCATTCGGCGGTCCAACACGTGCGGATGCTACCGCACGCGGCTTTAAGGAAGATTGAAAGCCGGAGCGCCGCTTTCCAAACCACAATCCCTTGTGGTTGCTCTGGAAGATGCATTCCAAGTCTTGCGGCGGGCGCTTCTTCTTTACCGTCTGTTAACTATGATGATACGCTTTTTGCGTGGCCCTTGCGAGGGAGCAGGCGACAGGCCGTAAATGTCAAGGCGGCCGAAACGCCGCGAGCGGCCGCCATTTGGCGCATTAACCGCGGGCACCGGGAATCGCAGGGCAGCCCAGGCCGCATGGGGGCGGCGAGTATGAGCAACGGGGTTGGAAACGGCCGCGGCGGCCCGGGTTCCGAGGGCACACTCCCTCGTCGCATGGGCGGTCCCGGAGACGTCGTCTCGTTCACGACGAGACTGGTCGAAGGCGCCACCGCGCGGGCACCGGACGAAACGGCGGGCCGGCACACCCACCCGTTTCAGGAGCTTTCGACCTGCCAGGAACTTGACGTCGAGTTCGAGGAGCAGGAAAGGATCCTGTGGTGCTTCATGCGCCCCGAAGGGCGCCCGTGCTTCACTCCCGGACTTCTCGAAGACAGCCGGCGGGTACAGCACGCCCTGGAACGGCAATTCATCTTTCACCATGACACGACAGCCGCGCCCCTCAACTACCTGATCCTTGCTTCCCGAGTGCCCGGTATTTTCAACCTGGGAGGCGACCTGCGGCTGATATCCCGGCTCGTGCGCGACAAGGATCGCGACGGTCTGCTGCGGTATGCCCGGGCATGCATAGATGTCTGTTTCGGCAATGCCTTGCACGGCGATTTTCCGATCATCACGATCTCTTTGGTGCAGGGCGAGGCACTGGGCGGTGGATTCGAGGCGGCGTTATCGGCCAACGTGCTGATTGCGGAAAAAGGATCCCAATTCGGGCTCCCGGAAGTGCTTTTCAATCTGTTTCCCGGAATGGGCGCCTACAATTTTCTGAGCCGCCGCATCGGCGGCGCAGCGGCCGAGCGCCTTATCCTGAACGGAAACATCCTCAAAGCGGAAGAGTTGTACGAAATGGGCGTGATCGATGTCCTGGCGGAAGAGGGACACGGCATCGAGGCCGTTTACGCTTATATCGACCAGCAACAAAGCAAGCGTAACGCCCAGCTCGGTGTCTATAGCGCGCGGCAGGCCGTCTCACCCATCCAATGGCAGGAACTCATGGAGGTCGGCCGCATATGGGTGGACGCGGCTCTGTCAGTCAGCGAGCGGGACGTGCGGAAGATGGAGCGCCTCGTCGCGGCGCAGGAGCGCCGTCTTCAGGCGCGTATGCCGGGGATATAATCTACGGCCTGTCCTCGCATATCAGGACCCGATCGCCGCGTCCGGATCGAGGCGATTGGCTTCCCTCACGAGGATGTCACGCAAATCGGCAAATTCCTGCCTCAGCATCTCGATATGCTGTGATCCCTCCCTCTTCAACCGGTCCGGCGAGGGGCTACGGAAATCCAGGCAGCGGTGATACATGCGCCGTGCGCCAATATCGGCGAGACTGCCGCGCAAGCCGTGAGCCACCGACCGATATTTCGCCACATCTCCTTCCGCGACCGACTTTTCAAGATCTGCCAGCAGACTTTCGCCATCACCGAGGAAGTCGCTGACGAGGTCGCGAAAGAATTTGGGATCCGATCCGCCAAGATTGTACAGATCCCGAAGCATGATGGTATCCAGGACCGGATCGCCCTGACGACCGAAACGTGGATGCACTGCGATATTGATCGGGGCGCCGGCATCGGAGACCGTTGTCACATCGGGCGCATCGCCGGATGAGCTGCCACTTCCACGTGCCGGGAAGAGTGTCTCGATCGTTGTCAGCAGCTGCAACGTATCCACCGGCTTGCCGATGACGGCCGTCAATCCCGCCTCCAGGCAGGCTGCCCGGGTTTCTTCCGTCACGTCGGCCGTAATGGCGATGAAGGGCAGGGGGGCCAGGTCCAGGTGAGTTACCCGATACATCTTGAAGAGATCGAGCCCGCTCATGCCCGGCAGGTTCAGATCGGTAAAGACGAGGTCGAATTCCTCGGCATCGAGCCGATCCAGCGCATCATCGCCGTTATCGACCAGTGTGACCTTGTGGCCGGCTCTGTTCAATAGCTTGGTCAGGACCATCCCGTTGGTCCGGTTATCCTCCACGAGGAGGATCGAGAGAGCTTGTCCCGACTCGGCGTTTATGGCCGGTGGCTGGCCGCCGGAAAATTCGCCCGCAGATTCGCTGGCTGCGAGGGCGGCATGTACCGACAGAAGAAGGTCTTCAGCAGTGAATGCTTCATCGAGGAACGCATGAAAATCGCGGCGCTCCTCCAAAGGCGGCGAATTGGTGCAAAGGATCAGGCGTGTTTTCTTGCGTCCGAACTGCTCGTACAGCCCGGCCGCCAGCAGGGGATAGGACGACGAGACACAATCCGCGTCGATTATCACAACGGACAGATCCTTGGCCGAGGCCGCGTTTTCTTCCGCCATGGAGCGCACCAGTTGGGGGATGTTCGGAACCGACCGGACCAGACCGCCCGCTTCCAAAACCGGCCTTTCGACACGGGACAGAAATGCGTCCCTGTCGGAAACCAGATACACCCGGCCGCGGACCGGCAACGAGTTTGGCGCTGCCATCCCGCCCGACTCGGGTTTTCTGAATGCAATCCAGATACGGAAAACCGATCCCTGTCCGGGCTCGCTGCTGACCTCGATTCCGCCGCCAAGGATCTCGACAATCTGGCGCACAATGGATAGCCCCAGGCCGGTGCCGCCGTATTGGCGCCCAATGGTATCGTCCGCCTGCGTGAAGCTGTCGAAAATCCGGGCCTGCTTCTCTTTCGGAATGCCGATACCGCTATCAACAACCTCGAACTGGAGCCGGGTCTCGTTGTCGGTCTCGTCGATTTTGGCGACCGATAACAGGATGTTGCCTTTTTCCGTAAATTTGATGGCGTTCCCGAGAAGATTGAGCAGGACCTGTTGCAGATGGTTTCCATCTCCGACGACGATTCCGGGGACTCCTTGTCCGACATGGCTGGAAACATTGAGGCCCTTGGCCGCGATTTGCGGTTCGACCATCGAGACAAGACCGGCCATCAGGGAATGAAGATCGAACGCGACTTCCTGCCTGGTGAGTTTTCCGGCCTCTATCTTGGAAAAATCCAGAATATCGTTGATCAGGTGCAAAAGGGTCCGGGCGGCCGTTTTGATGGTGGACACCATTTCGCGCTGATCGCCATCCCTCAGCGTATCCCGGAGGAGATCACTAATCCCGATCACGGCCGTCAGAGGGGTCCGCAGCTCGTGGCTCATATTGGCAAGGAAGCGGGACTTCGCCTTCGAGGCTTCCTCCGCAATGGCCTTGGCGCGGGTAAGCTTCTTCAACAGGGTAAGGGCGTAGCCCGGAATGACGATCAGGGCCAGGAGCAGCCCGGCTGCGAGGTGGGGCGCGGTATCGAGCCAGAAAGCGGTCGTCGAGATGACAAGGAGGAAGCCCGCAAGGCTAGCCGCCGCAGTCAGGATCAGATAACCGGGGCCATACCGGAACCCGTAACCCAGCGTGACCCAGAGATAGATCGGGTACAGTGGGGCGGCGAGTTCGCCCCCGAAATACAGAAACAGGGACAGGCTGAGCGTATCGAGCGCAATGCCGAAGCATCGCCGAGTGACGGAAGCCGCCGGCCAGATGACGATCGCCAGCATGATGGCGACGGCGAAGCCCTGTCCGGCCATGGCAATCATCATCATTGCCCTGACGCGGGGATCGGTGTCCAGCACCTCGCCGGACAGCGCAATGCAGTAACCGATAATCAGACCGCCAAGAATTACCCGGATAATGGCTTGTTCGTGCTCGCTGTCCGGCCGTGCCGCTAATCTTTCCCGCAAGCGTGTCAGGACGTTCCGATCCTGTCCCGCTGCCCTGGGCGGCATCGTTTTGACGGGTAGGGCCGAAAGCGGTTCCATCACGCGCTTTCGGCCCGGAGTCCGGAACCGTCGCTTGGAATCGTTCGTTCTTTCGGCAGGATCACCCGAACCGAAGTTCCTTCACCCTCCACGCTCGCGAGGCTGAGGGTGCCGGCGTGAAGCTCCACGAGCCGCTTCGACAAGGGAAGCCCGAGGCCGGTCCCCTTGTATTTGCGGCTGAGGGCACTCTCGACCTGACCGAAGGGGGTCAGTACCTTTTTGAGGTGCGCGGACGGAATGCCGATGCCCGTATCCACCACGTCAATGATGTAGCCGCCGTCCGGGGCAAGCCAGGCCTTCATTTCCACCTTGCCGCCGGGGTCAGTGAACTTGATCGCGTTCGACAGCAGGTTGATCATGACCTGTCGGATTTTGCGCCCGTCCGCCAACAGGCGCGGCGAATCGGGGGCAATCTCGACTTTGAGGGTGACCTCGTTCTCGTCTGCCTGGTCTTTCATGATCCGCGCGCAGGCGCTCAGGACTTCCTGCGGATCGACCACTTCCTCGTGAAGCTCGAGCTTGCCTATTTCCGCGACCGAAAGGTCCAGCATTTCATTTATGATATCGAGGAGATGTACGCCGCTTTCGCGGATGGCGCTGACGTATTCACGATATTTCTCATTCCCCAACGCGCCAAACAACTCGTCGTTCATGATTTCGGAAAAGCCGACGACAGCATTGAGAGGGGTGCGCAATTCATGGCTGATATGCGCAAGGAACTCGGTTTTGGTCTTGTCAGCCGCCTCGGCTGTATCGCGGGCGACCTCGATTTCCCGCTCCGCTTCCCGGCGGGTCGTGATGTCGCTGGAACTGGTCACGACGTGCACAACGCTGCCATTCGTCGGGCCCATCGGCGATTTCGTCGTCAGAAACGTGCGCGCGCAGCCTTGCCGGTCCACGATCGTTTCCTCGAACTCGGTTGCTCGCATGCCGGTTTCGCGGACGATGCGATCGGCCTCCATGTGCCGCCGGGCATAATCCTCGCCCATCACATCGGAAAGTGACCGTCCCACAGCATCCTGCGGCCGAATTCCAAGAATCTCTTCGTGGTGACGGTTCATAAAGACGAAACGGGCGTCCTGATCCGTTACGCTGATCAGGCTCGGGACAGCGTCGATCAGACTTTCAAGCTGAGCATGATTTTCGCGCAGCGCGTCCTGAAGCCGCCGGTCGGAAGTCGCGACCGCCTTGGCCAGGTCATCGGCGCGAAGTTGCGTCAGCCTGTGATGTGCACGAAGCGAGAGAAGGTTTTGCGAACGCGCCCGGAATTCCTCGTGATCGACGGGGCTGAGAAGAAAATCTGTGGCCCCGACCTGAAGCGCCTTATGGCGGAACTCGGGGTCCTCGTGGACCGTGACGACGATAACGGGCACATCGCTGCAACTGTGCAGGGCGCGGAACCTCGAGATGAACTCGGAGCCGTCCATCCCCGGCATCTCGTAGTCGGTAACGACAAGATCAGGGGTGTGGTCGCGTACCCATTCCAGGGCTTCGTCCGGCCGCGCGAAGGCTTCGACCCGAACGTCCTTTTCCACCGTGAACGCGAGTTGGGTCAGGATTGATCGGCTGGTCCGGAGATCGTCCAGAACGACGATCGTTGACATGCGCTTTCCCCTAGCAGATCGGGCGATCCGGATATCGAAGCGTCCGCACGGTCTGGCGTCCGAGGGGGAGTGGATCGGGCTGTCTTGGCGACAGGGCGGGTGTCTATTGTCCCTGACCTGCCCCGGGCCCCGTCCTCCGGCCTTGCTCATGCCCCCATTCGCCACCGGACAAAAACAATGAGATTAAAGTCCTTTATTTTTCGTTAAGATTTCGTTTCGCCGAGCCACGGCAAATGAACAAAAAAAGGAATTTCTTCATAATTTTCAGCAAATTAGCGTCGTTAATAGAAATTAACCCTGGCTTGCGGAAATTGGCGGTCCGGGAGCCTCCCAGGCATCCCGTTTCGTGTTATGCCGACGGAGACCAGGGCCAGTTTCAGAGGATGTCATGACCGAACCGAATTCAAGCAACCGGAATACAGTTTCCAGGGCGAGCCGGGGCCCCGGCCTCTGGATCGCCGTCGGCCTCGTCCTGGGCGGCATCATCGGTGGTGCCACGGGCAATGTCTGGCTGGCGCTGGCGGTATTTGGCCTTCTGGGCGCGGCGATCGGTATCTTCATGGCCCGACGCGGCCGCTCGTCAGGGTAGGGAGGTCCCCGCGCTTCGGGCCGTCGTCGCTTCCGTCTCCCCCGGGACGGGAGACACCTGCACGGTGACGTGATCCAGCCCGTACCGGGTGGACAGCCGCTCCACGATCTCGGCCGTTACAAGATTCACATCGGCATCAAGCGTGACGTCCGCCTGGAGCGTCACCATCGGCCGCTCATTGGTAAGCGACCAGGCATGGACGTGGTGGACGTTCAGCACATCTGGGATTTCCCGCTGCAAGAACACCGCCAGTTCGTTCGGGTCCAGTCCTTCGGGCGTGCCCTCCATCAGGATATGGCCGGAACGGCGAACAAGATCCACAGCGCTCCGCAGGATCAGTCCCGCCACCAGCACCGAGAGCAACGGGTCGATCGGGGTCCAGCCGGTCAGGATGATCACCGCGCCCGCCGCAAGGGCCGCAAGTGATCCCAGCAAATCCCCCAGTACATGGGCCAGCGCCCCGCGCAGATTGAGGTTGTCGGCCGCGCCCTCGCGTAAGATCAGAAAGGCGACAACATTGACGGCGAGCCCGGCGGCCGCGATGGTGATCATGATCCCGCCCATGACCGGCGTCGGTTCCAGCAGCCGGCCGACAGCCTCGATCACAATCCAGAGTGCCAGCACCACGAGCGCGATACCGTTCGTGAAGGCCGCCAGGATCTGCAGGCGGTCATAGCCATAGGTGCGATGCCGGTCCGACGGCCGGTGTGTCCAGCGGAAGGCGAGCCAGGCCAGAGCGAGCGCCGCCGTATCCGACAGCATGTGCCCGGCATCGGCGACCAGCGCCAGAGAGCCGGCGATCCAGCCGCCGAACCCCTCAAGCAGCATGAAACCGCCGGTCAGCCACATGACCCAGAAGACACGGCGCTCGTGGCCCGCGCTTTGTGCGCGGCGGCGCGCGGCTGCCGGGTGCGGGCCGGGTGGCGAGCCGGGCGGCGAGGAAGGTTGGATCGGGTCGTGGGGCATGGGGCCAGACCCTATCAGGTCAGCCCGGGGGCGGGAAGTGAGTGGGGGCTTGCCGGCGCCTTACCGACGGGGCAACTTAGGCCGGGATCGACGATTTAAACTTTAAGGACCGGAAGATGCTGAGCAACAATCGGACACGCTTGGTCGCGCTGATTCTGGGACTGGCTGTGGTGGTGGGGTCGCTTGCCTGGTGGCGCTACCAGGCGTCTCTTTACGATTTCGAATTTCCCAGGACTCATCCGGCCGACGCGCCCGGCACGCTCGATGCGATCGGGCAGCTGACCGAGGGCGACGACCCCTTGTGTACGGCAACGCTGGTGGCCGACCGTTGGGCAATCACCTCGGCCGGGTGCCTTTGGAACCCCGATACCGCCGATTGGCGCAGCCCGGGCTCGCTCTTCGTCCGGCTGGCCGGAAACGGCACACGTTTCAAGGCGGAGAGTCCGGTCATTGCTGTTTCCATGGCGGACTCGGTCAAAAGCCCCGAAGATTTCAAGAACGGACGTTTTGACTGGGCGATCCTGGAACTGGCCGACGACGTCTCGGACCGGATCAAACCGCTGCCGCTGGAACGGCTGACGCGTCAGGTTCACGGCCTGATCGGCGCCCAGGGCTGGCTCATCTACGCGATCGGCTATCCTGCCAGCAATCCGGATGACCGCCTTGTCCATTCGGCCTGTCACGTGCTCGAAATGTCCGAGGATCAGCGGATGATCCTGAATAGCTGCGTCTCCAGCGGCCTGGACGACCCGGCCAGCATGCCCGTCATGGCCCGCCGCGAGGGCGTCTACCACGTTATGGGGATCCAAAGCCGGCGGGTCACCTACAAGGACAAGGTCTTCGGATTTGCCGCCGGCGGGCTTGCCATTTACGAACGCCTGGCGGAACTGCGCGGGAAAAACGCCGACAGCGAAGGATAGCCGCCCCGATCCCGATCGCAACTCTTGCGCCACGGCTTTGCATCAGGACGCCGTGAAGAGTAGAAAGCGGTCATATGGAAAACCGTCTCATCGTGATCCTTGGGTCCGTCGGCGCACTGCTGCTGGGCACGACCATCCTCTTGTCAGGACAGGGTCTTTTTCTGATTCTCGTGCCGACGAAGCTGGGGCAGCAAGGGTTTGCCCCGTCGTGGATCAGCGGCGTCGCGACAGCCTATTTTGCCGGCTACACGTTGGGCGCATGGTTCGGGGGCCGGATTATCCGGCGCGTCGGCCATATCCGTGTCTATGGCGGGTTGCTGGCGATCGCCATAGCCTCGGCGCTGGCGCTGCCGCTGGAGGCCGATGTGACGGGCTGGCTGGCGCTGCGTTTTCTCTACGGTGCGTCCATTGCCGGCGTCTATCTCGTCATCGAGTCCTGGCTCAATGCCGTCATCCCGAACAAATGGCGGGGCCGGGTGCTCAGCATCTATACGGCCCTGTCACTGGGCGCACTGGGTGCCGGACAGCTTTTGATCAACGTCTATCCGACCGAAGGCAAGGACCTCTTTCTGCTGGGCGGGATCGTTCTGGCGATCAGCATCGTTCCCGTTGTCCTCAGCCGGGTCACGGCACCTGAAATTGCCGTTTTCTCCCATTTCTCATTGCCTTCGCTGTTCCGGCTTTCGCCTTTTGGCATCGTGTCCAGCGTCAGCGCCGGGCTGATGACCGGGGCGTTCTGGGCGTTGACGCCATTGTTTGGCGTGGCGCGGGAACTCAGCACCAGTGAGATCGCGCTGCTGATGGCCTTCCCGGTTTTTGGCGGGCTTTTTCTGCAGTTGGGGATCGGCTACCTGTCCGATCGAATGGACCGGCGCACGGCACTTCTGGCCGCCGCGACGGGGGCGCTGCTGGCCGCGCTCGCCATTCTGTTTCTTGGGGGAATTTCCCTAACTTTCCTGCTGCCCGCGATGACCCTCTTTGGCGGCATGACCTTCGCCCTCTATCCGCTGGCCCTGTCCCACGCCGTCGACCAGCTGGCGGAGGGCGAAAACGTCCTGCCGATTTCGGCCGGGCTCCTCATCGCCAATGGCGCCGGCATGGCTGTCGGCCCCCTGATCGCCGGCCAGTTCTTCGATCATCTCGGCGCCAACGGTCTCATCATCTTTTTCGCCCTCACGGCTGGCTGGATCATCAGCTACACCCTTTGGCGCATCAGCCGGCACGGGCCCGTGCCGGAGGCAGCGCGCAGCTACTTCGTGCCGGTGGGTGACATGACGACCATGGGAGTCGAGCTCGACCCGCGGATCGACCCCGAAATGCTGGCGGAGGAATCGGAAGAAATTATCGAACCGGGCGGCGCCGGGGCGGGATCGACGGCGCTGGAGGATGAAGCCGGGCCGCCGGAAAACGACACGCCGCATGTCTGGTCGGAGGACCGGGACGGGCCGCGCTGAATTTGGCGGCCCCGGGGGCTTAGGCCAGGCTGGCGGCCCGGCGGGGCATCTTGATGTCGTCGACCGCCTGGAGCAGGCCATTGGCGATGAACTCGAGCTCATCCGGGGTGAGCCGGGCTGGAAGGCGCACGTCGCAGGCGCGCATCAGCATGGCGCGCGTACGCGTCAGCCCCGGCTGCTCGCCGATGAACTTCCAGTTCCAGAAGGCGCGCGCGTTGTCCTGAAAGAGACCGAAGATCTGGACGGGGACGCCGCGCGCGTTCGCGCATCGCTGAAAGGCCTCCGCCTCCCCGTCCGTATCGAAACCGCACAGGTTGAACTGAATCGAATCGGGCGCCCGGATTTCCTGAGCGAAAGGCGGGGGCACGTCGAGATAGGGTGACGCGTTCAGCCGTCTCGCCACATAGTCGTGATTGGCCAGCCCGTCCCGCGCGCGGCGCGGCACTTCGCGAATCTGGTGACGCACCGCGGCGGCCGACAGATTGTTCATCCGTGTGTTGTAGAGCGGCAGTCTGTTCTGCCAGAAGACGAACCTGTCATGAGCCACGGGGTGCTTTTTCCAGTTATGCTCGTAGGCACCCGACATGATGACCGCGCGGGCGATGATGTCGGGATCGCGGGTGACGAGCATGCCGCCCTCGCCGGCATTCATCAGCTTGAAGGATTGGAAGGAAAAGCAGCCAACCCGGCCGAAAGTTCCAATTTTTCTGCCGGACCAGAGCGTGCCGAGTGAGTGGGCGGCGTCTTCGATCACGGGGATCCGGCGCCCATTGCAGAGCGACATGATGGCATCCATGTCGGAGGTATGGCCGCGCATGTGACTGATCACCACGGCGCCGATGCCATCCGTCAGCTTGGCCTCGAAATCCGCCATGTCGATGCGATAATTGTTCCCGACCTCCACGAGAACCGGCTGTCCACCCGCGTGAACAATGGAGGAAGGGACGGCCGCGAAGGTAAAGGCAGGCACCAGGACGGGTGTGCCGGGCTCCAGCCCGAGAGCCCTGAGAGCCAGGAAGAGGGCCGAGGAGCACGAATTGACCGCAAGGGCGAAAGGCACGCCCATGAAGGCCGCAAATTCACTTTCCAGCCGGGCGACGGGAGAGCCCTCGGGCGCGCCGTAGCGGAACAGATCGCCGCTCGAAAGCAGGGCTTCGATTTCAGCGCGGGCCGCCTCGGGAATGGGTTCGGCCGCGTAAACGTCGGGCGCGACTGTCATCGTCCTTCAGACCTTCCCGTAACCGGACGCACGGAAGAAATCCGCCACGGCTTCCGTCAGGAATCCCCGGCCGCTCGCAAGCTGCGGCAGATCGAACCCGCCGCCGGTGTTGATCTCGATCAGGACCGGCCCGTTCCCGGTGACCGCGATATCCATCGACTGATAGCGCAGCGGCGCGAAGACAGGCGCGCAGGCACGGGCCAGTTCCAGCACCCGCGGCCATTCGGGCACGGTGCGGCCGAGCAGGGGGGTGCCGGTTTCGGGATGGGCCGGATGATCCGTCGTGCCGAACGCGTCTTTCGAGCGGACGGTCAGGATATCTCCCGTCTCGGGATCGAGCGCACAGGCAAGATTGCCCGGCCGCCAGAAACTGTCGGCGATATTGTCCCGCGCCGGCAGCTTGAGCACGGCGAAGGGAATCCCGATTGCGCCATCCTTTGCCAGCACGCACAACCGGATCGTCGCCAGCGCGTCGGTGACAGGAGCAAAGAAGGGGTGATTGGTTTCGGACTCCTGAAGAAGGTAAGGCGTTTCCCCGACAAAGCGTTCGAGGAAGGTTTTGTAATCGATAGGGCCGTGCCCCTTCAGATGAACCGCCTGACCGTCGGCATCCGTCGCGAGGAAGGCACCGAAACTGCAGATCCCCCGGTTCTCCTTGCCGAAAACCGGCAGGATGCCGGGCGTCGTGAAGAAATCGCGCAGCGCCGCCGTCGTCGAAAGTTTTTCGGTATCGGGATAGGAACGCGCCGACTTGTCGATCACGGCCAGCGTGCGCGGCATCTTCACGGAGGTCCCGGCCAGGATCCGGGCGCAGAGCCATTTGTCCTCGGTCGTGGCCTGCCAGGTCATGTCGCAGCACGCATGGGTGATCGGCCAGTGCAGGGTGTTGGTGATGAATTCCGCCTGCGCTGCGGGACTGAGACGATCCGTGTCGTAGACGCCGTACTGAACGTATTCCGGCCAGGTCAGGCGCCCCCGCCCGCGGGTCAGGCGAAGGAATTCGCGCGCCAGCTCCATTGGCCGCCGGCCGCTTCTCGCCTGCGCGTGGCGCAGATAGTCGATCGCCCCCGGCCTGGCCTTGGCCCAATCGGCCTGATCGCGGGTGACCGCGTGGCCGCCGCCCGAATGTGCCTTGTGCGCCTCAGTGTCATCCGGTTGCGTGGCGCCCGCCACGGCCGGTGTGAAGGGTCTCGCCTCTATGCTCATGCTGCCTGCCCCGAGCTGGAAGCCCCGCGCGGTCCTTCCGGCGGTGGGTGCCGGGGCCGCGCCAGCCTCTCATCTAGGGGATGGCGATTTAAGAAACCGTGAATGGCGGATGGGGTGGGATTCGAACCCACGAGACGCGTAAGCGCCTGCCGGTTTTCAAGACCGGTGCCTTCAACCGCTCGGCCACCCATCCGTGCCCATGGCAGGGAAGGGTAAGGCATAGCGGCATCCCGGCCCTCGAGACAAGGCCCAACGAGAGGCGGGCAGAGAAGCGGAGAAAGAGGAGGGGTGCGGCGTCTCTCCCGGGCCGGGGCAGGCGCCCGGGCTATGCAGGCCAGAGGGCCCGGGCCAGGAGCGCCGCGCTGATGACGCCCGCCGCGGCGATCAGCCCCACGGCCGCAAGCGCGATGAAGCCGGAGCTTTCCCGCATTTTCTGCAGCCAGTCGCGCGGGCGCGGCCAGCTCGTGGTGGCCGGCTGCTGAACAATCATGTGCCGAACGATACGTGCCATCCCGGAATCCTCCGACCATGGTGCACCGGTGCGTTGCGCATGCACCGCCGGGCGCGCATTTCGCGATCCGGCCCGGACGGTGTTGCATTGTTCAGGATACGAAAAACCGGTTAAGCTCGAATGAAACGCCGTTAACCCTGCGCGGGGCCGGATTGGCTCGTTGGCGACAGGCGGGCCGGCGAAGGGACCGGCAACCTGCCGCCTCGACGCATATGGATGAGCAATCTGGGGGACGAATTTCGATGAAGCTTTATCGTGACTTCGAGACACAGGAAGAAATCGACGCGCAATACGATCTCATACCGACGGTTCCCGATTTCAACGTCTATGTGGATCTTTACGTCAACGGCAGCGCCGAGGCACGAAAAAGCCTGAAGCACACGCCCGATGTCAGGTTCGGTCCTACGAAGGACGAGTATCTCGATATCTTTCCGGCCGAAAAACCGGGCGGCCCTATCCTCATCTTCATTCATGGCGGTTACTGGAAAATGCTGTCGGCCAAGGAAAACAGCATTTGCGCCAGGGGGCTTGTGCCCAAGGGCGTCAACGTCCTCATCACCAATTACTCACTCTGCCCCAAGGTCACCCTGCCCGAAATCACGCGCCAGACCCGCGCAGCCATCGCCTGGGCCTATCGCAACGCCGAAAGTTTCGGCGGCGACAAAAGCCGGATTTTCGTTGCCGGCCATTCCGCAGGCGGCCATCAGACGGCGATGGCCTGCATCACGGACTGGGAGGGTGAATACGGTCTGCCGGCCGATCTCATCAAGGGCGGCATTCCCATCAGCGGCGTGCACGATCTGGGCGCGCTGCCCTACAGCCATCTGCAGCCGGTCCTGCAGATCGACTGGAAGACGGTCGAGACCCAGAGTCCGCTGCGAAACATTCCGGATCGGGGACCAAAAATGCTGACCACGGTAGGCGGCAAGGAGCCCGACGAATTCGTGCGCCTGACGAAAGATTTTACCGCGGCCTGGCAGGCCAGGGGGCTCGAGGCTGAATATTTTCCGCAACCCGACAAGAACCATTTCGATGCAATCGACGGCTTCTGGGATAACGGATCGCCCTTTGCCGGCAAGATCGCCGAATTCATCGGAATCTGATGCGGCGCCTGATCGGCATTAGAGAGGCCGGCACTAGAGAGGCCGGCGCTAGAGGCCGGCGCTTGGGGAGTGAGCGCGTCAGCCCAGCCTGAGGCCGCGCGGCACCAGCCGGCGCTCCAGCACATCGAACGCAAGCTGCGCGCCGAGCGCCAGAAGGGCGGCCGGAATGGCGCCCTCCATGATGAGTGCCGTGTCATTGAGCCGGATGCCCGTCAGGATCGGCTGGCCGTACCCGCCGGCCCCGATCAGCGCGCCCAGCGTCGCGGTGCCGACATTGATGACGGCCGATGTCTTGATGCCCGCCAGGATCGCGGGAAGGGCAAGGGGCAGGGCCACGAGGCGCAGCCTTGCTCCTGCCCTCAGCCCCAAGGCGAGGGCGGATTCGCGAAGCTCGAGCGGGATATTCGCCAGCCCGGTATGGGTATTTCGCACGATAGGCAGCAGGCTGTAGAGAAACAGGGCCGCGATGGCCGGCGCGCCGCCGATGCCAAGCAGCGGGATCATGAACACGAAAAGGGCGAGGGAAGGGATGGTCTGGATGACGCCGACCACACTCAGGATGATGCGACCCGCGGCCGCGCTCTGATAGGCCAGCACGCCCAGCGGCAGCGCGACAAAAATGGCCGCGCCCAGGGAAATGCCGACCAGCATGAAATGATCCCGCGTCGTTTGCCAGAACCGCGTCCAGAAACCGCTCGCCCTGACGGGCGCCTCGATCTTGAAGCGTTCCTGGAGAAAGCGGGCGGCAATGGCGCTTTCCGGCTCGCCGTCGAGTTTGGCGGCGACGTTCATGGCGATCATTTCCGGCGCCGGAATCCGGCCGGCGAGCCCCTTGATGGCATCGACCAGGGCGGGCGCCGTGGCGGCAAGCGCCTCGCGATACAGAATCACAGCCTCGTACCTGACAAAAAACGCGCGGTCGTCCTCAAGGACCCGGATATCGTATTGCGCGATCTCGGCATCGGTCGTGTAGACATCGATCAGGTCGAGCGCCTCCTCGGCCAGACCGATATAGGCAAGGTCGTGATCCAGTCCCCGCACATCGTCCTGCGGCAAGCCATAGGCGCGGCGCAGCCCCGGCCAGCCATCCGCGCGGTTCATGAACTCGTTGCCGAATCCGAAAACCAGATCGGGATAGGCCCGCAGATCGGAAATGCTGGAGATGTTCTCGCGTTGGGCGAGCGCCTGCCGGATGCCGAGCGCGTAACCATTGTCGAACCCGAGCGGCGCCGTCATGGCGATCCCGTCCTCCGCCAGGCGCGCGCGCAGCTCTTCGATGGTGGCAATTTCCTCCCGCGCCAGGATTTCGCGCAGGAGCGTGCCCGTATATTCGGGGTAGATGTCGATCTCGCCGAGCCTCAGGCTGTCCCAGAGGACGCGGGTGCCGCCGAGCTCCCGCAGGTGCTGCATCTCATGACCACCGGCCCGGCCCAGGCCGGCGATGATTTCACCCAGAATCACCGACTCGGTGAATTTTTTCGAACCGACGGTGATTTCGGCGCGGGCCGGGGCCGCAGCCGACAGGATGACGAGGATCGCCGGCAACAGAAAGCGCCAGCGCGGCCCTATGACGCGCCGCGCCGTGCCGGGCACACCCGTCACCGCGCGTCTCCGAAAAGACCACGGCGGCCGGTTTCCAGAAACCGCCGGGTGAACCCTCCGGCCGGCGCGTCCCGGAATTCCGCGACCGTACCCTGCTGCACGACCCGGCCCTCATGCAGCAGGACCATGTAATCGGCCAGGAACGCAGCCTCGGCGACATCATGCGTGACCATCAGCACCGTCTTGGCGAGACGGGCGAAAAGTTCCGCCAGCTCGTCCTGAAGATCGTGACGAATGAGCGGATCCAGCGCCCCCAGCGGCTCATCCAGAAGGAGGACCGCAGGGTCCAGCATCAGCGCCCGCATCAGCCCGACACGCTGGCGCTGCCCGCCCGAAAGCTCGAGCGGGTAGCGGGCGAGGAACGCTTCCGGCAGGTGAACGAGGTGCGCGAGTTCATTCACTTTCGCCGAGATCCACGCGGGCGCACGGCCCGTCACGCGCGCAGCCAGGGTGACGTTTTCCCGCGCCGTCAGATGGGGAAAAAGCCCGCCTTCCTGAATGACATAGCCGAGGCGCCGGCGCAGGGCGGGCGCGCTGGCCGGGACCACGGGTGTGCCATCGAACCGGACCTCCCCGGCGCTCGGACGCACCAGCCCGACAACGAGGCGGATCAGGGTGGACTTGCCGCTGCCGCTTGGCCCGATCAGGGCTGTGGTCTTTTCCGGGGGAATAGAGAGCGTGACGTCGTCGAGCGCGACATCGTCGCCAAAACTTACGGACACATGATCGAATTCAAGCACGAGGTGCGAAATTCCCGATGGTTTAGCCCTTGCGGGTCCGGCGGCAATCAGCCTAACGGAGGCGGCGGGCGGGGGGAAGCCGGCCAGGCCGGTCGTGTCCCCTGTTGCAGTATGGGAGAAAATGCGCTGTTTAGCTCGTCATGCAAAAGGCGAAGCTGATAGTCTGCAGGTGCCTCGGGCAAAATGCGGGAAAGAGGAGACACAGGCGATGACGGTGACGGACCACAACTCGACGATCCGACGCGCACGACCCTGTCGCGAGCCCATATGCCTCGTGACCGCCATGACCGCCGCACTCGTCGCCCTCACGCTGGCCATCCCGGCCGATGCGGCCGAAACCGGGGCCAAACCTGAAAATCCAGCCGCAGGGGCGCCCGAGGAGATTTCGTTCGACGGCTTCAGCGACTGGCTCGATGGGGTCCGGGCCGAAGCGCGCGAGCGCAATCTCAAGGCCACCACGATTGCGGCGCTCGACGGGATCGAGCCACTGGCCCGCGTGATCGAACTCGACCGCCGCCAGCCAGAATTCACCCTGACGTTCCAGCAATATATGGACCGGGTCGTCCCCGACTCGCGTGTTCAGAAAGGGCGCGAGAAGTACCGCGAGAACCGCGATCTTTTGCGCGAGGTCGGCGCCCGTTATGGCGTGCAACCGCGCTTCATCGTCGCCCTCTGGGGAATCGAGACGGATTTCGGCCGGGTCAGCGGCGGCTTTCAGGTGCTGCCCGCCGTCGCCACCCTCGCCTTTGACGAAAGACGGGCTGCCTATTTCCGCAAGGAGCTTTTCCACGCCCTTCAGATCATCGATGAAGGTCATATCACGGCCGACAGGATGACGGGCTCCTGGGCCGGCGCCATGGGCCAGTCGCAGTTCATGCCCTCCAGCTTCGTGCGCCACGCCGAGGATTACGACGGCGACGGCCGGCGGAATATCTGGGACTCGAAGGCCGACGTTTTCGCCTCGGCGGCCAATTATCTGGCCGAATCCGGCTGGCGGGAAGATCAGACCTGGGGGCGCCCCGTGCGACTGCCGGAAAGGATGGACCCGACACTGATCGGGCTCGAAATCCGCAAGGTCATGGCTGACTGGCAGGGAATGGGCGTGCGCCGTCGCGACGGCAGCGATCTGCCGGACCGCCAACTGCGCGGTTCCGTCATTCGTGCGGCCGGCGATACCGGACCGGCCTTTCTCGTTTATGACAATTTCCGCGCCATCCTTGCATGGAATCGCTCGAACTTTTTTGGCCTCGCCGTCGGGCATCTTGCCGACAAGATCGGCGATCAGTAGATTACCAGATCAGGGGGCGGGCCGGGCGCTACCCACAAGATGCGGAGACTACAGCCGCAGAATGCGGGCGGCAGACCGGCGCGCAGCAGAACCGAGGGCGGAGGAGGCAGGGTGAACCGGTTAATGCCAGGCGGGCGGTGGACAACCGGCCTTGCCCTGTTGGTTCTCTTCGGGCTGACGGGGTGCGCCGAAACCCGGTTGGCCGCCCACGCGGTCAAGCAGCTTGGCGGCATCGACGACGCGCGGGGCGTCTACAAGATCGGCAGCCCGTATCGTGTCAGCGGCGTGACCTACTATCCGCAGGCCGATGAAAGCTATGACGAAACCGGCATCGCGTCGTGGTATGGCCCCAATTTTCACCTGGCGCTTACGGCGAACGGCGAAATTTTTGACATGAACAAGGTTTCGGCCGCCCATAAGACCTTGCCGCTACCGAGCGTCGTCCTGGTTACCAACCTCGACAACGGGCGCGCCCTCAAGGTTCGGGTAAATGATCGCGGTCCCTTCGTTCACGGCCGGATCATCGACCTTTCGCGCCGGGCGGCAGAGCTTCTCGGGACGAAAGATTCGGGAACGGCCAAGGTCCGGGTTCAGTACCTCAAGCGTGAGAGCGATCGGGAGGTCGCTCTGCTGCAGGGGCTTCCTGCACCGGGCAAGCTCGACGGGCAACCCGGACCGACGCTCGTGGCGGCGCCGGCGGGCGAGGTCACGAGCCAGCCGCTCTCGCCCGTGGACGGGTCATTGGCCGAGACCCCGACACAACCGGAACGGAGCAGGGCGGTGCAAACGGCCTCTCGTGACGTGGTGGCGGAACAGACCGCGCCCGATCTGCCGGATGAACCGGAACAAGTTTTCCAGCTTCCCACGCCCGATGCGACCGACATCTTCGTTCAGGCCGGCGCCTTCTCGGACAAGTCCAATGCCGAACGCTTGCAGACCCGGCTCACCAGCCTCGGCAGCAGCGCCGTCACCCCGGTGGAGGTGAACGGGCAGGTCCTGTACCGGGTACGGGTGGGACCGGTCGCATCGGTGGCCGAAGGAGACGCCCTGCTTGAATCCGTGATCCAGTCGGGCCATCCCAATGCACGGCTGGTCGTGGTTGATTAGCGAACCTGCTCGAAAACGGGCATAATTCACGTCTGATGAGGATATCCATGAGCTTGCCATCGAAATCGCCCCGCCCCTTCGCCGGCAGGGAACCCGGAAAGCGCCGCTGGCGCCTGGCTCTCGCCGGGCTGGCACTGCTCGGCGCCGGCTTCCTGTCTGAGACGGCGCAGGCCATAACCCCGCCCGACACCTCGGCCGAGTTCGTCTACCTGATGGACGCGCAGACCGGTGCCGTCCTGTTCGAGAAGAACGCCGACGTACCGATGGGACCGGCCTCGATGACCAAGATCATGACGACATATCTCGTTTTCGAGCGCCTCAAGGACGGTCGCCTGAGTATGGATACACCGTTCCGGGTCAGCGAGAAGGCCTGGCGCAAGGGCGGCTCGAAGATGTTCGTCGAGGTCGGCAAGGATGTCACCGTGGGCGATCTTCTGCGCGGGGTCATCATCCAGTCCGGCAACGATGCCTCGATCGTCATTGCCGAAGGGATTTCGGGCTCGGAAGAGGCGTTCGCCGCCGCGATGACCCGCAAGGCGGAGGAACTGGGCATGTTGCATTCCCGGTTCCGGAATTCGACCGGCTGGCCCGACCCCGACCATGTCAGCAGCGCACATGATCTCGCGATTCTGGCCCGCGCGATGATCCTGAATTTTCCCGAGTACTACCACCTGTATTCGGGCACCGAATTCACATTTTCCGGCATCCGGCAGACAAATCGCAACCCGCTGCTCTATTCGATGGGGGCCGACGGACTCAAGACCGGACATACCGAGGCTTCCGGTTACGGCCTGACTGCCTCCATCGAGCGCGACGGCCGACGCCTGATTCTCGTGGCCCATGGCATGGAGAGCGAGCGAGAGCGGGCGGCTGAAAGCCGGCGCCTTCTCGAATGGGGGCTTCGCGAATTTGATAACTACAAGCTTTTCTCGGCCGGAGAGGTGGTTGATCATGCCGGCGTCTGGCTTGGTGACGCGAAAACCGTCCCGCTCGTGGTCGAGGAGGATGTGACCGTGACACTTCCGCGGCGATCGCGGCGGGAAATGTCGGTAACGGTGGCCTATCAGGGACCGGTCCCGGCCCCGGTCACCGGCGACAGCCTTCTCGGCACGGTCACCGTGTCGGCGCCCGATTTTGACGACCAGGTGATCCCCCTCGCGGCCGGCAAGGAAATTGCGCAACTGGGCGCGTTCGGCAAGCTGTCGGCCGCGCTGGGCTACCTGATGTGGGGCCAGTAGGCCTTGCCGAACGGCACGGGCGGGGCGCCCGGCAAATTCATTACCCTGGAAGGCGGCGAGGGATCGGGAAAATCGACCCAGATCGCCTTCCTCGCCGAGGGGTTGCGCCGGGCGGGGCTCGACGTGATTACGACGCGCGAACCGGGCGGCGCGCCAGGGGCGGAGGAAATCCGCGATATCCTGGTCAAAGGCAGCCTGGGCAAATGGGACCCGGTGAGTGAGGCGTTGCTCCATTCCGCAGCCCGGCGTGTCCATCTGGAGCGCACGGTCCGCCCCGCGCTGGCGAAGGGGCAGTGGGTGATCAGCGACCGTTTCGCCGACAGCACGGTGGCCTACCAGGGCTACGGACATGGTGTGCCCCTCGACGATATCGCGCTGCTATACCGGCTTTCGGTGGGAGAAATGGCGCCGGATCTTACCTTTATCCTCGATATCGACCCGGAAACCGGCCTCGGTCGCGCCCGCGGAAGGCGCGCCGGCTATGACCGTTACGAGCAACTCGGTGTCGATTTTCACCGCCGCGTGCGGAACGGATTCGTCGAGATCGCCAAGGCGCATCCCGAACGCTGCATCGTCGTGGACGCGTCCAAATCGGTCGAAACGGTGCGCCTCGCACTTGCCGAAGAGATCGGCGCCCGCCTTGGCGTGTCCATCATGGGTGGCGAATGACCGACCCGCGCCCGATTCCCTTGCCCCGGGAAACTTCCCGCTTGCTCGGCCATGACGCGGGCGAACAGACGCTGCTCGCCGCCTATCGCTCGGCACGGTTGCACCACGGTTGGCTGATCTCCGGGCCGCGCGGCGTCGGTAAGGCGACGCTCGCCTACCGTTTCGCGCGCTATCTTCTGAGTGAAGAGGCGAGCGGGGGGCCAGAAGCGGGCGATCTGTTTGGCGGGACCGCGCCCGAACCGGACAGGACATTGGCCATTTCGCCCGACTCACCGGTCTTCGCGCAGGTCGCCGCCCTCAGCCATCCTGACCTCGTCGCCATGGAACGCACGGTGGACGAGAAAACCGGCCGGCTCAGAAACGAGATTGTGGTCGCCGATGTGCGCCGGGCGGAGGCTTTCCTGCGCCGGACCTCCAGCGCCGGCGGCTGGCGGGTTCTGATCATCGATTCGGTCGATGAGATGAACCGTCATGCCGCAAATGGAATTCTTAAGATTCTGGAAGAACCCCCTGAAAAAACAGTCATTCTTCTGGTTTGCCACAGCCCTGGTGCGATCCTGCCGACAATCCGGTCCCGCTGCCGGAACCTCAAGCTCGAGAGGCTCCCGGAACCGGTAATCGAGACGCTGATCGGCGATGTCCGGCCCGAACTGGCAGTCGAGGACCTCCGCGTACTGGCCCGGCTGGCCGATGGCAGCGTCGGGCGGGGGCTTGAGATGGCGGCACAGGATGGCGGCAGCATTTACACCGAGCTGGCCGCGCTCCTCGCCCAGTTGCCGCGACCCGATGGCGAAAGTCTTTACGTCTTCAGCGACGGCCTCAACCGTGCCGGGCGGGAGGGGGCCTATCGGGCGGCGATCGATCTGCTGGACTGGTGGATCGCCCGGGCCGTAAGCTCGGTCGCGCGGGGCCTTGGGCCGCCCGCCCCGGTCGCGGGAGAACCGGTGCCTGACCCCGGGATCTTCGCGGGCTCGCGACTGACGCGATGGATCGAGGTGCGAGAGGCGATCCGGCAAATGTTCCGCCGGGCAGGGCAGGTCAATCTGGACCGGAGTCAGGTGATGATGGACGCCTTTCTCGCCATGAGCCGAGCGGCCCGGTAAAATCCGGGCCCCGGGCAGCCCGGTTCCGCCCTTGACGATATGCGCCGGCACACCCCATACAAGCAGCCTCCGGCAAACAGTTTCCGGCAAACGGCTTCCGGGCCCCACTGCATCACGCCAGCGCGGGGGCCCCACCGGCCGGTCCGGGCCGGGCGCGTAAAACCATCGAAGGAAATCAGTATATGACCGGGAAACCGGCTTACTACATCACGACGCCCATCTATTACGTGAACGATTCGCCCCATATCGGCCACGCCTACACTTCCATCGCCAGCGATGTGATGGCCCGGTTCAAGCGGCTCGACGGCCATGACGTGTTCTTTCTGACCGGCACGGACGAGCACGGCCAGAAGGTGGAGCAGGCCGCCGCCCGCGCAGGCGTGGACCCGCAGACTTTTGCCGACCGTGTTTCTCAGAATTTCAGGGATTTGACAGGTATTCTTAACCTTTCGAATGATGATTTTATCCGGACGACGGAGGCGCGGCATACGAGGGCCGCGCAGGCGCTGTGGCAGCGCATGGTTGAATCCGGCGATATCTATCTCGGGACCTATGCGGGCTGGTATTCGGTACGCGATGAGGCCTTTTATGCCGAGAACGAGCTGAGCGAAGGGGAGGGAGGACGCAAGATCGCGCCCTCGGGCGCCGAGGTCGAATGGGTGGAGGAGCCCAGCTATTTCTTCCGGCTCTCGGCCTGGAGCGAGCGGCTTCTCGCCCATTATAAGGCCCATCCCGAGGCGATCGGCCCCGATTCCCGCCGCAACGAGGTGCTGAGCTTCATCGCCAGCGGATTGCGGGACCTTTCCATCTCGCGCACCAGCTTCTCCTGGGGCGTCGAGGTGCCAGGTGACGAGAAACACATCATCTATGTCTGGCTCGATGCCCTTATCAATTATCTGACAGCGGTGAATTTCCCCGATACGGACGACCCGCTCTATCGCACTTACTGGCCGGCCGCGCTGCACATGGTTGGCAAGGACATCATCCGCTTTCATGCCGTCTACTGGCCGGCCTTTCTGATGGCCGCCGGGCTCGCCCCGCCACAACGGGTTTTCGCCCATGGTTGGTGGACGAACGAGGGGCAGAAAATATCGAAGTCACTCGGGAACGTGATCGATCCGCTGGACCTGATCAAGGAATACGGACTGGACCAGGTGCGCTATTTCGTGCTGCGCGAGGTCCCGTTCGGACAGGATGGCGATTTCTCGCCGGATGCCATGGTCCGGCGCATCAACACGGATCTGGCCAATGACCTGGGCAATCTGTGCCAGCGCGTCCTGTCCATGGTCGCCAAGAACTGCGAGGGCGCGGTGCCGACGCCCGGCAACTTCACAGCCGCCGATTCCGAGCTTCTCGCCACCGCGGGCGGTCTGCTGGACAGGCTGCGCCCCGAGTTCGACCGCCAGGCCTTTCACAAGGCCCTCGAACTGATCTGGCAGACCGTGGGAGACGCCAACCGGTATATCGACGAGCAGGCGCCATGGGCGCTGCGCAAGACGGAGCCCGCGCGCATGGCCACAGTGCTTTACGTGCTTGCCGAGGTCATTCGGCATCTGGGTATTCTGGTCCAGCCCTTCATGCCTGAGAGCGGCCAGATGATCCTGGAGCAGCTGGCGGTTCCCCGCGACGCGCGGCAGTTCGCGACACTCGAATCGGACAGGCTAATACCCGGCCGCGAACTGCCCAGACCGCGCCCCGTTTTCCCGCGCTACGAGGTGGTGGACGAGGGGGCTGCCTGATGCTGGTGGACAGTCACTGCCATCTGGATTTTCCCGATTTCGCAGATGATCTGCCTGAGGTGATCGACCGGGCGGCGGCGGCCGGCGTAGGCGCGATGCTGACGATCGGCACCCGTCTCAGCCGCTTTCCGGGCGTGCGGCGCGTGGCGGAAGGGTGTGACCGTATATGGTGTTCGGTCGGGATTCATCCGCATGAGGCCGAGAACGAGTCCGGCGTCGCCAAGGAAACGCTGATGCGTGAAACCGAGCACCCCAAGGTCGTCGGAATCGGAGAGACCGGCCTCGACTATTTCTACGAGCACGCCCCCCGGGACAAGCAGCGGGAAAATTTCCGCGCCCATATCGGGGCCGCCCGCGAAACCGGGCTCCCCCTCATCGTCCATGCGCGGGAGGCGGACGACGATATCATCGCCATTCTGCGCGACGAGCACGAAAAGGGCGCCTTTCCCGGCCTCATTCACTGTTTCAGTTCCGGTCCGGCGCTCGCCGAATGCGCTCTCGACCTCGGGCTCTACATCTCGTTTTCCGGCATCGTGACGTTCAAGAAGGCCGAGGCTCTTCGGGATATCGCCCGCGACGCGCCACTCGACAGGATCCTGGTCGAAACAGACGCCCCTTATCTGGCGCCGGTCCCGAAGCGCGGCAAGCGCAACGAGCCCGCCTATGTGGCCCATACGGCAGCGCGGTTGGCCGAACTCAGGGAAATGTCTCCCTCAGCGCTGGCCGAACACACCACGGAAAACTTCTTCACCCTTTTTCGCAAGATCGACCGTCCCGCCGCTGCGTGAGTGAGGCCGAGGATCAGGCCGCCTTGATGCCCGCCAGGAACTTGCTGACCTCGTTCTTGAGGAACTCGGCCTGCTGCGCGACTTCTCCCGATGCTTCCAGCACTTGTGCCGCCGATGCGCCGGTTTCCGAAGCCCGCCTGCTGACGCCGCTGGCAGACGTCGAAACTTCGCCCATCGTCATCGAGACGTTCTGCGATCTTTCCGCGATTTCCCGGGTCGCGGAATCCTGCTGCTGTACCGATTCGGTCACCACACCGGCAATGTCGCCGAGTTGCTGAATGATGTCCTTGACCTTGGTGATGACCGAAACGGTCTTTCCCGTCGCCTCCTGCATCAGGGACATCTGGGTCGAGATCTTTTCCGTCGCGGCCGCCGTCTGATTGGCGAGATCCTTGACTTCAGATGCCACGATGGCGAAACCCTTGCCAGCTTCACCGGCACGCGCCGCCTCGATTGTTGCGTTCAGCGCAAGGAGATTGGTCTGATTGGCGATTTCGCTGATCAGTGCCGTCACCTCGCTCACCTCGTTCGCGGTATCCGACAGACTCTTTACGACAATTGACGCTTCCTCCGACTCGTTGACCGCATTGGCGGCAATCGTCTCCGACTCGTTGACCTGACGGGTGATCTCCGCGATGGAGGCCGAAAGCTCTTCAGCCGCCGCGGCGACGGCCTGGATGCTGTCGGAGGCCGAAACGGTCGAGCTGGAGACCTGCTCGGTCTCCTTCGCCGTCAGAGTCGCCGTGTTCGACATGCTGTCAGCCGTCGAGTACATGGTCTCGCAAGACCGGGCGACGGCCTCGAGCGCTTCTGCGACGTCGGATTCAAACTTGCGGCTGGCGTCCTCGAGCTGCCGAGCCCGCTTCTCCTTTGCTTCCTGCTCCTTGGCCCGCGCTTCCGCCTGACGCTTCTGTTCCGCATTGAGGCGTTCGATCTCGAGAACCCGTTGTTCTGTCGCCGCGCGTTCCTTTTCCTTTTCTTCCGCCAGGGCATCCGCGCGGATGGCATTTTCCCGGAAGACCTCGACCGCGCGGGCCATGTCGCCGAATTCATCGCTCCGGACGAGATCCGGCAGATCTATATCCTTGTCCCCCGAGGCAAGCTGCGACATGGACCCCGTCATGCGCCGAAGGGGTGAGACGACCGAGCCGAGAATAGTGAGTGCCACCACGGCCGTGAAGCTTGCTGTCACGAACAGGACCAGAAAGGAAAGCGTCAGGACGCGGCTGGTCTCGTTGCGCACAATGCCATTCGCCGCCTGGGCCGCATTTCTCTCTGTCGCCAGGAGTTCGTTCAGGGCGCCGGTAACCGTGGCCATATGCTGGCGGGCGACTTCCATATGTCCGTTCCCGGTCAACCGGTCATCGACCGCATAGGCGTCAAGGGCGTTGAGCGATTCGTCTTCGATTGCGGTCACGTGCGTGCGGAGAGGGGAGACCGCCTCCGGCGCGAAGACCTCGATCTGATCGAGTCCTGATTGCAGCAGGTCGAGCGACTTGGTGGCTTCGGCCAGGGATTTTTCGGACAGGCTGTTGGAGAGGTCGGTATACCAGTACTTCATGTCCGAGAAATCATTGTTGGCGTCCTGAACCAGCTCCAGGCGCGCCAGGCTCGTCACCTGGGTTTCCACGGCCATGTTCGCATCCGACACGCCGCCGCGAATGACGAGATTCCCGACCACGCTCGCTACCAGCAGCAGGCCCAGAAGGCCAAAGAGTTTCGTCCGGATCGGGATCAGCGCGAGTTTGCTGAAAACGCCCCCCGAGTTACGATCCGATGTCCGCTTCATGAATTCCTTGAACATGCCCTATTCCCCCAAAACCTTGCGCGGTTGTCCCGCTAAAACTTCAACAGGATTTTCACACCCTCTCCGAGGTCTTCCGCTTCGCTCGCCGGCATATAGCTCAAGGCTCCCGCGTTCTTCTCGATCTGCCGGACCAGAATCCGCGCAGACCCGACGGAGCGGGGCGGTGTGTCGCCCGTGGTTTGCTTCAGTCGCAGCCAGTGGTCGTCCAGCTCCGCCTGGCTCATGCCGAGTACCGAGGCAATGAAGCCCTGGTAGGCTGCCGAGTCGGGCTCACGATCGAAAACGATAGATTTCTCGCCGTGTGGCCATTCCGACATCTGCTTCAGGTAGAGCCTCTTGATAACGGTCTTCGTGTCGCCGCCGGCAGCAATCGGATTGGCTGAATTGACCACGAGAATGAAGTCTTCCGCCTGAGCCGTGCCGCCCGCAGCCGTCAGGAAAACGGCGGTCACCGCGCTGATGAAATAGAGTCGCTTGAATTTGCTAAACATTTTTTACCCTCGTCGCCAGGTCTAGAAGGAGAACGTTGCCAGGAACTGATACTGTTGGGTGTCGGCACCGCTGACACCGAGTCCGTCGTCGATCTCCTGCAACCGCGTGATCGCTCTCAGATGAACCGCCGGGTTGGGCTTGAAGGACAGGCCAAAGGCATTTTCGACCTGATCGCCCGCCGTGCCGCCATTGTCGAGGAAGTCGTAACGGTAAAAGGCGGTCCACTGATCGGTGAGACGGATGCCCGGCTGCGTGTAGTAGGCAAGCCGGTCATCGCCCAACTGCTCGAAGGTCTGGTAAAATTCGTTCTTCCAGATGAACAGGCCCTTGTCGAAGAGCAGGTCCACGCCGTAGAGCTGGTAGTCTGAGTTTTGCGTCTTCAGACGCTGGCCGCCCGCACCATTGAGGCCGACCGTGATTCCGCTGCCGCCGAAGGTGTAACTGGCGCGAGCACCGTAATCGAGATCGGTCGCATTCCCGGTAAAATTCCCGACATAGGCGCTGTACTGGATGATATCGGCGCCGTTGAAGAACCGGCCGTGGATATTCGCACCTTCAAGGAAATTGGCGAAAATTGTCTGCCCGCTGAACGGCCGCAGGAATTGCGGCTGCTCCGGGTCGAGCAGAAGGGCGGGGAAATGCTCGATATTTACGATGCCGTGGGGTGTGATGTAGCGGCCGAGCTGAATGTTGAGCGCGTCCGAATAACGGTAATTGGCCCAGGCGATCACAGTCGGGGTTTTCGATGCGATGTTGAAATCGGGCACCCGGCGGCCTTCGGGGTCGGTGTAGACGACGTCCGATTCACGGATGAAGGCCTGGGCGATAAAGGCCGTCCAGTCCTCCCACATCTCCGCCTTGATAAGAAGCTCGAATACCTGACGGTTAAAAGAACTGGCCGACCCGTCCTCGCCCTCGACATGGGTGAAGACCGTATGAAGAAAACCGCCGACATCGAGGGAGACAGCGTCAAATCCCTTGACCAGGGCCCGGCTGCCGACCTTCTCCTCGATCCCGACCACCGTGTCCTCGACGTCGTTGAGGCGCTCATTGACCGCATCGACGGATTTTTTCAGGTCTTCCGAGCCCGCGGGCGCCGTCGCACCGCCGGTATCGGCCGCCCGGGACCGGCGCAACTCCTCGTTTTCGCGACGGAGCCGCTCCAGATCGTTCTGGAGTGTGCGTACGGAATCGAGCGTGGTATCAAGTTTTCGCTCGATTTCCGAGATCCGCGGCGCGTCGCCTGGCATTTGAGCCAGGGCCGTGGCCGGAGTGAGGGCTCCCAGCGCCAGAAGCGCAGTAAGGACGCGGGGCAGGGAATTCGGGAGAATTTGCGACCAGCCGCCCTTTGGGCAGGCCTTGCGCTGGGAACGGGCCGGATTGAACAGCATATCTTCTGGTCCTTACGTCATTTTGTGTTCGAATCAGTGCCTGCAGACACGCGATGGCGTGCGCGGCACGGACGCAAGGTCTGAGGAAAACGTTCAAGCTTGGTTAAAAGACTTCTCGTTTTTTAATCGAATCGTTCCAAAACGACCGGCTGCCAGGGCGCAAGCCGGCAGGAATTAACGGGTTTCGAGGGAACGAAAAAATTGAAGGTATATATTCTTGGGTGCGGGGGCTCCGCAGGCGTGCCGCGGATCGGCAATCTCTGGGGCGCGTGCGACCCGAACAATGAAAAAAACCGGCGCACGCGCGCCTCGGTCTTCTTGGAGACCCGCTATGACGGGGTGGATTTCCGGATTCTGATCGACAGCGGCCCGGATCTAAGGACCCAGTTCCTGCGCCACGGTCTGGCAACGCTCGACGCCGTCCTCTACACCCACGCCCATGCCGACCACCTGAACGGAATCGACGAGCTGCGTCTCGTCAACCGGGCGACCGGAAAGGTTCTGCCGGCATATGGGAATGAGGAGACAATCGGAGAGATTTCAACGCGTTTCGGGTATGTGTTTGAACCACCGGATCAAGACAACAGGTTTTTTAAACCATGTCTTAAGAAACATATTATAAGCGGCAGTTTTAGCATAAAAAAATCAGGTTCTTTCTTGCCCGTAATGGCAATCCCGCAGGACCACGGCGGGGTGACGACGCTGGGTTTTCGTATTGGGGATTTTGCTTATTCGGTGGATCTCCGGGCGATGTCCGAGGCCGGATTCGAGAGATTGCGCGGCCTTCAGTGCTGGGTTGTCGATTGTTACAGCTACGCACCACATCCGACTCATTCCCACTTGGACCAGACGCTGGACTGGATTGAGCGCGTCGGGCCCAAAAGGGCGATTCTGACCCACATGCCGGAAACCCTCGATTACGAGGCACTTCTGACACGCTGCCCCGAAGGGGTCGTTCCGGCCTATGACGGGATGACGCTGAGTTTGCCGGAACCGGAATTTCGACCAGGTTGAGGGGCGACGGCACCTCGCGACAGGGCCTCGATGGCCCGCGAGCCGCAGTTACACTGGCCTCTCGGGCGCTGCGTGATAAATTGTCATAATATATATTATGCGACAATTAGATTTGCCGGCAGGCAGACCGATCAAGAGCGTCCCCTATCTGATGAGCGCGCGAAACGCTCGCGTCATCCGCGCCGGCGGCAGCGCCATGACATCGGCCGCCTCCTCACCAAGCTCGTCCAGGCGTTCGATTGGACGGCAGCCTCCGGGGTCCACAGCATAAAAATCCGGGTAGCCGAGGCTGCGGAGAAATTCCAGAACTTCGGCGGGCGATCGGCCAAAGCGGCCGAGGTTGGCATCGCACTCGAAAAGAATCGCAGGCAGGCAGCGACGGAGAACATCCTGCCCACCCCGGAAGACGTCGAACTCAGCCCCTTCGACGTCGATCTTGATGACGTCTGGCGGCGGCGCATCAAAGCGGTCGACCAGCGTATCGAGCCGGATCATCGGCAAACGCAGCCGCCGGCTGCCCTGTTCGCGAGCCGCCAGCGACGCGTGGATAGCATGCCGGCTCAGGAAAAGGTCGGCCGTGCCGTCCTCGGCGCCCAGCAGGACCTGCAGAACCCGCGCCTTCCCGAGCCCGTTTGCCGCCAGGCTGTTCGCGGTGGCATGGGCGAGGCTCGGTTGAGGCTCAAAGGCGAGAACCGTGACCTGGTCCTCAAGTTCAATCCCCACTTTCGTGGCCATATAACCGGCATTGGCGCCAATATCGTAGAAAACCTGCCCAGGCTGCAGTACGGCGCGACAGGCGCGCCAGACGTGATCGTCCCAGCCGCCCGAAACCGCGAGGCCCGCATAAATATCAAGATTTTCGAAATCTACCGCCAGATCGAAACCGACCGGGGTGCGGAACAGGGCTTTCCGTCCGCCGCCCAGCCAGCGGCCGAGGAGGCGCGGAATTCGTGCCCGCCCCCGGGGCAGCATCCCGTATGCCGCGATGCTCGCCGTCAGAAGCCAGTCCCGCCGGGGCCAGGCCGCGACGTCCCCGGCCGGCCTTACCTCGAATTCCGCGAGGGATCCGACCTCTTTTCCGCTGCCTGGCATCACCCTGCCCCCCGGTATTTTCCGCCTGGACCTTACGGGGCTGCCGCGAGGCGGACAATCTCCAAGCGATTTTCCCGGCATCCCGACATGAGGCAGGGTCACGGATTATGCGTTGACAGTGGGGACCTTCCCGATATCATTATTTCCAAATAAAATATAATAGGGAGACGCTCATGGACCGTCTCACGAATCTCGAAGTGTTCGTGAAGGTGGTGGAAACCTCGAGTTTCACCGGAGCCGCGGAAAAACTGGGCCTGTCGCGTGCGGCCGTGAGCAAGCATGTGATGCAGCTCGAGGAGCGCCTCGATGCGCGCCTGCTCAACCGCACAACGCGCCGGGTCAGTACCACCGAAGTGGGCCGCGCGTATTATGAGCGCGCGGTTCGTATCCTGCACGATCTGGAAGAGGCCGACCTGGCCGCCAGCCAGCTTCAGGACGAGCCGCGCGGCACGCTGCGGGTCAGCGCGCCCATGTCCTTCGATCCCGGCCGCCTTGGCGCTTTCGCGGCTGATTTCCTTGCGCAATACCCGGATCTGCACCTCGACCTGGCCCTCAATGACCGCCAGATCGACCTTGTGGAAGAAGGCATCGATGTCGCGCTGCGCATCGGCGAATTGAAGGATTCGAGCATGATTGCGCGGCGCCTCGCCCCGTTCCGGCGCACGCTGGTGGCCTCACCCGGCTATCTCGAGTCCCACGGGACACCGGAAACGCCCGACGATCTCCGGCACCATAACTGCGTGCGCTACTCCTTCCCCGGCCGCCCGCCCGGCTGGCGGCTCACCGGTCCCGACGGACAGCGCCACGAGGTCGACGTCTCGGGGCGGTTTTACGTCAACAATGCTGCCGTCGTGGCGCAAGCCGTCATCCAGAACGTCGGCATCGGCATGCTGCCCACGTATTTGAGCGGTTATCACGTCAAGGAAGGCCGCCTGCGGCCGGTGCTGCCCCGCTACCGGACATCGGAAGTCGATATTTACGCTGTCTACCCACCCAACCGGCATCTGTCGGCCAAGGTCCGGGTCTATATCGACTATATGGTCAAGCGATGGAGCCCCAGGCCGGATTGGGACATCGCCTACGACGCGGGCGTCGTCAAGTATTGCGGCGCCGAATGCCTGGAAGAGGAAGTCGCGGCCGAATAGCCGGCTCCCGGGTTCCTGGTCAGCACCCTCCCCCGAAGCCCGTCACGATCTTGGGATCCCGCCACCATTTCTTGACCCGGTGACTGCGGCTATTGCGTCGCGCTTCCCTCGGACAATGGGCGCCTCGTCTTCTCGGCCGCGCCTGGGCTGTATTCTCACGGCCGGTTCGCATGGTAGAAGCACCCCATGTCTGTGCATATCATTCCCCGCCTCCCGCCCGTGCGGCTGTTTCCGCGGCCGGCATGACGGCATCCGGCGACTCCTCTCTTCCGCGCCTTCTGGCGGTGATGGCCCGCCTCCGCGATCCGGCGAACGGCTGCCCGTGGGATCTGGAACAGAGTTTCGAGACCATCGTTCCGCACACCATCGAGGAGGCCTACGAGGTCGCCGAAGCGATCGCCGAGGGGGACCGGACGGCGCTTCGCGACGAGTTGGGCGATCTTCTGTTCCAGGTGGTTTTCTACACGCGCATCGCCGAGGAGGAAGACAGCTTCACTTTCGAGGATGTCGTCCGTCATATCACCGACAAGATGATCCGCCGTCACCCTCATGTTTTTGGTACGGCCGATATTCCCGACGCTGCCGCCCGGACGGGGGCGTGGGAGGCGCACAAAGCTCGCGAGCGCGAGGAAAAAGCGGCGCGGGAAGGCCGTGCGTCCTCGGCCCTTGACGGCGTTTCGCGCGCCCTGCCCGCCCTCACCCGCGCGCAGAAGCTCCAGAAACGCGCGGCACGCGTCGGCTTCGACTGGCCCGACATGGCCCCTGTTCTCGACAAGATCCGCGAGGAGCTGGCCGAGGTGACGGCCGAACTCGGCCAGCCGGACAACCGGCTCCGCGTCGAGGAGGAAATCGGCGATCTGTTTTTTGCCGTCATCAATCTTGCCCGCCATGCCGGGGTCGATGGGGAAACGGCATTGCGCCGGGCAAACCGGAAATTTGAAACACGCTTTCGTAGCGTCGAGCGCGCGCTGGCGGCTGACGGCAGGACACCGGAGCGGTCGACACTCACGGAAATGGACCGGCTTTGGTCGGAGAGCAAGAAATCCTCGGGGCAAACATAGGGGCAGAGCGATGACGACACCTCGCAAAGTCGAAACCATCGTCATTACCGGCGCCTCGGCCGGGATTGGCGAAGCCCTGGCCCGCAAACTTGCGGGCGAAAACCCGGCGCGACGGATGGTCCTGACGGGACGGCGCGCGGATCGGCTGATGGCGCTGTCAGATGATCTGGCCTGTGCCACCCATGTGCTGGCGCTCGATATGCGGGACCGGAAAGCAGTCTTCGAGGCCTTCGAGAGCCTGCCGGCCGAATTCGCCGAGGTCGATGTGCTCATCAACAATGCCGGCCTCGCCCTTGGGCTCGAGCCGATCTATGCGGCCGATCCCGACCAGCTCGAACAGATGATCGATACCAACGTAAAGGGGCTCGTTTATGCGACGCGCGCCCTTTTGCCCGGCATGGTGACACGCAAATCCGGCCATATCATCAACCTGGGGTCGATCGCCGGCACCTATCCCTATCCGGGCGGGCATGTCTATGGCGCCACCAAGGCTTTCGTCGAGCAGTTTTCGCTTGCCATGCGCAGCGATCTTCTCGGGACGCGCGTGCGCGTGACGAATATCGAGCCCGGCATGACGGAAACCGAGTTTTCCCTCGTCCGCTTCGGTGGCGATGCGGCAAAGGCGTACGAGGTTTATCGCGGCATCGATCCGCTGACGGCCGAGGATATCGCCGAGACGATCGCGTGGTGCCTGTCGCGGCCGCCTCATGTCAACATCAACCGGGTCGAGCTGATGCCGACCGCCCAGGCGACGGGCGCCTTCGCGGTTCATCGCAACACGGAGTGAGCGGCAAAAGAAAAGCGGGGATCGAGACCCCCGCTTTTCCTGCTGTTTCCTGCGGTTCGGGTGAACCGGCACCGGGCTACATCATGCCGCCCATGCCGCCCATGCCACCCATACCGGCGGCACCCGCGCCCGAATCATCGTCAGGCTCGTCGGCGACCATTACTTCGGTGGTGAGGAGCAGGCCAGAGACCGAGGCCGCGTCCTGAAGCGCTGTGCGGACGACCTTGGTGGGATCGATGATCCCTTCCTTGATCATGTCCACATATTCACCCACCTGGGCGTTAAAGCCGCGGTTGGGGTCATTCTGCTCCATCAGCTTGCCGACGATGACCGAACCGTCCTCGCCCGCGTTCTCGGCGATCTGACGCAGCGGCGACTGCAGCGCGCGACGGACAATATCGATGCCCACCCGCTGCTCGTCATTCTCCGCCTTGAGGCCGTCGAGTGCTCGGGACGCATAAAGAAGCGCCACGCCACCGCCCGGCACGATGCCTTCCTGCACCGCGGCCCGCGTCGCGTGCATCGCGTCATCGACGCGATCCTTGCGCTCCTTCACCTCGACCTCGGTCGCGCCGCCGACATGAATCACGGCAACCCCGCCCGCCAGCTTGGCAAGGCGTTCCTGCAGCTTTTCACGGTCGTAATCGGACGTCGTTTCCTCGATCTGGGCCCGGATCTGGCCACAGCGGGCCTGGATGTCGGCCTTCTTGCCGAGTCCGTTGACGACAGTGGTCTCATCCTTGGTAATGACCACTTTCTTGGCCTGGCCCAGCATCTTGAGATTGACGTTCTCGAGCTTGATCCCAAGATCTTCGGAGACGACCTGGCCGCCCGTCAGGATCGCGATGTCCTCGAGCATCGCCTTCCGGCGATCGCCGAAGCCCGGCGCCTTGACGGCCGATACCTTGAGACCGCCGCGCAGCTTGTTGACCACCAGGGTGGCGAGCGCTTCACCTTCCACATCCTCGGAGAGGATCAGCAGGGGCCGGCCCGACTGAACGACCGATTCGAGAAGCGGCAGCAGCGGCTGTAGGCCGGTCAGCTTTTTCTCGTGCAGCAGGATGTAGGGTTCATCCAGCTCGCAGACCATCTTGTCGGGATTGGTGATGAAATACGGCGAGAGATAGCCGCGGTCGAACTGCATACCCTCGACGACTTCGAGTTCGCTCTCGAGGCCCTTGGCTTCCTCGACCGTGATAACGCCCTCATTGCCGACCTTTTCCATGGCTTCGGCGATCATCTTGCCGATCGACGCGTCGCCATTTGCCGAGATCGTCCCAACCTGGCCGATTTCCGCACTGGTCTTGACCTTGCGCGAGCGTTTCTCCAGGTCCGCCACGACCTTCTTCACGGCGAGATCGACGCCGCGTTTGAGGTCCATCGGGTTCATCCCCGCGGCCACGGCCTTGGCGCCCTCGCGCAGAATGGACTGCGCCAGCACCGTAGAGGTGGTCGTGCCGTCGCCGGCGAGATCACCTGTCTTGCTGGCGGCCTCCTTGAGCATCTGGGCGCCCATGTTCTCGAACTTGTCCTTGAGCTCGATTTCCTTGGCCACGGTGACGCCGTCCTTGGTGACTCGCGGCGCACCGAATGCCTTGTCGAGGACCACGTTCCGTCCTTTCGGACCCAACGTGACCTTGCAGGCGTCGGCAAGAAGATTGGCGCCTCTCAGCATTCTCGAACGTGCGTCCGAGCCGAACTTGATCTGTTTTGCTGCCATGTCTCCTGCTCCTTATTCCAGAACGCCGAGGATGTCAGATTCCTTCATGATGAGGAGTTCCTCGCCGTCGATTCTGACTTCGGTCCCGGACCATTTGCCGTACAGGACCTTGTCGCCTTTCTTCACGTCAGGCTTGCGGATCTTGCCCGTTTCGTCGGGCGCGCCCGGACCCACAGCGACCACCTTGCCCTGGCTGGGTTTTTCCTGAGCGGTATCGGGAATGATGATCCCGCCGGCCGTCTTTTCCTCGGCCTCGACCGCCTTCACCAGGACGCGATCATGCAAGGGGCGAAATTTCATATGTCCTCTCCCTCGATTTGGATGCGTCATTAGAGATTGATCTGATTGGATTGTCCGAGGCGTTGGCACTCTCGGGATGAGAGTGCTTAGCACTCGGTTGAGTGGAGTGCTAAAAGAATTCAGGCCCCCCGTCAAGCGAATTCGTGCCCCGCGGGCGGTTGCCAACGAATTGTAAGAATTGGTGTTTTCCTGGTGGACGAGCCCCCGTGACCGGGGTCAGGCCAATTCCGGCCAGTGGCGCGCGAAGCGCCCCACATCTTCGGGCGCAAGGCCGACGACGAGGCGCAGCCCGGTCGCTCCTTCGTGCCGGTCGAGCACCCTCCCATGCCGGTACAGCCACGCCAGAGCCGCCCCCTCCCCCGCAGGCAGGCGATATTCCTGGATCACTCGGCCCTCATCGAGCTTACGGTCGATCACCTCGAGCAGGCGCTTGCATCCCTCTCCCGTCAATGCGGAAAGTCCCACCTGCTCCGATGCTGTCTCCGCCCGGGCCTGTCTGGCGAGTTGGACGTCGATTTCCGCGCGCTTGTCCGGTGCCAGAAGATCGATCTTATTGAACACCTCGACAGCTCCCTCGGCCAGATCGCGGTCCTCCGACAACTCGGCAAGGACCCCAAGCACGTCCTCCCGCTGCTGGGCGGTTTCGGGATGGGCAATATCGCGCACATGAACGACGATATCGGCCGATTCGACCTCTTCCAGTGTCGCCCGAAAGGCGGCGATGAGCTGGGTCGGCAGATCCGAGATGAAGCCCACCGTGTCGGACAGGATCACTGTCCGGCCGGATGGCAGACCGACCGCGCGCATGGTCGGATCGAGCGTGGCGAACAACATGTCCTCGGCCCGGACTTCGGCCTCAGTCAGCCGGTTGAACAAGGTGGACTTGCCCGCATTGGTGTATCCCACCAGGGCCACGACGGCATACGGTACACGCTTGCGCGCCGCCCGGTGCAGGCCGCGCGTCCGGCGGACATCCTCCAGCTCCCTTTCGATCCGGGTAATCTGCTCGGCCAGCTTGCGACGATCGGACTCGATCTGCCGCTCGCCAGGCCCGCCGAGGAAGCCGACGCCACCGCGCTGGCGTTCAAGATGGGTCCAGCTACGCACCAGCCGGCTGCGCTGATAGGTGAGCGAAGCAAGCGTGACCTGCAGGCGACCTTCCCGCGTTCTTGCCCGTTCGCCAAAGATCTCCAGGATAAGCCCGGTACGGTCGATGACCTTGGTGGAGAGCTCCCGCTCCAGGTTCCGCTGCTGAACGGGGCTGAGTTCGCCATCGACAATGACCACCCCGATTTTCCCGTCCGCAACCTTCTCTGCGATTTCGGCCACGACCCCCTGCCCCAGCAGCGTCGCCGGCCGCGGCCTGTTGAGCGCCACCACCCGGGCCCCGACCACGTCGAGCCCGATGGCTTCGGCCAGGCCGATCGCCTCCTCGAGCCGCGCCTGGGCGTCGCGGACCGGGCCGCCCCGCCGGCTGATTTCGGGATGGAGAACGAACGCGCGGTCCGGGCCGTCGCTGTCGGCGCGCTCGCCATCCTTGGCCGGCGACCGGTCCAGTCTGGCGAGGTCCGTGCGCTGAGAGGCCAGGCGCCGACGGCTTACGGGACTAGTCGTTGTCGGCCCCCTCTTTATCACCGTCGAAGAGGCTTATCGGGCCCGCCGGCATAATGGTCGAGATCGCGTGCTTGTAAACGAGTTGGGACTGGGTATCCCGGCGCAGCAGCACGCAGAAATTGTCGAACCATGTCACGATGCCCTGGAGTTTGACGCCATTGACCAGAAATACCGTGACGGAGACTTTGTTCTTGCGGATGTGATTGAGAAACGTGTCCTGAAGATTCTGGGATTTTTCTGAAGACATTAGGTTGTCCAAATTTTCTGATTATAATTTTTTGTTGTCTTTTACTTCGTTTCCCCGCCGCCCCTCCACCAAGCCTGAAGAAGTACTTCGGCTCTTGTTATAATTGCCGGTCCTTGAATGTTCGATTTCGACCCGCTCTTTTCGGGCCGCTCTATTCGGGCCGCGTCCTGGCGACGTGCCAGGGCTCCATCGCCGCCGGCACGCATCCCTGGCCCGGAAACTCCGATTTAAACACAGTTTTCCGGCCAGTTATAGACGTTCCAGAAGCCGATGGAGGGCCGCGCAACCGGCGACGTGCAACACCGGCCGGCAGTGGTCGAATTCCCCCGGCCGGGGCGGCTCGTCACGGATCAGAATACCCGGGCAGCCGGCTTCCGTTGCGCATTCGAGATCCACGACCGTATCTCCAACGAACCAGACATCTTTCCCCCGGGCGATGCCGGAAGGCGCAAGCGCCATATCCACGGGCGCGGGATCGGGCTTGTCCGCGGCCGCATCATTGGCACCGATGACAGCACCGAAATAGCCGTCCCAACTCAGATGAGCCGCCTCCGCCCGCAACAGGCGGCCGGTCTTGTTGCTCACGACAGCCTGGTAGACTCCCCTTTCGGCGACCGCCGCCAGCAACTCGCCGGCTCCAGGCCGGGGGCGCAGGAACTCGAGATGGCGCGCTTCAAAGGTCCGATAGAAGATATCCCGCGCCTCCTCCCATCTGGAGCCGAACATCTCCGGAAAACTGTCGCGCAGCGAACGTCGAACGCGCTGGCGGGTCTGATCGAGGTTCCAGGGAGCATGCCCCATGGCCTGCTGCGCAGCGGTGAGCGCCGCGTGCACCACAGCCCAGTTATCGGCGAGCGTGTTGTCCCAGTCGAACAGAACCGCTTTGGGCAACGCCAGCCCTCGCGCGGCCACGTCTCCGTCGCTCACGTCGCGGCCTCCGCCCGGCCGGCCATCTGTGCGTCAATCGTGGCAGCATAGGCCGCGGCCAGACGGCGGCTGACCGGACCCGGCCGGCCGCCGCCAACCGGTTTACCGTCGATCTTTACGACCGGAAGCACGAAGGAGGTCGTGCTGGTGAGAAACGCCTCGCGCGCGGACAGCGCTTCGTCCAGCGTGAATTTCTCCTGTGCGATCGCAAGCCCCTCTCGTGCGGCCACCTCGAAAACGACGTCACGCGTTATGCCGGCCAGGATCGAGCGGTCAAGAGAGCGCGTGCGAATCCGGCCGCTGGCGTCGATAATCCAGGCATTCGTCGAGGTTCCTTCCGTGATGAAGCCATCGGCATCTATCTGCCAGGCCTCGAATGCGCCCGCGTCGCGCGCCGCCTGCTTGCCGAGCACGTTTGGCAACAGCGCGATTGATTTGATATCGCAGCGCGTCCAGCGCAGATCCGGCACGGTAATCACGTCGATTCCGGTTTCAAGCAGGGCCGCCGGCGGCAGCCGGCCGGACCGGGCCGTGACCACGAGGCTCGGGACCGGACGGGCCGGAAAGGCATGATCTCGGCGCGCTTGGCCACGGGTAATTTGCACGTAGACGATCCCGTCCATCACACGATTGCGATGGCAGACCCGACGGATGACCTGGGCGAGCACAGACGGGGTGACAGGCCAGTTCAGATGAATGGCATCGAGCGATCTTTCGAGACGGTCGATATGCCTTGCGTAATCGATCGGCCGTCCGTGACGGATCGCAATCACCTCGTAGACTCCGTCGGCGAATTGATAGCCGCGGTCCTCAATATGGACCCTGGCCTGCCGGTGAGGCAGGTAGCGTCCATTGACATAGGAAATGCGTGACATGGTTTTAAAATATCCGGAACCGACCTCGATCCGCCGGTCCTCTAGAAATATTCGAGCCGAACCGCGAACATCTTTTCGACTTTTTTCACGGCATTAGATGCCGCGTAAAGAATAACAAGATCCTTGGAGTGAATAACCGTTCCGCCGCGCGGCATGATGACTTCCTCGCCCCGGACAATGGCGCCGACAATCACGCCCTTGGGCAGCTTGGCCTCCCGCAGGGGAGGACCGACGAGACCGGACGTCTCCAGGGCCTCGGCCTCGATGATCTCGCCAAATCCCTCGCGCAGGGAGTGCACCGCCTTGATCCGGCCCTGGCGTACATGACGCAGGATGGTCGAGACGGTGATCGCGTTGGGATCCACCACGGCATCGACACCAAGGTTGGAAACCAGAGAATTGTAGGTCGGCGTGTTCACGAGCGCCAGCGCCTCGCGCGCGCCGTGACGCTTGGCGAGAAGCGTGGCCAGGATATTTACTTCATCCTCGTTGGTGACGGCGACCAGCATGTCGCAGGTCGCGACATTGGCCTCTTCAAGGATTTCAGGATCAAGCGCATCCCCGTGAATGACCGTTGCCTGGGACAGGGACTCCTTCACCATCTGGGCCGTGTCGAAATTCTGCTCGATGACCTTGAGCGACATGTCGGGGTGGCTTTCCTGCAGGCTCTTGGCCAGAAACTGGCCGACATTGCCTCCTCCCACGATAATGGTCCGCGACGCAGGATTTTCCTCGTGCCCGAAGGCCGCCATCGCCCGTCGCACCTTGCCGCTTTCGACAACGAAATACACTTCGTCCCCGACCTTCAGCATTTCATTGTCGTCGGGCACGATCATCTTCTCGTCGCGGATAATGCCGACGATGATGATGTCGAGCTGCGGGAAGATTTCTGTCAACTGACGCAGTGGCGTGTCCAGAAGCGGACAGTCTTCCTGACAGCGCACGGCGACCGCCTGAACCTTGCCGTCGGCGAGCGGGATGACGTCGGCCGCGCCTGGGGCCTCGATCTGGTGCCGAATAGCCTCGGCCACCTCTTTTTCCGGCGAGATCGCAACATCGATCGCCAGATTGTCACGCGAGAAGAGCGTCCCCCACACAGGATCAAGATAAGCCTGCGACCGCACTCGTGCGATTTTGGTGGGCACGTCGAACAGCGCCCCCGCCACCTCGCAGGCCACCATGTTGATCTCGTCGATCTGGGTGACTGCGATCAGCATATCGGCGTCGGCAGCGCCGGCCTGTTCCAGAATTTCAGGGTGCGAGGCGAAGCCGTGGATGGCACGCACGTCCTGGGTCTCACTGATTCGACGAATCAGTTCGGCCGACTGGTCGATGACCGTGACGCTGTTGTTTTCCGATGCGAGTTGCCGGGCGATCATCATGCCGACCCGGCCAGCCCCGCAGACAATGACTTTCATCGATAAATCCTTAAAACCGGCGAGCACACCCGCTCAGGCGCTCATGCCCCGCCCTTTTTCCGTCTGGGAGATTCCCAGAAGTTTCAGCTTGCGATGTAAGGCCGAGCGCTCCATGCCAATGAAACTGGCTGTTTTGGAAATATTGCCGCCAAATCGTGTCACCTGTGCCAGAAGGTAGTCGCGCTCGAACATTTCACGCGCCTCGCGAAGAGGCAGTGCCATGATCTCGCTGCCCCGTTCCCACTGCACCACGCCGGGGGCGATATTGATCACCTCCGCCGGCAGCATGTCCGCCTTCAGGGGCTGCCCCGTTTCGCCCGGCGCCATGATCAGCAGCCATTCAACCACGTTCCGAAGCTGGCGCACATTGCCCGGCCAGTCATAAGACTGGAGCGCCGTGTTGACGTCCTCGCCAATCAGACGCGCCGGCAGGCCGTGCGTAACCGAGGCGCGTTTCATAAAATATTCTGCCAGCACCGAAATGTCGTCCCGGCGGTCCCTGAGCGGCGGAACGTCAATCGGTACCACGTTCAGCCGATAAAAGAGATCTTCGCGTAACAACCCTTTTTCGATCTGCTCGGCGAGGTTCCGGTTGGAAGACGAGATTACCCGGACATCCACTTCGACGGGCATATTGCCCCCGACCCGGGTAAAAGTCTGGTCCTGCAATGCGCGCACGATCTTGCCCTGAGTTTCGAGCGGCATATCGGAAATTTCGTCAAGAAACAGCGTGCCGCCATGGGCACGCTCGAAAAGCCCGATCTTGGCGCCCGTATTCTCGCCATCGCCCGTCACTTCGGCACCGAACAGTTCCAGTTCGAGATTCTCGGGCCGCATCGTCGCGCAATTCAGGATGACGAAAGGCCCGGCCGCCCGCGTCGATTGCCGGTGGATGAGCCGCGCGACCACCTCCTTGCCCGAGCCGGCGGGGCCCGTAATCAGGACCCTGCTGCCAGTCGGTGCAACCCTGTTGATCATGGCGCGGAGATGATTGGTCGCGGGAGATTCGCCCACGATGTCCTCATCCGATCCCGCCTTCTGGCGCAGCTCGAGATTTTCCCGCCGAAGCCGGGCATTTTCGATGGCGCGCTGCGTCACCAGCAGCAGTCGGTCCGCTTTGAAAGGCTTTTCGATAAAGTCGTAGGCACCGAGCTTGATCGCCTCTACCGCGGTCTCAATATTTCCGTGACCGCTGATCATCACGACGGGCAAGCCCGGATATTCACGCTGGATCAGCTCCAGCACCTGCATCCCGTCGAGCCGGCTGCCTTCGAGCCAGATATCGAGCAGCACCAGGCTGGGAAGGCGCTGGCGGATCGACGGGAGGGCCTCGTCACTGCCCGCGACCGTCCGCGTGACATAGCCCTCGTCTTCCAGCACGCCCGAAAGCAGCATCCGAATATCGGCCTCGTCGTCGACGATCAGGACTTCATGCGCCATGGGCCACCTCTCTAATTTCGCCATCTCCAGGCTCTATCCCGGTGCCGGCCGCGGCCAGAGCGCGGAAAATGATGCGGACGCGGGCGCCGCTCCCTGCCTCGGCCGGGGCGTTTTCCAATAGCAAATCAGCCTGATGGTCCTCCAGAATTTTCTTTACAATCGCCAGGCCAAGACCGGTTCCCCGCTCACGGGTGGTGACATAGGGTTCCGTCAGTTTTTCCGTCGACAGGTCCGGCGGCAGCCCGCGACCGTTATCCCCAACGATCAGCACCGGCAGGCCCGAAGAATCCCCCTTGGCACGAAAGTCGAGCGTGATGCGCCCTCTTTCCAAGGTCTTGCTCTTGCCCTTCTCGCGTCCGTCAATCGCATCGACGGCGTTTTGCAGAAGGTTCGTCAGGACCCGGCTCATCTGTTCCCGGTCGCAATTGAGCCAGACCGCATCTTCCAGACCCGATGTTTCGAAAACGATATCACTCCGCCCGCTCGCCTGCAGGAAAATAGCCTGGCGGCAGATCTCGGATAAGTCTTCCATCTTCATACGTGGGGCCGGCAGCCGGGCGAATTCGGAAAACTCGTCCACCATGCGCCGCAGGTCGCTGACCTGCCGAACGATGGTTTCGGTACACAGACTGAAAATTTCAGGATCCGTCTTGATCTCGTCCATGTATTTGCGCTTGAGCCGCTCGGCCGCGAGCTGGATCGGTGTCAGTGGATTCTTGATCTCGTGCGCGATCCGCCGCGCAACCCCGGCCCAGGCGGCCTTGCGCTGGGCCGAGACCAGTTCCGTTATATCATCGAAGGTCACGACAAACCCGAGAACCTGATCGCCGTCGCGCTCAGCCGAGATTCTCACGAGCAGTGTATGAATGCGCCCCCCGCGGACCAGTTCCACCTGAGACTGGGTCAGGCCGCCAGGGTGACGCAGCGCGTCGTCCAGAAAGCTCTTCATTTCAGGCACCGTCTCGTGCAACGGATGCCCGATCCAGCGCGGCATGTTGGTGAACAGCAGCCGGGAGGCGGTGCGATTAGGCAGGTTGATCCGCCCCGAAGCGTCAAGCCCGACAACCCCGGCCGACACGCCCGAGAGCACCGCCTCCGTGAAGCGTCGGCGCAGGTCAAGCTGACGATTTGCCTCGACCAGTTCGGCCTGCTGGCTCTCGAGCTGGCCGGTCATGCGATTGAAGGTTCGGCTCAACGTGCTGAGTTCGTGATCATCGGACCCCTCGGGAACCCGGACCGACAGATTCCCCTTGGCCACCTCTTCCGACGCATCGATCAGACGGCCGATGGGCCGCACCAGTTCCGTCGCCAGGGTCAGTCCAACCCAAATGGCCGACAGCAGCAGCAGCAGCGTTACCGAGGTGAAAGTCCCGATGCCGACGAACTGCAGGTAGGAGCGCTTTTCCTCCAGGCTAAAATATTTCTGGACCGTCACCCGGGTTCGGTCGATATGGGCCAGCACCTTGGGGTCAACCGCACGGCCGACGAAAAGAAAGATATCCTGGGTCGGGCTGAGCTGCGCGAGCGCCCGAAGCCGGTCGCTGTTATCCGAGGTGAGAACCGCGATCTCGCCCTCTTTGGCGCGGTTGAGTGCCCAGATCGGCAGCGGCTCGATCTGCAGGCCAAGCGTAAAGCCGCCGCGCGCGAGAATCCGCCCGTTCTCGTCGAATATGACCGCCTCGCTCAGATTCCGCAGCGCCGTCTGGGTCTCCATGATCCGGTTCAGGCGCTCGGGATTGGTCAGGAGCAGCGGACCGTCGTCGCGTAAATCCTTGGTCATGGCCGCCAGGTCCGCCCGGATATTGTTTTTGTGCTCTTCCAGATAGGCTTCGGCCACGGCGAACGATTCGGCCAGCGACGTCTTGACCTGATCGGAAAACCAGGCCTGTACACCGAAATGAAAGATAAGCCCGGAAAACACGGCGACGACGATGGCCGGTGTCACCGCAAGAAGACCGAACAAGATGACCAGTCGCACGTGAAGCCGTGAGCCTGCCATTCGTTGGCGATGGGCAATCCAGAGACGTACGATCCGGTAAGCGATCAGGCTGCTGAGCAGCAGGAGAACAAGAATGTCGAGGGTAACGATGGGCACGCGATAGGCTGCCAGCCCGCCCCATCCGGTCAGCGCCCCATAGGTGAGGATGCCGAGCGGGGCCGCGGCCAGGATGAGGCCCACGGCCAGCTTGGGCTGCAGTCTGTGCCGTTCGGCCCAGTTGCGGGGCCGCTCAAGGGGCCCAGTGCCGCGGCGTTCCGTGATCGCTTCCATATACGAGGCACCTGTCTCCGCCTGCGGCAGTATCCGCGGGCCCCGGTGGTCAAAGAGCCTTGCGAGACAGGAGCTTAACCCATCCGGACAAAACCTCAACCAGCGAAGGGCTCGCGGATACGGCTATTTCAGGCCGCGGCTGACGGGAATGTCGAGCTCGCGAATCTTCTTGCGCAAGGTATTCCGATTGAGGCCCAAAAGCTCGGCTGCCCGAAGCTGGTTCCCCCCCGTTGCCTGGAGACTGAGCGATATAAGCGGCCGCTCCACCTCCCGAACCACGCGACCATAGAGGCCCGACGCCGGCAGTGCTTCACCATGGGCGGCAAAATACTGGCCAACGTGGCGTTCCACCGCCTCGCCCAGCGATTCGCTCTGCACCGCCGGACCGCCATCGCTGATCCCCCGGGCATCGGCAAGCTCGCCCTCGACAACCGCCGAATCGATCACTTCCTGGGCATGCAGCACAGTCAGACGTTTGACGAAGTTCTCGAGCTCGCGAACATTGCCGGGCCAGCCGTAGGCCACCAGCTTTTCCATGGCCGTCGGCTCCAGACGCTTGAGCGGCAGGCCCGAGTCCGCCGCCTCGGCGAGGAAATGATTGACCAGTTCCGGGATATCCTCGCGCCGTTCGGCCAATGGTGGCAGACGTACTGGCACCACATTCAATCGGTAAAACAGATCTTCGCGAAACAGGCCCTGACGGACAAGCTGGCGCAGATCGCGATGCGTCGCGGCAACGATCCGGACATTTGCCGAGATCGGTGTGCGTCCGCCCACCCGCGTGAACTCTCCTTCCTGCAGGACACGAAGCAGCCGGGTCTGAGCGTCGAGTGGCATATCCCCGATTTCATCGAGAAACAGCGTCCCACCCTCGGCCTGCTGAAACCGTCCGTCGGAGCGCGAGACAGCACCGGTAAAAGCGCCCTTCTCGTGGCCGAATAATTCCGCCTCGATCAACTCGCGGGGGATGGCGGCCATGTTGATCGCGACAAAGGGGCCATTGCGCCGTTTGCCGAAATCATGCAGCGCTTTGGCGACGAGTTCCTTGCCGGTCCCGGATTCGCCTGTGATCATCACCGTCAGATCGGTTCCCATCAGTCGGGCCAGCACGCGATAGATTTCCTGCATGGCGGACGAGCGCCCGATCAGCGGCAGGCGCTCATCCGCATGTTTCTGATGCGTTGCCGGCGCGCGGGGGGCGGCCGGCTCCAGCGCCCGGCGCACGATGGTCACCAGTTCCTTGAGGTCGAACGGCTTGGGCAGATACTCGAAAGCGCCGCGCTCCGCCGCATCCACCGCCGTCAGCATGGTGTTGCGCGCGCTCAGGACGATCACACGCAGATCCGGGCGCGCCTTGCGGATCTGTGGTAGCAGGTCAAGGCCATTGCCGTCGGGCATGACGACATCGGTGATGACGAGATCCCCCTCGCCCTGATCGATCCACTGCCAGAGGTTCGAGGCCATTCCCGTGGTCCGGACGTTGTATCCCTCTCGTCCAAGTGCCTGATGCAGGATCGTCCGGATGGCCCGGTCGTCGTCGGCGACCAGAATGGTTTCGTGGCTCATATCTGCTCTCGCACCGCGGCGCCCTGATAGACCGGCAGCATCACCCGGAAGATCGTGCGTCTGGGTGCGCTCTCGCATTCGAGAATGCCCCCATGGTCGTCGACGATCTTGGCCGACAGCGCCAGCCCGAGCCCGGCGCCGCTGGCCTTGGTCGTCACGAACGGGTCAAAGAGCTGGCTCTTCAGGTCATCGGGAATGCCCGGACCGTTGTCCTGAATCTCGATAATCAGCGGCAGGGCAATCCGCGCTGTCCCGCCCCCGACGGAAACGCTCAGCCCATGACGGTAGGCCGTCGACAGGATGATTTCGCCCCCGGTGGCCGGAAGCGCCTCGGCTGCATTCTTGACCAGGTTAAGGCATACCTGCACGAGCTGATCGCGATTGCCGCGCGCCGGGGGCAGCGAGGGATCATAGGAGAGCGACAAGGTCGCGTGCCGCGCAAACCCCGCGCGCGCAAGACGCTGCACGTGATCGAGGACCTCATGCAAGTTGACCGGATCGGCTGGCAGCACGCGCTGGTCGCCGAAGCCTTCCATCCGGTCGACAAGCGCACAGATCCGGTCGGTCTCGTCACAGATCAGCCGGGTCAACTCGCGCCCGGCCGGATCCGCCTCCGTCTCCAGCAACTGGGCCGCGCCGCGGATCCCCGACAGGGGGTTCTTGACCTCATGCGCAAGCACGGCAGCCATCGCCGTCATGGAGCGTGCCGCCCCCTTGTACAGGAGGCGGCGGTCGATCTGCTGGGCAAGCGTGAGTTCATGGATCGTCACCGAGACATGCCCCGACCGATCGTCGAGGGCCGAAAGCTGGAGCGAGACTTCGTGCGAGCCGATTTTCGGCGAGACCAGATGCAACCCGTGTTCCGCCGCGCTGCCCCCGGATTCGCGCACCTGCCCGGCGAGGCTGAAGACCGGGTGATCTTCCGCCAGGAACTCGGACAGAGGACGGTTCCGAAGGTGAGCTAGCCCCATTTGCAGGAGCTGCTCGGCCGCGCTGTTCGCGTATACGATCCGATCTTCGCGGTCCAGCACAAGCACCGCATCGGGCAGCGCCTGAAGGATGGCATCCGCATTCAGCGCCGGCACGCGCGGCGGGAGACGCTCCACCTTCGCCATAATGTCAGGCCGCCATGCCAAGATCGCGCCGGGTAAAGAATGCCGTGATCATATCGCGTACCTCGGCCGGCTCGGCCAGACGGTTGACGGCCGAGCGGAATTCGGCCGACCCCGGCAGCCCTTTCGAATACCAGCCAACATGCTTGCGCGCGATCCTGACGCCCGCCTCTTCGCCATAGTGAGAGAGTAAGGCATCGTAATGTTCGAGAAGGATCCTGCCGCGCACCTCCGGCGCCGGATCGGGCAGGCGCGTGCCGTCGGCCAGGAAGCGGATAACCTGGCCAAGGAACCATGGCCGGCCATAGCTTCCCCGCCCAACCATGACGCCCTGGGCGCCGGAACGGCGCAGAATCTCGGCTGCGTGGTCCACCGTCACCACATCCCCGTTGGCGAGAACCGGGATGCGCACCGACTCCGCCACCTCGCGGATGAAATCCCAGTCGGCCTGACCGTTATAAAGCTGGCACCGCGTGCGGCCATGGACCGTGATCATCTGGATCCCGGCCTCCTCGGCGATTTTCGCCAGGCGCGGCGCGTTGCGGTTTTGCTGATTCCAGCCCGTCCGCATTTTCAGCGTCACAGGCACATCCACCGCGCTCACCGTCGCCTCCAGGATGCGTCCGGCCAATACCTCGTCCTTCATCAAGGCGGAGCCGGCCTCGCCATTCACCACCTTCTTGACGGGACACCCCATGTTTATGTCGATGATGGCGGCACCCCGGTCCACGTTGAGCCTGGCCGCCTCCGCCATGACGCGAGCCTCGCACCCGGCAAGCTGCACCGCCATCGGAAACTCGTCGGCGCAATTGTCCGCCATTTTCATCGACCGCCGGGTCGCCCGGATCATGGCCTCGCTCGCGATCATCTCGGATATCACGAGGCCGGCACCAAAGCCCTTGACCAGACGGCGGAACGGCATGTCCGACACGCCCGACATGGGCGCCAGAACCACGTTGTTTTCCAGCGTCACGGGACCGACGGAGATGGGGCGCAGCAAGCTCGTCATGAAATTTTGCTCGATCTTTAGGCAATACCGCCCAATGCTCATTTTCCGGGCACATTAGGCGTCAGGCTCAAGCCTGGCAAGCCCGCCCCGTCACCGGCCGAGCAACACATAGCTGATGAACTTGACTCCGGGAAAAGCCAGGCTCAGCAGCAAATAGGCGACCAGAATCCATCGTGCCGCCTGCCGGCCCCGCATCCCGCTTTGCCAGTGGATGGCGAGAAGAATGGCGATGGCCAGGAACGAGAGGAGAACCAGGAGGGTCTTGTGGTCAAGGACAAGGAGCTGACCCGAGCTCCTGAACTCTACCGCCATGCCTGTCGCGAGCCCGAGGAGAAGCACTACCCCGGCAGCGGCCAGCAACCCGATCTGCAGGGTTTCCGCGGTTCGTGCCGCGGGAAGAATATCCGATATTTTACTTTTTTTTCTGGATTTTAGTGATCTTTCTTGAATTATTACTGCAAGAGCGCTCACCGCCGCCAGCGTAAGCAGCCCGTAGGTCACGACCGAGACCACGACGTGAAACAGCAGCCATGGATCGCCCAGCACGGCGCCCACGGGGCGCGCCTCCGGTGCGCTGCTCGGCAGGAATTCCGTGAGCAGCGCCAGGAGGGCCAGGACTGCGAGATAAGGATAGACCAGGGCCGCCAGCCGATGGGCACCGGCCGATACCAGCGACAGGAACAGATACAGGATCGCCGCCCAGGTGACGGTTACCCAGAGGGAGCCCGCCGGCCCTGCGTGCCATACGCCGGCCGGCCCGCTCAACCCCGCGGCCAGATAGCTTGCGGGACCGGCCACGGCAACCAAAGCCAGAGCCCAAAAGACGGAATTGCGTGTCCCCTCGCCCCAATGGGCGCGCAGCCCGGCGGGGACCAGGGACAGGATGGCGCAGGCCGCCAGCAGCAGATGACTCATGCCCCTTTCCCTCCCCAAGGTTCGCAACAACAAGGTCCGCAACGGCGGGTAGCATATATCGAAATCCGTGCCGATCGCGTAAAAGGACGCATGTTTTTGCCCGAATTCAACCTTCACGGCGGGAGTCCCGCCCAAAAGCCGGTACCGAAGCGGCCCGGCAACCTGGCGCTGGTGGCATGACGGGGGTTTATGCACTGATCGTGGCGGCCGGCCGTGGCGCGCGCCTCGGCCACGAGACGCCCAAGCAGTATCTCGACCTCGGCGGCAGGCCCGTCCTGGCCTGGTCGGCCGCACGTCTGAAATCCCATCCCGAAATCGCCGGCGTCGCCGTCGTCATCCACCCCGATGACCGGGTTCTCTACGAGACGGCTTGCGCAGGGCTGGATCTGCTGCCCCCGGCCGTCGGCGGCGCGACAAGACAGGAATCCGTACGGAACGGGCTTATTCATCTGACTTCCCATAATCCGGACGCGGTTCTGATCCACGATGCGGCCCGCCCGTTCGTCGACGAGGCTTTGATCTCCCGGGTCATCGCCGGGCTGGAGACGGCCGACGGCGCCCTGGCCGCGCTTCCCGTCGCCGATACGCTAAAACGCGCGGATTCGTCCGGAGAGACGAGTGCGGAGACGGTGGCGCGGGCCGGGCTCTGGCGTGCCCAGACGCCGCAGGGTTTCCGCTTCGTAGCCCTGATGGCGGCCCACGAAGCGGCTCGCGCGAGTGGCCGCTCGGATTTCACCGATGATGCGGCCATTGCCGAGGCGGCCGGCCTCACGGTAAAGCTGGTCCCCGGCAGCGAGGATAATTTCAAGGTGACGACGACCGACGATTTCGACCGCGCGCGACGCATGTGCGAAAGGGACTGGGTCTATCGCACCGGCCAGGGGTTCGACGTGCACCGGTTCGAGACGGGCGACCATGTCTGGCTTTGCGGAATCCGGATTGCCCATAGCGCCGGCCTCAAGGGCCATTCGGATGCCGATGCCGGGCTGCACGCGGCGACAGACGCGCTTCTCGGGGCGATCGCGGCCGGCGATATCGGCGACCATTTCCCGCCGTCGGACGAGGCCTGGCGCGACGCATCCTCGGATCGCTTCCTCGCGCACGCAGCCGAACTGGTGCGCGCGCGGGGCGGCGAGATCACCGGGCTCGACCTGACGCTGATCTGTGAGGCGCCCAGGATCGGCCCCCACCGGGCCGCCATGACACGCCGCGTGGCCGAAATCCTGGCCATCGCCCCGGACCAGGTGGGCATAAAGGCGACCACGACAGAAGGGCTCGGCTTTACCGGACGAGGAGAAGGCATCGCCGCCCAGGCGGTCGCGACGGTGCGCCTGCCTCGCACCAACCGAACCGGGTAAGGCTCATGTCCCGTCTCGACCTGCCCTGGAATCTCCCCTTCACCCATCCGATAAGCCTTATCGTGACATGGTTCGGCGCCGGACTGATGCCAAGGATGCCGGGCACGTGGGGGGCGGCGGCCGCGCTCCCCTGCGCCTGGGTAATTGTCGAGCAGTTCGGCCTTGTGGGCCTTTGGATCGCAACCGTCCTCGCCTTCTTTCTCGGCTGGTGGGCCTGCTTCGTCGTCCTGTCCCAGGTCAAGGATGGCGCGAGCCACGATCCCGGCCTGGTCGTCATCGACGAGGTCGCAGGACAATGGATGGTGCTCCTCGCGGTGCCGCTCAATCCGACAGCCTATCTTCTCGCATTCGTATTGTTCCGCCTGTTCGATATCTGGAAGCCCTGGCCCATCCGCCATCTGGAAAGCGCCCTGCCTCCGGCCTTTGCGATCATGGCCGATGACGTGGTGGCCGGGCTTTATGCCAGCCTCGGGTTTCTGGCGATCAGCATAGGGCTTCACTATGTTTGACGCCGACAGTCTGGCGCTTGCCACCCATCTTCTGGAGAGTTTCCGGCGCCGGAATGCCATGATCGTGACTGCCGAATCATGCACCGGCGGACTGATTGCCGGCCTCCTGACCGAGATTGCGGGCTCGAGCGACGTGGTCGAGCGCGGCTTCGTGACCTACACGAATGTTGCGAAGCAGGAATTGCTGGACGTGCCGGAGAGTTTGCTGCGCCTGCGCGGGGCCGTCAGTGCCGAAGTCGCGACCGCCATGGCCGATGGTGCTCTTGGCAACGCCCGCGCGGAAATCAGTGTCGCTGTGACCGGCGTCGCGGGTCCGGGGGGCGGCACGATGGAGAAGCCCGTGGGTCTGGTTTACATCGCCTCCGCCGGGCGCGGACTCAAAACCGTGGTACGCGAACATCGTTTTGCCGGCGACCGCGCGGGGGTGCGCCGGCTATCGGTGCTGGCGGCGATGAACCTCGCTCTCTCGCAACTCGAATTTCTCCCATAACCGGGCGGGCCGCGCAGGCGGCGCCACTCAGGCCGCGCGCTTGCCGTACAACTCCTCCGCGCGGGTCTCGAACGCATGCACCATGCGACGCACCGCCTCGTGGAAGAGGGGCTCCATCACCCGGCGCAACAGGGCCGGGCCAAATTCGAAATCGACGCGGAAAAACACCCGGCAGGCCGGGACGCCCGAACTAAGCGTTTCGGGTTCGAACCGCCAGTGATTGTCGAGATGGCGGAACGGCCCCTTGATGTAATCGACGTCAATTGTATGGGGCCGGTCGAGGATGACGCGTGAGGTGTAGGTTTCTCGGAGCATCTTGAAACCGATCACAAGATCGGCGCGCAGCTCATCCCCGTCGCGCTTGTGGACGCGAGAGGCGATGCACCAGGGCAGGAATTCTTGGTACCTGTCGATATCGGCGACGAGGTCGAAAAGTTCCTCGGGACTATAAAGCAGAACGCGGGTTTCCTGATGAGACGGCACAGTTCCCCCTAACCGGGATGTCCGTCCCGCGCAAGCTGCGACTGGCGCGCCGCACGGAGTTTCTCGAAGTCATCACCAGCATGATAGGAGGACCGGGTGAGCGGCGAGGCCGAGACCATCAGGAACCCCTTGCCCCGCGCGGTCCGCGCATAGCCCTCAAATTCATCGGGCGTAACGAAACGTTTGACTTCGTGATGTTTGGGCGTCGGCTGCAGGTATTGGCCGATGGTAATGAAATCCACATCGGCCGCCCGCAAATCGTCCATTACCTGCACCACTTCATCCGCGGTTTCGCCGAGCCCCACCATGATCCCGGATTTTGTGAAGATCGACGGGTCGTGCCGCTTCACGTCGCTCAGCAGGCGCAAGGAGTGAAAATAACGTGCCCCCGGCCGTACGGCCGCATACAGCCGGGGCACGGTCTCGAGGTTGTGATTGTAGACATCCGGCTTCGCGGCACAGATCGCCTCCACCGCGCCTCCCTTACGCAGGAAATCCGGCGTCAGGATTTCGATGGTTGTCCCCGGTGAGGTCTTGCGTATTTTTTCGATACACGCGACGAAATGCGCCGCGCCGCCATCGGGAAGATCGTCGCGATCCACGGAGGTGATGACGACGTGTTCCAGGCCCAGCCGGCCGACTGCTTCGGCCAGGTGGTCGGGCTCATGCGGATCGAGAAGATCGGGCTTGCCGGTCTTGACGTTGCAGAAGGCACAGGCGCGCGTGCACACGCTGCCCAGAATCATGACGGTCGCGTGACGCTGCGCCCAGCATTCGCCGATATTTGGGCAGGCCGCCTCTTCGCAGACCGTGTTCAGGCGCAACTCGCGCATGAGCTTGCGCGTGCGGTTATATTCGGCCGATACCGGCGCCTTGACCCGAATCCAGGACGGCTTGCGGAGCGCGTGCGCCGCCGTGTCGCCTGCCGTTTCCAGCCCGGCATCGGGCGCCATGTTCTGGATGTCCGTCAAACGGGTCTCCTTTCAGTGCCGGCCCCCGCCATCTCCTTTAGATGTGGAGTACGCGACCATAGGCGTCAAGGACCGACTCGTGCATCATTTCCGATAGTGTCGGATGAGGGAAGACGGTATTGATCAGTTCCGCTTCCGTCGTCTCCAGCGTACGCGCCACGGCGTAGCCCTGGATCAGTTCCGTCACCTCGGCGCCGATCAGATGAGCGCCGAGGAGCTCGCCGGTCTTCTTGTCGAAAACGGTCTTGATCAGGCCCTCGGACTCGCCGAGCGCAATGGCCTTGCCGTTCCCCTGGTAGGGAAAACGACCGACGCGCACGTCATGGCCCTTTTCCCGGGCCGCCGTCTCGGTCAGGCCGACGCTGGCGATCTGCGGCCGGCAATAGGTACAGGCGGGGATATTCCCGGTATCGAGCGGATGCACGCCTTTTTGCCCGGCGATTTTCTCGACACAGATGACGCCTTCGTGGCTGGCCTTATGAGCGAGCCACGGCGCCCCGACCAGATCGCCGATGGCGTAGACGCCAGGCTCGCCCGTCTCCAGCCACTCATTGACGACGACATGGCCTTTTTCCACCTTCACCTTGGTTTTCTCGAGGCCGATGTTCTCGACGTTGCCGGTAATGCCCACGGCCATGATGACCCGGTCCACTGTCCGCGATTCGGTCTTGCCGCCTTTTTCAATCGTCGCCGTGACGTTATTCTTGCCTTTCTTGAGGCTCTTTACGCCGGCTCCGGTGACGATCTTGATGCCCTGACTGGTAAAGGCCTTCTCGGCCAAGGCGGAAATTTCCGCATCCTCCACCGGCAAGATCCGGTCGAGCACCTCAACCACGGTGACCTCGGCGCCCAGCTCGCGATAGAAGCTGGCAAATTCGATTCCGATGGCTCCCGAGCCCACGACCAGCAGCGACTTCGGCATCGTTTCGGGGACCAGCGCCTCCTTGTAGGTCCAGATCAACTTGCCGTCGGACTCTAGTCCCGGTAGCTGGCGCGCCCGCGCGCCGGTTGCAAGGATGATGTGCCGGGCCTCAAGCTCGGCTACGCCCTTGCCATCCTTCTCCACCGCCACCTTGCCCCGTCCGGCGAGATGCCCCGCCCCCTCAATGACCGTCACCTTGTGCTTCTTCATCAGGTAGCCGACGCCGTTACTGAGCTGGCCCGCAACCTTGCGCGAGCGTTCGACGATCTTTTTGAGGTCGATCGAGACATTCTCGGCCTTGAGACCGAAAGACGCGGCATTTTTCATCAGGTGATAAACTTCCGACGTCCTGAGCAGCGCCTTGGTCGGAATGCATCCCCAGTTCAGGCAGATCCCGCCCAAATGCTCGCGCTCCACCACCGCCGCCTTCATGCCGAGCTGGGATGCCCTGATGGCGGCGACGTAGCCGCCGGGTCCGCCGCCGATGACGATGAGGTCGAATTTGGTGTCCGCCATATTCCGATTCCTTATAGCAACATGCCGACGGGCTCCTCGATCAGCGCCCTGAACGCCGCGAGGAATTCAGCTCCGACAGCCCCGTCCACGACACGATGATCGCAGGACAGCGTCACCGACATCATGTTCCGGATGACAATTTCGCCATTCCGCACCACCGGGCGCTCTTCGCCCGCGCCAATTGCCAGGATCGCACCCTGTGGCGGGTTGATGACAGCCGCGAACTCCCGGATCCCGTACATGCCGAGATTGGAGATCGAGAACGTGCCGCCCTGATATTCCTCGGGCTGGAGCTTGCCCTCCCGCGCGCGCCCCGCAAGGTCGCGCATCTCGGCCGAGATCTGCCGGAGCCCCTTGGTTTCGGCGGCCCGGATGATCGGCGTGATGAGCCCGCCTTCAACCGCCACCGCGACCGAGATATCGGCGCGCTTGAACATCTTGAGACCCTCGGCCGTGAACTCTGCATTGGCCGCCGGCACCTGCTTGAGCGCCACGGCCACGGCCTTGATGACGAAATCATTGACCGAAAGCTTGAAAGCGCCCTCACCCTCCGGACTTGCGGCATTGAGCCGCTTGCGTGCGGCGAGCAGGTTGTCCGTCTCGCAATCCACCGTCATGTAGAAATGCGGAATTTCGCGCTTCGATTCACTCAGTCGCTTGGCGATGATCTTGCGCGTGTTGGACAGCTTGACGAGATCGTAGGCCGGTTCGAGTTCGGCATCGGCCGCCGCCGCCGCGGCAGCGCCACCCCTGGCCGCACCCGTGGCGAGGGCTGTTTCCACGTCGGCCTTGATGATCCGTCCGTGGGGGCCTGAGCCCGCGATTCGCGCGATATCGAGGCCCTCGTTTTCCGCGATGCGCCGGGCAAGCGGGCTCGCGAAAATACGTCCGCCCGGACCCGTCGCCGGTTCGCCTTCGGCAGGCGGTCGGGCGCCGCGAGCGCCGCCGCCTTGTCCCGTGCCCTGCTTGGTGTGCAGGATTTTTTCGACGTCTCCCTTGACGATGCGTCCGTCCGGCCCCGTCCCCTTGACGGCGGAAAGGTCAATTCCCGCCTTCGCTGCCATGCGCCGGGCAAGGGGGCTCGCCTCGGCCGGTTTTTGAGCGGCCGGCGCTGCTTCCGCGCTTGCCTCGGACGATTCGCCGTTCGGGGCCGCTTCGGCCGACGGACCCGCCCCGGATGCCTTCGGCGTATACCCCTCAAGCGCAGAACGATCCTCGCCCTCCTCGAGAAGAAGAGCAATCGCCGTGTTCACCTTGACCTCTTCCGTCCCCTCGGCAACGAGAATCTTCCCCAAAACACCCTCGTCAACAGCCTCAACCTCCATCGTCGCCTTGTCCGTCTCGATCTCCGCAATAACATCCCCGGCCGAAACAGAATCACCCTCGGACTTCAGCCATTTCGCCAAAGTCCCCTCCTCCATCGTCGGCGAAAGCGCCGGCATCGTTATCTCAATGGGCAT